>DIAY01000232.1:11437-12813 GCA_002414905.1 Holophagales bacterium UBA5066 | reverse complement strand
GGCTCGCCCTCGGCGACGACCCCGTGCCGAGCCGGTAGAGGTGAAAGAGTGCGACGGGCAGGGCGCAGAACCAGGCCACGACGCCGAGGCCGACGTGGACGACCAGCGCCCGGCGGGCCAGATCGGTGTCCGTCAGGTGGCGCGCCACGAGCGGGAATCTGGCGGCGGCCACACCCAGGGCGAGCGCCCCGCTGCCGGCAAGCGTCGCGACGGCCAGTACGAGCCAGTGGTGCGCGAGCACCCGTCGATCACGAGTCATTTGTTCCTTACGATCCCGGGCTCCCCGCCGCCCAGGATGAGCCGGGAGGAGCGCTGCCGGGTGAAGTAGGCCCAGGCCCACTCGAACATCACCACGAAGCGGTTGCGGAAGCCGATGAGCCACAGGATGTGGACGAAGCACCAGGCGAGCCAGGCCGGAAGGCCCGACAGCCGCAGCCCGCGGAGGTCGACGATCGCGACCCCTCGCCCGATCGTGGCCATCGTCCCCCGATCGCGATAGCGAAACGGCGTCAGGGGCAGGCCCCGCACGGCGCAGAGGACGTTGTGCGCGGCGTGGCGACCCTGCTGAAGCGCCACCGGCGCCAGCCCCGGGAGCGGGCGGCCGTCGGCGCCGGCACACTCCGCGAGGTCACCCACCACGAAGACCTCGGGGTGCCCCGGGACGGTGAGATCGGGGCCGACGATCACCCGGCCTGCGCGATCGAGCGGGACGCCGAGCGAGCGGGCAAGCTCGGACGGCTGGACTCCGGCGGCCCAGAGGATCGTCGCCGCGCTCACGCGCTCCTCACCGATCGTCACGGCAAGAGGTGACACGCTCGTGACGAGAGCCCCGGTACGCACCTCCACGCAGAGCCGCCGCAGGGCACTCTCCGCCTTCGTCGAGAGACTCGCGGGAAACGCCGGCAGGATCCTCGGCCCTGCCTCCACGAGGATCGTCCGCGCCTCGCGAGGGTCGATGTGCCGGAAGTCCTTCGTCATCACCTTGCAGGCGATCTCGCCGATCGCGCCGGCCAGCTCCACGCCGGTCGGCCCGCCCCCCACGACGACGAACGTGAGGAGCGTCTGGCGCCGCTCGGGGTCGGTCTCCCGCTCGGCTCGCTCGAAAGCGAGGAGTACGCGCTGGCGGATCGCAAGCGCATCCTCCAACGTCTTGAGGCCCGGGGCGGCCTCCTCCCACTCCGGGTGGGCGAAGTACGAGTGGCGTGCCCCGGCGGCGACGATCAGGTAGTCGTAGGCGAGCTCTCCGTCCCTGAGGATCACTTTCCTCTCCGCCAGGTCCACCGACGTCGCCTCGGCCAGGATCACCGACGCGTTCTGCTGACCGCTCAGCACCGCGCGGATCGGGTAGGCGACGTCGCTCGGCCCCAGGCTCGCCG
>DIAY01000232.1:0-11356 GCA_002414905.1 Holophagales bacterium UBA5066 | reverse complement strand
ATCACGACGCGGGGCGGGACACCCTCCTTCGGCCGTCCGGGCGCTGTTGCCCGCGGCCCTTCGGCCACCGTCATCCTCCAGGCCTTCCTACCGTGCGAGGTCCGGCCGGTAGCTCCCCGGCACAGCCCGGAACGCGATCGCCAGACGGTTCCAGCCGTTGATGGTGACGATCGCCAGGGTGAGGTCCACGAGCTCCTTCTCGTTGAACTGCTGCCGCACCTCTTCGTACAGCTCGTCCGGCACCCCGCTCTCTCCGACCCGGGTCACCTCTTCGGTCCACGAAAGCGCCGCCCGCTCGCGTTCGCTGAAGAACGGCGCCTCGTGCCAGGCCGCGACGGCATAGAGGCGCTGCTCCGTCTCTCCCGCGGCCCGTGCGTCTTTCGTATGCATGTCGAGGCAATAGGCGCACCCGTTGATCTGGCTCGCGCGGACCTTCACGAGCTCGAGCAGGTCGTGCGGGAGCCCCGAGCCGCGGACGTAGGTCTCGAGCCCGAGCATGGCCTTGAAGCCTTCAGGCGCGAGCTCGTGATATTCGATCCTGGGTTCCATGGACGCCTCCTGTGGTGGTCCTTCCGTCTCGGGAGGTTTGACTCTCTTAATTATCACCCATAACATCATAACAACAGTGAATACGAGTCCGCCGGAAAGCCCATCGCCCGCACCCGCCAGCCCGCCCGGGAATGCGGCGCCGCGCGCTGCCACCATCTGCCCGCTCGCTGCCGGAGGCACCAGGGCCACCGTGACCTCGGCCCCTGTCGTGACGCAAGGGCCGATCTACCCGCGCTTTTTCCTCACCGGCCTCGTCGTCACGCTGACTGCCGGAGCGACCTGGGGCGCGTGGCTCCTTCTGCGAATCGCCCGTGCTCAGAACTTCTCGGCGCCCTCGATCTTCGAGATCAACGCCCACGGTCAGGCGCAGATCTACGGATGGATGGGACTCTTCATCATGGGGTTCGCGCTCCAGATGTTCCCTCCTTTCTGGGGGGTTCGTCTTCCCTCTCCGCGCCTGGCCCGCGCCCTGCTGCCACTGATGGCCCTCGCAATCGTCGTGAGGACGATCGGCGAGGCACGCCACACCGGCTTCCTGGCCAGCCTCGCGATTGCGGCGGGGGCGCTGCAGCTTGCCGTCGTCGCGGCCTTCGTCGCGCTGCTGGCGGTGGCGGCATGCCAGAAAGGGGCGCGGGGGCGAGCGGCGGATCTCTACATCGGAGCGGGCCTGGCCTGGTTCCTTCTCTCGACCGTCCTGGACCTGCGCCATCTCGTGCTCACGATCGGCGCGCCCGACCGCACAGCGCTTCTGGCCGAGATCGCGGTGTGGCAGCTCCCGCTGCGCGACCTGCAGATCCACGGACTGGCGCTGTCGATGATCCTCGGCGTCTCGATGCGCGTGCTGCCCGGGCTCTTCGGAACACCGGTCGTGGACGAGCGCCGTGCCTTCCGCCTCTTCTGGCCGCTGCAGGCCATGATTTTGATCGAGGCTGCCCTGTTCCCCGTGGCGATGACCTCCGGCCGGCTGGCCGTGTTCGTCGTCGTCTGGGTGGCGTGGGTTGGCCTGGCCGTCTTTGCCCTCCTGGCGGCCGCCAGCCTGAAGGTCTTCTCACGGCCCCGCTTCGTCCTGCCACGCCTCTCGCCGCTCACTTTCGTCCGCGCGGCTCACGTCTGGCTTGGCGTGTCGCTCGCGATGCTCGTGGCCGGCCCGTTCTGGTCGCGCCTCGTCGGCCTGCCGTTCTCGCATGCATGGCATGGAGCCACCCGGCACGCAGTCACCGTCGGCTTCGTCAGCCTGATGATGGTCGGCGTCGCCTCGCGAGTCGCACCGCGGCCGGCGGGGAGCTCAGCGGCCGCCGAGGCGATGCCGCTGGCACCGTTCCTCCTGCTGAACCTCGGCTGCACCCTGCGCGTGACGCAGCAGGTCCTGACCGATGTGACCCCCGTAGCCTTCCCGGTGGCCGGCGTCTCGGGCCTGTTCGAGGTCGCCGGGCTCATCTGGTGGGCGACCTGGATCGTTCCCCGCCTGTTGAGCGCGAGCCGCCCGCTCAAGGCTCGTGGCGGCCTCACCTCGCGCCCGACAGCCGGCTGAGAGAGAGATGAGTCGATGCAAACCACGGAATCCGTCTTCGGTCCCGGGATCGGCGAGAGCCAGAGAAAGCTCCTCGAGCTGATCAAGCGGTCCGGCGAGTGCACGCTCGCCCAGCTCGAGGCCGGATTCGACCTGAACCGCGAGACACTCCGCACGCACCTGAAGTCGCTCGCCGCGATGGGGCTTGTCGAACGGCCGGGCGTCCACCGTACCGGGCCCGGGCGGCCTCACGTCCTGTATCAGCTGACAGCCGCCGGGGAAGCTCTCTTCCCTCGCCGCGAGGGGGCGCTGCTCGGCGAGCTCGCGGGATTCCTGCACGAACAGGGGCACCACGACCTCCTCGAGAAGTTCTTCGACGTTCGGCTCGCACGCAGGCGTCAGGAGCTCGCGCCCCGCGTGGCCGGGCTGCGTGGCCGCAAACGGCTCGAGGCCGTCGCCGAAATCCTTTCCGAGGAGGGCTTCGTCGCCGAGGTCGTCGGGGGCGAGGCCGGGCCTCGTTTGCGGCTCTGCCACTGCCCCCTGCGGGGCCTCGTTGCGACCACCGCGCTTCCGTGCCGGTTCGAGAAGAAGCTGATCGAGAGCCTGCTGGGTGAACGGTTGCGAAGGGAGACCTTCATCTCGGACGGAGACCATGCCTGCACCTACTCGATGCCGGCCACCACCGAAACGCGGTCAAAAAGGCAGGACGCTCCCCGAGGAGCACGGGCCAGGAAGCGCTCGGCCTGAAGGGCGGATCTCGCAGGCCGGCAGAGCAAACCTCTCCTCCCGCCCGCCGAGCTTCTTCCGTCGGAGACTCTACCCGAGCCCGGTCAAGGCCGAGACCCGATCAGTCCACGGTCCCGAAACCGCGCAGGACCGTACATCCTTCAGGCCGAGAGGAGCCGGCGCGTCTCGCGGGCCAGCTCGAGGCAGCTCGTCAGCCCCGGCGAATCGATGCCGACGAGGTTCACCCAGCCCGGGAGGCCCCGCGCCGACTCCTCCGCGATGACGAAGTCGCGGAAGGGACTGCCGAGCACCTGGAGGCGTGCGCGGATCCCCGCCTGGTCGGGCGAGAGGTCGTCGGCCTCCAGCGACGGGAGGTAGCGGCGCGCCGCCGCGAGGAAGGCCCCCGCCGCTCCCTGTCCACCGCATAGGTCTGATGCCGCTCGCGGAGGACCTCGGCGTCGGGGCCGAGCTTCAGCTCGCCGTCGAGGTCCACCGTCAGGTGGATGCCGAGGGCGCTTCCGTAGCTGGCCGGGAGGACCGGATAGAGGAGGTGGTGCGCGAGGTCACGGAGGGAAGGGCGGATCCGGAAGTAGCTCCCCTTCGTCCAGGTCTGCCGATAGCCCGCCCCTTCCAGGTCGAGGCCGGGAAGCGCAGCGACCAGATCGGCGTCGAGCCCAGCGGCGTTCACGACCCGCGCCGTCCGGAGCCGGACCTCCTCGCCCGCGGGGTCCTCGAAGACGAGCTCGTAGCCGCCGTGGATGGGCCGGGCCGCCCAAAGCGCATGGCGGAACGCAAAGGTCGCCCCGTTCCCCTCGGCGATGACGCGGAGCGCGCGTAAGAGGCCATGGGCGTCGAGGATGCCGGTCGACGGCGAGAAGACCGCCGCCGTGGCCTTCACGTGCGGCTCCTCCTGCCGGAATCGCTCGATGGAGACCTCCTCGAGCACGACTCCATTTGCCCGGCCCCCCGCAACGATCTCCGCGAGGCGCGTCTCCTCCTCGGGCGAGAGGGCGAGAAGCCACTTGCCGATGCGGCGGAACGGGACGTCGTGCGCCTCGCAGAAGGCGGAGAGATTCCGGTTTCCGGCGAGACAGAAGCGCGCCTTGAGCGACCCTTCGGCGTAGTAGATCCCCGCGTGGAGGACCCGGCTGTTCCGCGAGCTCGTCTCCTGGCCGGGCGCCGCGTGCCGCTCGGTGACGACGACGGAATGCCCCGCGCCCGCGAGCTCCGCGGCGCAGGCCAGGCCGACGACCCCGGCCCCTACGACGACGACGTCGGCATCCATCCTGCGAATCGTCGCACTCCGAGAGCGGGGTGTCACGCTGGGAGGCGCGCGCTCGCTCGCACCTGGGAGTGGCTGCCTCCCCGAAGCAGTCGATCCTGTCCTACACGCACATCCATTGGCCAGCGGTGGTCTTCGGGATTCCGATCGCCTCAGCGACGGCGCCGCGATCTACGCTTCGGGATCCTGCGGAAGAGGGATGGTCACGGTCATTCGGGTGCCGCCCCCCGGGCGATGCGCCGCGCGGATCGAGCCCCCGTGCTCCCGGACGATCCACGCGCAGATCGCGAGCCCGAGCCCGGCCCCGCCGTCGGCGCCCCTCTTGCCCGTGGCGTCGAGGCGATGGAACCTCTCGAACACCCGATCGAGATCTGCTTCAGGGATTCCGGGACCGTTGTCGTCGACGGTGAGTAGCGACTCCCCGTCGCTTGCACAGACCGCGACCCGAACCTCGACGGGTTCGCCATTTCGTTCCTGGCCCGCCGAAAACCGGACGGCGTTCTCGACGAGGTTGAGGGCGAGCTGGCGAAGCCAGCGCTCGTCCCCCCGAATGACGACCTGGGGCGACGGACTCATCGAGAGGTGCACCGCGAGCGCCGCGGCACGTTCGGCGAACGCGTCGACGGTCTCCGCGGCGAGGACGTCGAGGCGGAGGGGCTCGAGCTGGAACGGGAGCCGGCCGCTGTCGGCCTGGGCCAGCAGGAGGAGGTCCGCGACGATGTGCCGGAGTCGCGCGATCTCCTCGTCGAGGCTCTCCAGCGCCGCCTGGTCGTCTTTGGCGTCACGCGTCCTGCCGAGGGCGACCTCGATCGTGCTCTGCATGTTCGCGAGCGGGCTCCGGAGCTCGTGCGAGGCGTCCGCCGTGAACCGCTTCATCGACTCGAACGACACCTCGAGCCGGGCGATCATCTGGTTGAAGGTCGCCACGAGCCGCCCGATCTCGTCGGGGACGGGGCGGGCGGGCAGGCGGCGGCTGAGCTGTGTCGATTCGATCTCGCGCGCAAGGTTCGTGACCGCGACGACCGGAGCGAGCGCGCGCGAGGCGAGCCAGGAGCTGACGGCGGCCGACGCGGCGACGGCGACCGGGGCCAGCAGGAGGAGGGCAAGGCGCAGATGCGAGAGCGGCATCTCGACGTCGCCCATCCGCTCCATGACGCGAATGACGCCCTGGCGGCCCGCATGCGAACGATAGGGCCTCGTGTAGACCCTGAGGTGGCCGTCCGGGCCGGTGTACGTTCGGAACTCGGTCCTCTCTTCGAGGAAACGGGGGCGTGCCGCCAGCTCGCGGGCGGCCGGTAGCGACTCGAGGTCCGGCGACTTGTAGAAGACGGCGGGGTCTCCGCCGATCGAGTGGAAGAGAACGAGCTTGCTGTGCCGGTTCAGCTCGGCGGTCTGCTCCTCAGTCAGGTGCTCGCAGTCCGCGTGCTGGCCGATGATCGCCTGGACCTCGTCGGCGGTCTCGATGAGCTCCTGGTCGTGATGGCGCAGGAGCTGGCCGCGCACGACGACGTAAAGGAGGACTCCGAAGCACGCCAGGATGAGCGAGAGGACGGCGGCGGAGCCGAGCGTGAGCCGCCCGCGGAAGCTCTTCGGCAGGAGGCTCACCGGGGCTCCTTCAGGACGTAGCCGGAGCCGCGGACCGTCTGGATCAGCTTGACGTCATGCTCCTGGTCGACCTTGCGCCGCAAGTAGTTCACGTAGACCTCGACGAGGTTCGATCCGCCGTCGTACTCGAGGTCCCACACGTGGTCGAGGATCATCGAACGCGTCAGGACGATGCCCTTGCGGCGGAGGAAGTAGTCGAGGAGCGCGTATTCCTTCGCGGTCAGCTCGATCAGGTGGCCCGCGCGCCGGACCTCCCGCGTCGCGGTATCGAGCTCCAGATCGGCGGCGACGAGCTTCGTGACGGGCTCGGTGGCGGGGCGGCGGGTGATTGCCCGGAGCCGAGCAAGGAGCTCGGAAAAGCTGAACGGTTTCGAGAGGTAGTCGTCGGCTCCGAGGTCGAGACCGAGGATCCGGTCCTCGACCGAAGAGCGGGCGCTCAGAACGAGGACCGGCGTGGCCTTTCGCCGGGTTCGCAGCTCACGCAGGAGGTCGAGGCCGCTCATCCCCGGGAGCATGACGTCGAGGACAACGGCGTCGTAGTCGTTCCCGAACGCCAGCTCGAGGCCCCGCCGGCCGTCCGGCGCACCGTCGACGGCGAACCCGACCTTCTCGAGACCCTTCTGGATGCTGGCGAGGAGCTTGGGGTCATCTTCGACGACGAGCAGTCTCATGGTTTTTCCGTACGACCCGAAGGTTCTCACGAGACCGCCGGACTAATCCGTTTCTAATGTCAGGGCGGTACCGTCACCGTATGAGCTTCCGTCGGTACCGCCGGGGCGTCGCGCTGGGAGCGCTCATGTTCGTCTTCGCCAGGCCCGCTCCAGGGCTTACCGAGCCGCCCGCACCCGATGCCTCCGAGCTGGAGCGTCTCGTCGCCAAGGCGCTGGAGGAAAACCCCGAAGTCCGCTCCGCCCGGGCCGCGGCAGAGGCGGCGGCGGCTCGGGTCCTTCCCGCGGGCGCCCTGCCCGATCCGATGTTCTCGATCGACTACGAGAACGACGGAGGGAGCTTCTCGCTGGGGGAGGAGCCGATGACGCGCCTCTCGTTCATGGCGCAGCAGGCGATCCCGTTCCCCGGGAAGCTCCGTCTCGCGGGCGAGATCGCCGCGAAAGACGCCGAGCGGACTCGAACCGTCCCCGACCGTGTCGCCCTCACTCTCGCTGCCTCGGTGAAGCGCGCCTACGCGGACCTCGTCGAGGCACGCGAGGACCAGCGACTCGTCGACGAGCAGGTCGGGACGTGGAAGTGGATAGAAGAGGTGATCCGCGCCCGCTATGCCGCCGGCATGGGGAGCCAGCAGGACGTCCTGCGCGCCCAGAGCGAGGGGACGCGGCTCCTCCAGCAGCGTGCCCGGGACGTCGCCGCGGAACGGATCGCGCTCGCGAGGCTGCGCGAGCTCCTCTTCCTCCCGCTCGACGCCCCCATCCCGACGACACTTCGGCTCGTCCCTGGCACGGTTCCCGCACCCCCGCCGGCGGAGGAGGAGGCGCTCGCACGCGCTCTCGATGTGACCCCAGAGCTGAAGGAGGCGGCCCTCGCGAAGGAACGGGCCGGCCTTTCGGTCGACCTCGCCCGGCGTGACCTGAAGCCTGACTTCGTCGTGTCGGCCGGGTACATGAACCGGGGCTCGCTTCCCCTCATGTGGGCGGCGGGCGTCGGCGTCTCGGTTCCCCTCTGGGCCGGAGCGAAGCAGCGTCCGTTGATCGCCGCCGCCCGAAGCGAAGCCGAAGCGGCCGTGGCGAACGAAGAGTCGCTCCGCCGGGCGATCGAGGGGCTCACGCAGCAGCGGCTCGTCCGCCTCGAGCAGCTCGTCGAGGAGGCGCGGCTCGACGCGGGCGGAGTCCTCGTCCAGGACCGCCTCTCCGTCGAGTCCGCCCTCGCGAGCTATCGGAGCGGCGCCGTCCCGTTCGTCACCGTCCTCGAGGCGCTGAGCACCGACTTCGTCGACCGGCGCGCCGCAGTCTCGCGCCTCGCCGACCTGATCCGGGCCCGCGCGGACCTCGAGGAGTACGCCCTGACCGGGAGCGCTTCGTCCGCCATGGCCCCGTCCGCCCCCCGAGCCGGCGCCGCAGCCGGCTCGAAGATGTAGGGAGTCCCTGTGAAGAGAAGCCGCGTCCTGACTCTCGCCCTCGCCGCCGCCGTCCTCCTTGGCGGGGCTTCCCTCCTTTCGACCGCTTGCGGGAAGAGCGCGCCGAAGGCCGGTACCGAGGCGGCCCCGGTTCGGTACCAGTGCCCCATGCATCCGCAGATCGTGAGGGACCACCCGGGAGACTGCCCGATTTGCGGGATGAAGCTGGTCCCGATCGACGAAAAGACGCAAGGGACAGCGACGCCCGCGGCCCCGGCCGAGAAGAAGGTCCTCTTCTATCGGTCGCCTATGGACCCGAAGATCACCTCGCCTGTCCCGAGGAAAGACGAGATGGGAATGGACTTCGTTCCCGTCTACTCGGACGAGGTGGGCGGAGGGGGATCGGGACCCGAGGGCCTCGCGACCGTTACTATCGACTCCCGCAAACAGCAGCTTCTGGGGCTCACGACGGTGAAGGTCGAGCGTGTGCCGTTCGCAACCTCGATCCGGACGGTGGGGCACGTGGCGATCGACGAAACGCGTCTCCACCACGTCCACACGCGCTACGACGCCTACGTCGAGCACATCGAGGCCGACTTTACGGGGAAGTACGTGAAGAAGGGCGAGGTCCTCGCGATGGTCTACAGCCCGGACCTCTACGCCACCCAGCAGGAGTACCTCCTCGCGCTGAAGGCTTCGAAGTCGCTCTCCAGCTCGACTATTTCGTCCGTGGCGACGGGGGGAGAGGACCTCCTCGCCGCCGCGCGCAAGCGGCTTCTCCTGTGGGACGTGACTCCTGCCGACATCGACGCGCTCGCCCGGCGCGGCGAGCCGTCGCGCACCGTGAACATCTACGCGCCGATCTCCGGCTACGTGCTGGCGCGCACCGCCTACCACGGGATGAGGGTGACTCCGGCCGAGGCGCTCTTCGACATCGTCGACCTCTCGAGCGTCTGGGTCCTGGCCGACGTCTACGAGTACGAGCTCCCGCGGCTCGCCCTCGGGCAACACGCCACGGTGACCCTGTCCTACTGGCCGGGCCGCACCTGGAGCGGGCGCGTGACCTACATCTACCCGGGCGTCGACGAGAAGAGCCGCACCGTGAAGGTGCGCGTCGAGCTCG
Organism: Holophagales bacterium UBA5066; assembly: GCA_002414905.1. Taxonomy (GTDB): domain Bacteria; phylum Acidobacteriota; class Thermoanaerobaculia; order UBA5066; family UBA5066; genus UBA5066. The sequence continues at coordinate 2,493 of DIAY01000232.1, read as the reverse complement.
CGAACCCGAAGGAAGAGCTGAAGCCGGAGATGTACGCGGATGTCGTCATCAAGGGCGCCGCGCGCGAGGCGCTGGTCGTTCCCGACGACGCGCTCCTCGACAGCGGAACGCGGATGGTCGCCTTCGTCTCCGAGGGCGAAGGGCGCCTCACGCCGCGCGAGGTGACCGTGGGCGACCACGCGAAGGGCCTCTACGAGGTGACCGCGGGGCTCTCCGAGGGGGAGACCGTCGCCCGCGGCGCCAACTTCCTCGTCGACTCCGAGTCCCGGCTGAAAGCGGCCCTCTCGGCGATGGCACCGGCCGCGACGACGCCCGGCCCTGCCGCAGTCCCGGGGCACGAGAAGTGAGGGGGCCGAGGTGAGCGCTCCCTCCGGCGGCGGCGGGCCGATCCGGGCGATCATCCGGTTCTCCGCCGAGAACAAGTACCTCGTCCTGTCCCTCTACGCCATCGCCGTGATCCTGGCGATCGGCGTCCTGAAGCGGACCCCGCTCGACGCCATCCCCGACCTTTCCGACACGCAGGTCATCGTCTACTCGCGCTGGGATCGGAGCCCAGACGTCATCGAGGACCAGGTGACCTACCCGGTCGTCACCGCGCTCCTCGGCGCGCCGAAGGTGAAGACGATTCGCGGCTTCAGCGACTTCGGCTACTCCTACGTCTACGTCATCTTCGAGGACGGGACCGACCTCTACTGGGCGCGCTCCCGGGTCCTCGAATACATGTCCAAGATCCAGGGAAAGCTCCCCGACGGCGTCCGCACCGAGCTCGGCCCCGACGCGACGAGCGTCGGTTGGGTCTTTCAGTACGCCCTCGTCGACCGGTCGGGGAAGAACTCGACCGAGGAGCTCCGGAGCTACCAGGACTGGTTCCTGCGCTACGCCGTCCAGTCGGTCCCCGGCGTGGCGGAGGTGGCGACCGTCGGCGGGAGCCAGAGGCAGTACCAGGTCACGGTCGACCCGAACACCCTCTCGGCCTACGGCGTGAGCCTCGAAGAGGTCGCCTCCGCGATCCGGAGGAGCAACAACGAGGTGGGCGGCCGGGTCCTCGAGTTCTCCGGCCGCGAGTACATGGTGCGGGGCCGCGGCTACATCAAGGACGTCGCCGACATCGAGAAGGTCGTCGTCAAGACGAACGAGAACGGGACCCCGGTCACCATTCGCGACCTCGGCGCGGTTTCCCTCGGGCCCGACATCCGCCGCGGCATCGCCGACCTCGACGGCGAGGGGGACACGGTCGGCGGCATCGTCGTCATGAGGAGCGGCGAGAACGCCCTCAACGTGATCGGGCGGGTGAAGGCGAAGCTCGAGGAGCTGAAGCCTTCTCTCCCTCCCGGCGTCACGATCGAAACGACCTACGACCGGTCGGACCTGATCGAGCGCTCGGTCGATACGCTGAAGAGCAAGCTGATCGAGGAGATCGTCGTCGTCTCCCTCATCATCCTTCTGTTCCTCTGGCACGTCCCGAGCGCGATCGTCCCGATCCTGACGATCCCGATCTCGGTGATCCTCGCCTTCATCCCGTTTCAGGCGATGGGCCTGAGCATCAATATCATGTCCCTGGGCGGCATCGCGATCTCCATCGGCATCCTCGTGGACGGCGCCATCGTCGAGGTGGAGAACGCCTACAAGAAGCTCCAGATCTGGAACGACGGTGGGCGGCCCGGCGACTTCCACAAGGTCCGTCTCGAGGCGCTGATGGAGGTCGGCCCCTCGGTCTTCTTCTCCCTCCTCGTCATCGCCGTCGCCTTCCTCCCCGTCTTCACCCTCGTCGACCAGGAGGGGCGCCTCTTCAAGCCTCTCGCCTACTCCAAGACGCTCGCGATGGCGATCGCGGCGTTCCTCGCGCTCACGCTCGACCCGGCCCTCCGGATGCTCTTCGCGCGGATGGACCCGTTCACGTTCCGCCCGCGATGGGTTGCGCGAATCGTCAACGTGGTGACGGTCGGGAAGTATCACGCGGAGGAGAAGCACCCGATCAGCGTCCTTCTCCACCGGCTCTACGAGCCGCCCTGCCGGGCGGTCCTGAAGCACCCGAAGACGACGATCGCCCTCGCGCTCGTCCTCCTCGGCGCGACGGTCCCGGTCTACCTGAAGCTCGGGTCGGAGTTCATGCCGCCTCTCTACGAGGGGTCGATCCTCTACATGCCGACGACCCTCCCGGGACTCTCGGTCACCGAGGCCGAGAAGCTCCTGCAGGTGCAGGACAAGATCCTGAAGTCGTTTCCCGAGGTGGAACGGGTCTTCGGCAAGGCGGGGCGGGCCGACACGTCCACCGACCCGGCGCCCTTCTCGATGATGGAGACAACGGTCATCCTGAAGCCCGAGTCCGAGTGGCGCCCGAAGGAACGCTGGTACTCGTCCTGGTCCCCGGGCTGGCTCTCCTCGGTCTTCCGGCACGTCTGGCCCGACCACTTATCCCACGACGAGCTGGTCGACCAGATGGACAAGGCCCTCCGGATCCCGGGCGTCACGAACGCCTGGACGATGCCGATC
>DIAY01000011.1:10851-11634 GCA_002414905.1 Holophagales bacterium UBA5066 | reverse complement strand
CCTCGTCAACTCCAACCCCGCCACCATCATGACCGACCCCGAGTTCGCCGACGCGACCTACATCGAGCCGCTCGACGTCGCGACCGTCGAACGGGTGATCGCGCGGGAGCGTCCCGATGCCCTCCTCCCGACGGTGGGCGGGCAGACGGCCCTGAATCTCGCCGTTGCCCTCGACAAGGCGGGGGTCCTCGCCCGGTACGGTGTGGAGCTCCTCGGCGCCTCGGCGCACTCGGTCGAGCTGGGGGAGGACCGGCTCCTGTTCAAGGAGGCGATGCAGAAGGCGGGGGTCGACGTCCTGCGCTCCGGAATGGCCCGGACGGTGGACGAGGCCCGCGAGATCGCTCATCCGTTCGGCTTTCCCGTCGTCGTCCGGCCTTCTTATACGCTCGGCGGCACGGGCGGCGGCATCGCATTCAACTCCGACGATTTCGAGGCAATCGTCAAGCGCGGGCTCCTTCTTTCGCCCGTCCACGAGGTCCTCGTCGAGGAGTCGGTCCTCGGCTGGAAGGAGTTCGAGCTGGAGCTGATGCGCGACGCGGCCGACACCTGCGTCGTCGTCTGCTCCATCGAAAACCTCGACCCGATGGGAGTCCACACGGGGGACTCGATCACGGTGGCCCCCCAGATGACGCTCACCGACGTCGAGTACCAGGCCATGCGCGACGACGCCAAAACGGTCATCCGGACGGTCGGCGTCGCCACGGGCGGGTCGAACATCCAGTTCGCGGTCGACCCGAAGACGGGACGCCGGATCGTCATCGAGATGAACCCCCGCGTCTCGCG
>DIAY01000011.1:1483-10636 GCA_002414905.1 Holophagales bacterium UBA5066 | reverse complement strand
CCCGCCTGCTTCGAGCCGTCGCTCGACTACGTCGTCGTCAAGATCCCGCGCTTCGCCTTCGAGAAATTCTCAGGTGCCTCCGACGTCCTGGGCGTCCAGATGAAGTCGGTGGGCGAGGTCATGGCGCTCGGTCGGACCTTCGCCGAGGCGTTTGGGAAGGCGCTGCGGTCCCTCGAGACGGGGCGGGGCGGCTGGACGGCCCCGGGAACGCCGGCGATGCCCCGGGCCGAGGCGCTTCGCGTCCCGCGGCCCGAGCGGATCCACGCCGTTCTCGACGCCCTTCGCGCGGGGGCCACGGTCGAGCTCGTGAACGAAGTCACGGGGATCGACCGGTGGTTCCTCGACCGCTTCGGGGAGGTCGTGGCGCTGGAGACGGAGGTCCGGGCCGAAACCCGGGCGGCGGGCGCGGGCGCGTTCGTCCCGCCGCGGCTCCTGCGCCGCGCCAAGCGCGCGGGCTTCTCCGACGAGGACCTCGGTCGCCTGACCGGCACGTCGGCCGGCGAGGCGCGAGCCGCACGCCTCGCCGCGAACGTCGTCCCCGTTTTCTCGCGCGTCGACACCTGCGCGGCCGAGTTCGAATCGACGACGCCGTATCTCTACTCCTGCTACGAGAGCGAGTGTGAAGCGGCGCCGACGGACCAGAGGAAGGTCGTCGTCCTCGGCTCCGGACCGAACCGGATCGGGCAGGGGCTCGAGTTCGACTACTGCTGCGTCCACGCGGCCAGGGCGATCTCGGAAGCCGGCTGCGAGTCGGTGATGGTGAACTGCAACCCTGAGACCGTCTCCACCGACTACGACACCTCGGACCGCCTCTACTTCGAGCCGCTCACGTTCGAGGACGTGATGGCGGTGATCGAGAAGGAGAAGCCGTACGGGGTTCTCGTCCAGTTCGGAGGGCAGACACCGCTGAAGCTCGCGCACCCGCTCCAGGAGGCCGGCGTGCGGATCCTCGGCACGTCGCCCGACGCCATCGACCGGGCCGAGGACCGCGAGCGCTTCGGCGAGCTCCTCGCCGAGACGGGCCTGGCCGCGCCGCCGTGGGCGACGGCCCGCGACGTCGGAGAAGGGATGGTCGAGGGGGTGAAGCTCGGTTTCCCGCTCCTCGTCCGTCCCAGCTACGTCCTCGGCGGCCGGGCGATGCGGATCGTCTACGACGAGGCGGCGCTGCGCGGCGTTCTCGCAGAGGCGCTCGAGGCCTTTCCCGGCCGGCCCGTCCTCCTCGACCGGTTCCTCGAGGACGCCTTCGAGCTCGACGTCGACGCCGTGGGCGACGGCCGGAGCATCGTCGTCGCCGGAGTCATGCAGCAGATCGAGGAGGCCGGAATCCACTCGGGCGACTCGTACGGCGTGATGCCTCCCTACCGGCGTGTCCCGCGGGGAGCGCTCGGAGAGATCCGCAGGGCGACACAGAGACTCGGCGAAGCGCTCGGCGTCGTCGGCCTGATGAACGTCCAGTTCGCGATCCGGGAGGAGAAGCTCTACGTCCTCGAGGTAAACCCTCGTGCCTCCCGCACCGTCCCGTTCGTCGCGAAGGCGACCGGCGTCCCGCTCGCACGGATCGCGGCGCGTCTCTGCCTCGGCGAGACGCTCGAGGAGGTCGGCCTGACGAAGGAGCCGCCCGTTCTCGGCGTCTCCATCAAGGCGCCCGTCTTCCCCTTCCGTCGCTTCGAAGGGGTCGACACGATCCTCGGTCCCGAGATGCGCTCGACGGGAGAGGTGATGGGGCGGGACCGGAGCTTCGGCCTGGCGTTCCTGAAGGCGACGGCCGGCGCGGGGATCCAGCTCCCCGAGTCGGGGACGGTCTTCTGCTCGGTTCACGACGGCGACAAGGAGGCCCTCCTCCCGATCGCCCGCGAGCTCGCGAGTCTCGGCTTCCGCATCTACGCGACCTCGGGAACGGCCGCTTTTCTCGCAGCCGCGGGGCTCGAGGCCATTCCGGTCCTGAAGGTGAACGAGGGACGTCCGAACGTCGTCGACCGGATGATCAACGGGGAGATTCAGCTCGTCGTGAACACCCCTCTCGGGAAAGACTCCTTCTTCGACGAGGTGGCGATCCGCAGGGAAGCCCTGGAGCGCGACATCCCGTGCCTGACGACCCTGACCGCCGCTTCGGCGGCGCTCGAGGCGATCCGCGCCCGATCCGGAGGACCGATCGCGGTCTCGCCGCTGCAGGAGGCGGAGCGGTAGTGGTCGAGCGCCTCGGGCGCTTCTTCGCGCCGGGTGCCCGTCCGGCGCGCTGGGCGCTCGGGTCCGCGCTCGCGGTGCTCGCCTTCGTGGCGATCGGCGTCCCCTGGCAGCGGACCGCGGGACCGCTCCTGGCCGTCTCCGCCCTCTTCCTCGTCGCCGCGCTGGCAAGGCCGGCCCTGGCCACGCTCTGGGCGGCGGTCGTCGTGGCGCTCCTGCCGATCGCCGGCAACCTTCTGGCCGGTCCGTGGGTTGCACCCGCCGAGCTGCTGCTCCTCCTCCTGGCGGCCGCGGCACTCCTTCGGCACGAGGGGGTGCCCGCATCCCCGCTGAAGGGTGCTCTGCTCGTCTCGTCGGCGGCGATGGCGACCGGGGCCGTCGTGGCGACTCTCGCGGCCCTGGCTCCGGCGGAGATTCCGGCCACGGTTCGGGAACTGTCGAGGTCCCTCTTCTCCCCGGGGGTCGAACACGCCGCGTTCCCACTGCGAGCGGCGCTCGTGAATGCCGCCGGTCTTCTCGGCTTCCTCCTCTTTCGCCGGGCCTCGGCCCGGCCGGGAGAAGGGACGCTCGTCCGCATCGTCGTCGGGGGTCTTTCCCTCGTCGGCGCCTACGCCGTCCTCGAGGCGTCGACGGGCCTGAAGCTGTGGGGGGCTGCCCACTACGAGGCCCACTCCTTAGGGCTGCGCGTCCCTGCGACCCTTCCCGACTACAACGCGACGGGCTCGGCGATGGCGCTCGGGCTCTTCCCTGCGGTCGTACTGGCGTGGAAGGCCCGGGGAGCGCGCCGGCTCGTCTTCGGCGGGGTCGTCGCGCTGCTTCTCGCCGGCCTGCTCCTCTCCGGGTCGCGCGGGGCCTGGCTCGCGACGCTGGGGGCGGGGGCCGCGGCCCTGGCCGGAGTGCTCTGGTCCCGTCGCGGAAAATGGAAGACCGAAGGGCGACGTGTCGTCCTGGGTGCGAGCCTGGCGCTCGGAATCCCGATCGTCGCGATCGTGGCCTGGCCGGGAGACGTGGGCCACCTCCTCCGCCGGAGAGCGGCGACGCTCGTCGATCCGGGGGAATCCCTTCACGCTCTCCAGGCGGGGCGCGTCGGGTTCTGGAAGGCGGGCGTTCGGATGATAGCGGCGCATCCGTTTGCGGGAGTCGGGCCGGGCCGGGCCGCGGTGCGGTTCCAGGAGTTCCGGGACCCGGGCTTTCCGGTCCGGGTCGAGAACCTCCATAACTATTTCCTTCAGGCGATCGCCGAGAACGGCATCCCCGGCGGGCTGCTCGTCCTCTGGCCGTTCGTCCCCCTCCTCTTTCTCGCCGGCCGGCTGCTTTCGGCCGGGACCGCCTTCTCCTCACCCGAGGCGGCGCTGGCCCCCGGCCTGCTCGCGTTCTCGCTGACGGGACTCGCGTCCCATTCGTGGCTTCTCCCGGAGCTGCAGTTTCTCTTCTGGGGGGCAGCTGCGCTGCTCCCGGCCGGACAGCCTCCAACGGTTGTCCCGGGCGCGCCCGGGTTCGTCCGACGTGTCCTGCCCTGGTCCGTCCTGGTGCTCTGGGGAGGCTCCTGCCTCCTGCTCACCGCGGGGGAGCAGAGAGGCCGGTTCGGATATGCGGAATGGGGCGCGCTCGACGAAACGGAACGCTATTTCTGGGCCGGCCCTCAGGCCCTCGTACCGGTCACTGTTCCGGCCGGAGGCTTCGTTCGGGTCCGGCTCCGGGGGATGCTCGCGGACCTCGGCCGGCACCCGGTCCTCGTGGCGATCCGGCTGGACGGAGGGCCCGTGCTGAAGGTCTCGCTGTCGGATCGGACGTGGCACGATGTCGGCGTGGAGCGCGGACCGTTCCGGCCTGGCGAGACCGTGGCGAGCACCGGACATCGGGGCCTACTCGGGCTCGAGGCGAGCCGAAGCTTCTGCCCGGCACGGGAGAAGGGCGGGGATCGGCGCATCCTGGCCCTGCAGCTCGCCCGGCCCCCGGTGGGACCGGCGGGAGGGGAGACGCGGTGAACCGGCCCCATCCCCTCACTGGAATCGCCGCCTTCGCCGGCTGGATCGCACTCTCGGTCACCTGCTCCGTCGTTCTCCTCCCTCCTCATCCGCTCTTTCGCACCGTCGTCTGGGGAGTGTCCGTTCTTCTTTTTGCCGCGGCGATCGTGGCCCCGTTACGGTCGCTTCCCCTGGCGGGTCTCGTCCTGGCCGTGTCGGGCGTGTCCTCGCTCGCCTTCGGCCTCGAAAACCCGGCCGTCGTCGCGCCGGTGCCGCTCGCGGCCTACCTCGCGGGTGCGGCCCTGCGTTCGATCTACGACCTCGAGCGCCCACCGGCGAGACACGGCCTGACGCCTCTCTGGCGCGCCGTTGCAGCCATTTCCGCCCTCTCGGCCCTCTCCTCCTGGGTCGGCGCCCGCACGGCCTACCTCCTGCTGCGTGACGTCCCTCCCCCCCGGGTCGTCAACCGCCTCGGTCTCGACGTGGAGCAGGCCCTTGCGGGAACGCTGGCGGTTCTGGCAGCCCTCTTCCTGACCGCGGGCTTCCACGCGGTCGCGGTGCGTGCCGGGCGGGACGCCCGAGGTGCACGCGTCCTCGACGCCACCCTCGTCACCGTCGCGGTCGTGGCGGGAGGGACCGCGGTTCTGCAGAAGCTCGGCGTCGTGCCGCACCTGCGCGCGCCGCACTGGGAGCTGTGGGGGCGCGCGCAGGCGACGTTCACCGACCCGTCAGCGGCCGGTGTCGCGGCCGCGCTGCTGCTCGCGCCCTGTCTGGCGCGGGCGGCGTCGGGTCCGTGGCGCCTCAGGCTCGCCGCGGGCGCAGGGGTCGCAGGTCTCCTCGTCCTTCTTGCCGACGCCGGCTCGAGGGGAGGCTTCATCGGGGCGCTGGTGTCGGCGCTCGTCCTCGTTCTCTGGGCCGTGACGCGCGCGATCGCGGGGCAGAGGCCGGGCGTGCGCCGCAGGGTCGTCCTCTCGGCGGGGACGCTCTCGATCCTCGTCGCCCTCGCGTTCGGGGCGGCGCTCGCGTGGCCGACGCGAGAGGGGAGCCGTAGCGCCCTCCTCGCGAGGCTCTCGGAGTCGTTCGGGAGGAAGGAGGCCCGTGCGCTCGGAGAGCCGGAGAGGCTTCTTCTCTACGAGGGGGCGTTTGCCCTCTCGAGGGAGCATCCCGTCACGGGCCGGGGTCTCGGCTCCTTCCGCGTCGAGTTCCCCGGCGCGGCCCACGACCTCCTCGGAAGGACGGTGACGTTCACCGACCACCCGCCATCGCTTTACCTCGGCGTCCTCGCGGAGACGGGGCTTGCCGGAGCCGCCGTCTTCGCCCTGCTCCTCGCCGGTCTCGTCCCGGCGCTCGGAAGGGCGCTCTCGTTCCGGGCCGAGAGGACGGAGGAATCGCTCCGTGCGGCCGGGGCAGCGGCCGCCGTTGTCGGGATGCTCGTCACCTTCCTGTTCGGGTCGCATCTCGTCTACGCCGAGATCGGGGCGCTCGTCGGACTACTGACCGCACGCCTGCCGGCACCCCCGGACGGGCGGTCGGTCCGCGTTCTCGGGCACGTCCTTCCCGTCGTCGTTGCCGGGGCCTCCGTCCTCCTCGTGGGCGGGGCGCTCGCGAGGTGCGTCGAGACCTGGGGCGCCGACGCCGCCTTCGCGCACGGACCGACCGCCGGGCTCTGGGCGGTCGAGCGAGAGCCGGACGGGCGGCCGTTTCGCTGGACGGCCGAGGCGGCGGCCCTCCGGATCGATGCCCCGGCCGGACGGCGGTCGCTCCTCAGCCTCCCTGTGAAAAACGCCCGTCCCGATGCGGAGGCGGTGACGGTGACCGTCTACTGGAACGACGCGAGGCGCGGGGCCGTCGAGCTGCCGCACGGAGGGTGGAAGGCCCTGCGGCTCGCGGTGAACGGTCCTGGCGTCCTCCGACTCGTCCCCGGGCGGACGTTCGTGCCGCTCTCGCCCACGGACAGGCGGAGGCTCGGCATCGAGACCGGCTCTCCTGCCGTCGGCCCGTGACGGAGATCCGCTTTCACTCGCGCGATCCGAGGCGCAAGCCCCGCGCCTGGAAGCTCGACGAACGTGCCGGACGCGTCGCCGCGGCCATCCTCGTCCTGGCGGGGACGCTCGTGGCGATCGGGCTCTTCGGCGCGCCCGATCTCGTCACCTACGTCGTCCGGTCGGCCGAGCGCATCGCGCTCCGCGTGGGGACCCAGCGGGGGCTGCTCGCCTTCGATTCCGTCCGGCTCCGCTTCGAGAGGCTCGAGAAAAGGGTCGCGGCCGACGAGCTCTTCCTGGCCCGGGTTGCCGCCGTCCTCTCCCTGCCGCTTCCCGCGACGTTTCCCGAGCAGGTTCTCCCGGCGGAGGAGGCCACGACGACCGACCTCGAGGTGGAGGTGCACAGGCTCGGGCGAAGGCTTCGTGCGATGGAGACGTTCCGCAGGAGGATCGCCGCGGCCCGGACGCCCGATCCGGCCTGGATTCCCTCACGCTCTCCCGTCGAGCCCTCCTCCGCGGTCCCGCTTTCCGTCTTCGGCCCGCGCATCTCGCCCCTGACCCACCGGCCGGAGTTCCACGCCGGGCTCGCGCTCGCGGCGCTCGCCGGAACGCCCGTCCTCGCCCCGGCCGGCGGACGCGTCGTCTTCACCGGTCACGTGCCGGGGAGCGCGGGCGCCGCCTGGAGGACGTTCGGCAACGTCGTCGTCCTCGCGCACGGCGCGCAGACGCGGACGCTCTTCGGCTATCTCGGGAGCGTACGGGTGAAACGCGGACAGACGGTGCGGCGCGGAGAGGCGCTCGGAACCGTCGGCACGAACCGGTTCTCCCCGACGCCCCAGCTCCACTACGGCGTCTGGAAGTATGACGGAAGGAACTGGCGGCCCGTCGACCCGCGACTCTACGTGCTCGACGCCGACTGGATCACGGCGCCGGAAGTGAGGGACCCGCCGGAACCTCCACCTGGAGTCGAGCTGCCGGCAGCGTTCCGCTGAACCGGAGCGGGTCAGAGGCCCGTGAGGAGGTCCAGGACCCGCGCGGCGTCCTCCGGCTCGCCCGAGACGTGCGGCGAGAGCCTGAGGAACCCGGAACGCGCCGAGCAGGTCACGCCGTGCTCCTCGAGGTGGCGCATCGCCCGCCGGGCGTCGGCGCCGGCGGGCGGGCGGGCGGCGAGGATGCCGGAGCGAACGTCCTGCCCGTGGAGGACCGGCTCCCAGCCCAGGCGGGGCAGCCCCTTCTCGAGGACGGCGAGGACCGCGCGGACCCGCTCCGAGATCGCGGCGCTCCCGATCTCGAGGAGGAGGCCGACGGAGGCGTGGAGCGCGAAGACCCCGGGCATCGGGAGCGCGCCGATCTCGAATTTCGTGGCGTCGCCGGCGTAGTCGGGCCGCTCGCCGACGTCGTACTGCGCCGGCTTCGTCCGCTTCAGGTTCAACCAGCCCGAGGGGGCGCGAAGGCGGGACCGGAAGGAGGGGGTCGTGAAGAAGAGGCCGCACCCCTCGGGACCGAGCATCCACTTGTGCCCGTCGGCCGAGAGGAAGTCGGCGCCGAGCGCCGCGACGTCGACCGGAATCGCGCCGGCCGCCTGGATCCCGTCGAGCCCGAAGACGATCCCCCGCTCGCGGCAGAAGGCTCCCACCCGGGCCGCCGGCGCGACGAAGCCGGTGTGGTACGCGACGAGGGAGAGCGAGACGAGCCGCGTCCGCGCGTCGCAGGCGCGGAAGACGTCGTCCGCCGTGAACGCTCCGTCGCGCGTTGCGATCCGCCGGACCTCGACGCCGAGGCGCGCGAGGTCGAGCCACCCAGTCAGGTTCGCCGGGAACTCCGACTCCGTCGTCACGACGACGTCGCCGCTCTTCCAGTCGAGCCCCTGGGCCACGAGCGAGAGGCCGTAGGTCGTGTTCGGGACGACGGAGACCGACGAGGCGCCGCCGAGCCCCTCCGTGACGCCGAGGAGGCGCGCCCCGGCCTCGCGGAGAGCCTTCACGCGCGCATCGAGCTCGGGGAAGGCGAGCGACCCGCGCGTCGAGAGGAGGCTCGCGTACTCGCGGAGAGCATCCGCGGCGCGGGCTGGAAGCGGCGAGACCGCCGCGTGGCTCATCTGAATCGTCGTGAGGCGCGAGGGGAACTCACGGTCGAGGCTCTCGCGGGAGAAGTCCATCGTCAGAAGCCCTTCTGCACGGCGAGGAAGCCCTCGAGGTTCCGCCGGACCTCTTCCATCGAGTCTCCGCCGGTCTTCTCGAGAAGAGCCCCGGCGAGGACGAACGCGAGCATCGCCTCGGCGATGACACCACAGGCGGGGACGGCGGTCACGTCGGAGCGTTCGTACTGCGCCCGGTGCGGCGCCTTCGTGTCGAGGTCCACCGACGGCAGCCCTTCGCGCAGCGTGGCGATCGGCTTCTGGAAAAGGACGGCGAGGACGTCCTCGCCGTTCGTGATCCCGCCCTCGAGGCCTCCGGCGCGGTTCCTCGTCCTGAAGAATCCGCGTCCGTCCTCGAACGAGATCGGGTCGTGCGCGAGCGAACCCGGAGCGAACGCGTTCGAGACGCCCGAGCCGATCGAGACGGCCTTGACCGAGGGGATCGAGAGCAGCGCCTGGCCGATCCTCCCGTCGAGCTTGCGGTCCCACGAGACGTGAGAACCGAGTCCGGGAGGGACGCCCCGCGCCGCGACGAGGATCGTGCCGCCGAGCGTGTCCCCCTTCTTCGCGGCCGCGTCGACGGCCTGCGTCATCTTCTCCTCGAGCCCGGGCTCCACCGCGCGGAACGGCGAGGTCTCGTCGACTTTCGCGAGGCTCGCAAACGACCAGCCCTCCCGCGGCTCCTCGCCGCAGACGGGGCCGACGGAGAGGACGCCGCTGCGCACCTCGATCCCGAAGGCTGCGAGGAACTGGCGGCAGACAGCCCCCGCGGCGACGCGCATCGCCGTCTCGCGGGCGCTCGCCCGCTCGAGGACGTCGCGAAGGTCGTGACGGTCGAACTTGAGGCCCCCGGCGAGGTCGGCGTGGCCGGGCCGGGGCGAGG
>DIAY01000011.1:1010-1303 GCA_002414905.1 Holophagales bacterium UBA5066 | reverse complement strand
GTCTCGCCGCCGCGCAGACCGCCGGTGAAGCGGACCTGGTCGCGTTCGAGCTTCATCCGCGCGCCACGGCCGTAGCCGTGCTGGCGACGCGCGAGGTCGGCGTCGATCGCGGCGACGTCGAGCCTCAGCCCGGCGGGGAGCCCCTCGAGGACGGCGGTCAGGAGCGGACCGTGCGATTCGCCGGCGGTGAGGAGGCGGAGGCGCGGCATGCCGGAGAGTCTAGCGGAGGGAAATCCTTGCTCCGCCCTATCGACCCCTCGAGAATCAGGTTGCTACCTGGCCGGCAGCTTCAC
>DIAY01000011.1:0-762 GCA_002414905.1 Holophagales bacterium UBA5066 | reverse complement strand
CGGGCGTCGATACGGGCGTCGCACCCGCGGGAGGGGTCCAGCCGGGGGGAACCGGGGTCGGTGTCGCCTTCGGCTTCAGTCCGAGTATCCGGACCTCCTTCGTGTCCCCTTCGGCGACGGTGACCTTCACGACCTTCGGCTCGAAGCCCGGCTTCTCGACGCGCAGGATGTAGGTCCCGGCCGGAAGGTCCTCGATGGTGAGCCCCTGCCTGAGGGGGTCCGTCGTGCCGGCAGGGGCGTCGTCGAGGAAGACGGAGAGGCCCGGCGCCGCGACGACGCGGATCGACGAGAAGCCTTTCGGCCGGGAGATGACGCCGAACTTCGGCAGCGCGCCGGCGCTCGCGGCGGACGCGAGGACCAGAGTGGCCAGAAGAGTGCCGGGAAGACAGCGGGCGCGGCGCACGGCCACTCCATCGTATTCGCGCGGGGGCTCGCGGGCGAGCGAAGTCCGGTTTCCTCCCGCCCTCCGGCCCTGAGCCGGTTCCCGGCGGGCGCCGGAGACCGACCTCCGGTAGGATTCCCTGTCGGGGCGGCCCCCGCGGAACACGCGGGCAGGGCGGCCTCGTCAAGGAGCCGCGAACCCCTCATGAGAAAGCCCGCTGCCCTCCTCGCCCTCGCGATGGCCCTCACCGTCGCCACTCCCGACGCCCTCTCCTGCACGAACATCCTCGTGACGAAGGGCGCCTCGGCGGACGGCTCGACGATGATCACGTACGCCGCCGACAGCCACGAGCTCTACGGCGAGCTCTACTTCACGCCGGC
>DIAY01000305.1:2027-3157 GCA_002414905.1 Holophagales bacterium UBA5066 | reverse complement strand
TGAGCCCCCACGGGTCATATCGGCTATCCGACACGACTTCCCGACAAGAGAAGCCGCAAGCCTGACGCGGCCAGAGGCTTAGCGTCGGCGATGCCCCGACGCGGAAGGCCGGCAGTAGCTCGAAACCCCTGACGCGAGTTTCCGGATAGCTCGGCGGAGGACCTCGCAGGAGGTTGAGGTCGACGAGCGTCAGAGGGCCGAGGTTGAAGTGCTCTTCGTGCTCGAGCTCGCGCTCGACGAGGACGACGTCGCCGAGGTCGAAGAGCGGAGCCTCGGTGGTCTCAGCGGCGGCGGCGACGCCCTGGTCGAGTCGCACGGACGGCTCGAGCGAAGCGAGCGCCGAGGCCGTGTCCGTCTTCGCCCCGACGACGGAGGCGGGTGGGCTCGGCTCCCACACGCTCGCGCGCGAGGCCTCGGCTGGAGGCGCCAGCAGCGCCGCCAGGGCCAGGAGCACGAAGAGCCGCGTGATCCTCACGCGGCCCATTCTGCGACTAAAGGGAAGAAGGCTTCAGTTCGTCCGGTCCGGGGCCTTCACCGGTGGCAGCAGCAGGGCCGCCGGGTGCGTCGCTGTGTGGACCTGCTTGAGCTTCGTGATGGCCACGTGCGTGTAGATCTCCGTCGTCGTCAGCTTCACGTGCCCGAGGATGGCCTGGATCATTCGCACATCGGCGCCGTTCTCGAGCATCAGGGTGGCCATGGCGTGCCGGAAGAGGTGACACGAGCCGGTCTTTGCAACGCCGGACGCCTTCACGTATCGGCTCACGTACAGGCTGAGCGTCTTCGGCGCGATGGGTTCACCCTCGCCAGCAAGGAAGATGAAGCCGTGGTCGGGCTCGATGACGAAGTCCGGCCGGGCCTCGCGGATGTACTTCGCGATCCACGCTCCGGCCCGCTCCCCGACCGGGACGACCCGATCTCTGCGGCCCTTGCCCTGACGCACCGTGATCGTTCCGCGCTCCGTGTCGACGTCGTGGATCTTCAGGCCCGACAGCTCGGTGCGCCGGATCCCCGTCGAGTAGAAGGTCTCCAGGATCGCCCGGTCCCGCAGCCCCTGCGGCTTCCGGATGTCGGGCTGGGCCAGGATCGCTTCGGCCTCCGTGGCCGTGAGGACGTGCTTCGGGAGCCTCTTC
>DIAY01000305.1:897-1861 GCA_002414905.1 Holophagales bacterium UBA5066 | reverse complement strand
CTTCTCCACCTTCGGCAGCTCGAGCTCGGAGGCCGGATTCGAGAGGAGGTGGTTCTCTCGCGCGAGCCACTTGAAGTACTGCTTGAGGAAGCTCAGCCGGTGGTGCTGCGTCGAGAGAGTCAGCGGGCTGCCGTCGGGCTTCTCCGTGTAGAAGAGCATCCGCTGGTAGCGCTCGAGCATCGGCTTGGTGACGTCGCGGGGCTTCATCACGTCGCGCGCCTGGCACCAGACGATGAAGTCCGAGACGGACCACTCGGCCGAGAGGACCGTCCTCGGCGAGTAGCCCCTCACCTTCATGTGTTCGAGATGGGCCTTCAGAAGGACGACGAAGCCGCGCGGGTCGGTCGTGTCGCGGAAGGCGAAGACGCGCTTGCGTCGAGCCGCCGCGCGCCTACGAGCCGGGCTCGTCACGGCCCTGCCCCTACAGCCGGCCCGGTGCGCGGCGGAGGAGGAGCTTCGGCTCCGGAGGCGGGTACGACGGGATTCCGCCTGGTACTCCGAGGAGCGGAGTTTCGGCCTCTTCGTGCGAGAAACCGTTCAAACCCTTTCGGGGAGCGGATTCCGGCTCGTCTTCCTCACCCCGCGATCCCCCCGCGAAGGCCCCGCGATGGGGCCGCGATCCCCCCGCGAGGTGGCCCTGTTCCCCCCGCGGGGTTTCAGTCGTAGTCGCGGAAGACGCCTCCTCATCGAGGGGATCGACGAGGGCGGCGGTGTCGAGGAGGCCCAGCAGGAAGGGCCGTCCGTCCTTGCCTTCACCGCGCCAGAGCAGCTCGTAGACGAAGCTCTGACCTCGGCCGCCACGGTGGACGAGGACGTACTCGAGCGCCGCGAGCCGGTCGAGGTGGATCCGCAGCTGCGTATCTCCCCAGCCCGTCGCGATCCTCACGTCCCGACGCGAGAAGCGCAGGTCCTCCCGCGCGACGCCCTGCTTCTCGCAGAGGGACGTGACCAGGTCGTCGAGGTG
>DIAY01000305.1:541-719 GCA_002414905.1 Holophagales bacterium UBA5066 | reverse complement strand
CCGCGTCTGCGGCGGCAGCTCGTCCAGGCTCCGGCCGAGGACCTCGGAGGCCAGGCGGTTGGCGAGGGCGACGTCGGCCAGCGTCGCCTCCACGTATTCGACGATCTCGCCGTCGACGGTGAGGCTCTTCACCTCCCGCTGGTACTGGAAGAGGAGGGCGATGGCTTCGATGAGCTTG
>DIAY01000305.1:0-345 GCA_002414905.1 Holophagales bacterium UBA5066 | reverse complement strand
CGCGTCTTCTCGTCGAGGAAGGTCAGGCGCGAGGCGTAGGGGTTGTGGACGAGGAGAGGGCGGAGGAGCCGCTGGGCGTTGCGGTGGACCTTCAGCGCCTTCGGCTTCCGGCGTCCGGCCAGGATCCCGTCGAGCGTCGCGGCCCGGCGCTGAAGCTCGTGGATGCGCCTCGTCTGCTCGCGGCTCTCGTCGACGGTCAGGACGAGGCAGCGGTTGAGGAGCTCCTCGTCGATCTCGATCGCCGTCGTCGTCAGGAAGATCATCACTGGCCCGTCGACCCGGTACACCATGGTGACGAGCCGCCCCGTCTGCGGGTCCTTACCGGTGGAGGCGATCGAGAGCTCG
>DIAY01000042.1:397-3191 GCA_002414905.1 Holophagales bacterium UBA5066 | reverse complement strand
AGCCCCCACGGGTCTTCGGGGCTATCCGACACGAGTTCGCAGCTAAACGCGCCGCAAGCCTGACGCGGCCAGAGGCTTAGCCTCGGCGATGCCCCGACACGGAAGGGCGGCAGTAGCTCGAAACCCCCGACGCGAGTTTCCGGATAACTGGGCGGCGGGCCTCGAAGCGGAGTCGGGCCGAGTAGCTCGAGAGGGCCGAGGTCGAAGCGTTCTTCGTGCTCGATCTCGCGCTCGACGAGGACGATGTCGCCGAGGTCGAAGCGAGGAGGCTCTTCGGCTTCGATGTCAGCGGCGGCGGCTGACGCGAGCGGAGCGATCGCCGAGGTCGCTTCGGTCCTCGCGACAGAGAAGGAGGCGGGTGGGGTCGACTCCCACACGCTCGTGCGCGAGGCCTCGGCGCGGACGGGCAGTAGAGCAGCTAAGAGAAGGAGAAGCCCGAATGCCACCCGACGCGACACGCCGATCAGTCTATCCGGGCCTCAGGGTGCGGGCGGCTTCGGCCTGTAGTCGCGAAGATCGAGGCACTTGTCGTAGACGGCGCGCTCGATCGGTATCCAGTCCGTCCGGTTAATGCCGCGGATGTTCCGAGAGGTCGGACTCACCGGGAAGGCCGAGGCCATCTTGATCCAGCGGTCCTGTCTCTTCAAGATCGCCCTCAGCTCGTCGGCGACCTCCGAGAGGTCCTGGTCCTGACTGAAGACGACCGCGACGTCGAGCTTGTTCTCCAGGACGGCCCCGACGATGTCGAGCGCGATGCGGACGTCGATGCCCTTCTCGTGCCCGACCAGCTCGCTGTGCGTGGAGCCGTCCGGGAGCTTCACGACGCGGTTCTGATACCGGAGTGGACGCGAGTACGTGGTCAGCCCCTCGCGGCCCATCTGAGCAAGCTTCGCCGTCCAGAAGTGGTTCCAGAAGGGTTCGTCTCGGTTGTCAGGCACGCCCGTGTAAAAGCGCGCCTCTTCGAGACGCCACCCTTTCAGCGACGTCACGGAGAGTGCCAGTTCGAGCGGGTCGTAGTTGGGATAGTTGTACCCGAAGGCCTCCCGCGCGGCGTGGAAGAGGTTCTGGCCGTCGAAGAAAGCGACGGCGCGCTTCAGTGCGGGTTCAGCAGGCATTCGCCCCCCAGAAACGAAATAACCCCACCCGAGGCCTTTCGGCGTGTCGAATGGGGAGCAAGTGCACCGGGAGCATATCGCACATCCTACGAGCCGGCGCAGCTCAGGCCGATGGCTCTTTCGGCGCTGGCCCCAGCCGGGCCGCCGGGTGGGTGGCCGTGTGGATCTCCTTGAGCTTCGTGATCGCCACGTGCGTGTAGATTTCCGTCGTCGTCAGCTTCACGTGCCCGAGGATGGCCTGGATCATCCGGACGTCGGCCCCGTTCTCGAGCATCAGCGTCGCCATGGCGTGCCGGAAGAGGTGGCAGGAGCCGGTCTTCGCCACGCCGGACGCCTTCACGTAACGGCTCACGTAGAGGCTCAGCGTCTTCGGCGCGATCGGCTCCCCCTCGGCCGC
This sequence comes from Holophagales bacterium UBA5066, assembly GCA_002414905.1. Lineage (GTDB taxonomy): Bacteria > Acidobacteriota > Thermoanaerobaculia > UBA5066 > UBA5066 > UBA5066. The sequence continues at coordinate 1,679 of DIAY01000042.1, read as the reverse complement.
GAGGAAGATGAAGCCGCGGTCCGGCTCGACGACGAAATCGGGCCGGGCCTCGCGAATGTACTTCGCGATCCACGCGCCAGCCCGCTCCCCCACCGGGACGACGCGGTCCCTCCGGCCCTTGCCCTGACGCACCGTGATCGTGCCGCGTTCGGTGTCGACGTCGTGGACCTTCAGACCCGACAGCTCCGTCCGCCGGATTCCCGTCGAGTAGAAGGTCTCGAGAATCGCCCGGTCTCGCAGGCCTTGCGGCTTGCGGATGTCGGGCTGCGCCAGGATCGCCTCGGCCTCGGTGGCCGTCAGGACGTGCTTCGGCAGCCGCTTCTCCACTTTCGGTAGCTCGAGCTCGGAGGCGGGATTCGAGAGGAGGTGGTTCTCGCGGGCGAGCCACTTGAAGTACTGCTTGATGAAGCTGAGGCGGTGATGCTGCGTCGAGAGGGTGAGCGGACTGCCGTCGGGCTTCTCCGTGTAGAAGAGCATCCGCTGGTAGCGCTCGAGCATCGGCTTGGTGACGTCGCGGGGCTTCATCACGTCGCGCTCCTGGCACCAGACGGCGAAGTCCGAGACAGACCACTCGGCCGAGAGGACCGTCCTGGGCGAGTAGCCCCTCACCTTCATGTGCTCGAGATGGGCCTTCAGAAGGACGACGAAACCGCGAGGGTCGGTCGTGTCGCGGAAAGCGAAGACCCGTTTGCGTCGGGCCGCCGCGCGCCGTCGGGCCGGGCTCGTCACGGGCCTGTTCCTACAGCCGGCCCGCTGCGCGGCGGAGGAGGAGCTTCGGCTCCGGAGGCGGGTACGACGGGATTCCGAGTGGGACTCCGAGGAGCGGAGTTTCGGCCTCTTCGTGCGAGAAACCGTTCAAGTGCGCATGGGGAGCGGCGCCCGGCTCATCTTCCTCCCCCCGCGATCCCCCCGCGAAGGCCCCGCGATGGGGCCGCGATCCCCCCGCGAGGTCGGCCTCTTCCCCCCGCGAGGTTTCAGTCGTAGTCGCGGAAGACGCCTCCTCATCGATGGGATCGACGAGGGCGGCGGTGTCGAGGAGTCCCAGGAGGAAGGGCCGTCCGTCCTTCCCTTCACCGCGCCAGAGGAGCTCGTAGACGAAGCTCTGGCCTCGGCCGCCACGGTGGACGAGGACGTACTCGAGCGCCGCGAGCCTATCGAGGTGGATCCGTAGCTGCGTGTCGCCCCAGCCCGTCGCGATCCTCACGTCCCGGCGCGAGAAGCGCAGATCCTCCCGGGCGACGCCCTGTTTCTCGCAGACGGACGTGACCAGGTCGTCGAGGTG
>DIAY01000042.1:0-212 GCA_002414905.1 Holophagales bacterium UBA5066 | reverse complement strand
CGTCGAGGTGGACGAGGAGCCGCCTCGTCTGCGGCGGCAGCTCGTCCAGGCTCCGGCCGAGGACCTCCGAGGCGAGACGGTTGGCGAGGGCGACGTCGGCGAGCGTCGCTTCGACGTACTCGACGACCTCGCCGTCGAGCGTAAGGCTCTTGACCTCCCGCTGGTACTGGAAGAGGAGGGCGATGGCCTCGATGAGCTTGAGGTACTTGACG
>DIAY01000172.1 GCA_002414905.1 Holophagales bacterium UBA5066 | reverse complement strand
GAGCTCTTCGCCGCCGGCTTCGTCACTTTTTCGCTCCTCTACGCGACGCAGCCGGTCCTGCCCCTTCTGGCCGGGACGTTCAGCCTCTCCCCGGCCGCGGCGAGCCTCTCGCTCTCGGCGGCGACCTTCGCCCTCGCGCTCGGGATGCTCGCTGCCGCGCCGATCTCCGACGCGAGGGGACGGGTCGGCGTCCTCAGGGTCGCGATCGTCGTCGCCTCGCTCCTCGGCCTCCTCGTCCCCTTCGCGCCGACGTTCGCCGTCCTCGTCGTCCTCCGGGCCCTGCAGGGGCTCGCCCTCGCGGGCGTCCCGGCAGTCGCGATGGCCTACCTCTCCGAGGAGGTCGAGCCGAGGCGGGCCGGTGCCGCGATGGGGCTCTTCATCGCGGGCAATGCCATGGGCGGGATGGTGGGGCGGATCATCGTGGGGCTCCTCTCCGCGCGCCTCGGCTGGAAGGGAGGGCTCTGGGGCCTCGCCCTCCTCGACCTCGTCCTGGCCCTCTGGTTCGCACGTAACGTCCCGCCGTCGCGACGGTTCCGGCCACGCCCCTTCGAGCGGGCTGCGATCCTGCGCGGGTTCGTCGCGAGCGGGAGAGACCCGGTCCTCCTCGGGCTCTACGCGATGGGCTTCCTCGTCATGGGAAGCTTCGTCACCGTCTACAACTACCTCGCCTTCTCGCTCGAGGGGCCGCCGTGGAGGCTCTCGCCGCCCGTCGTCTCGTGGGCTTTTCTCCTCTACACGGTCGGGATCTTCGCCTCGCCTCTCGCCGGGCGCCTCTCGGATCGTGTCGGCCGGCCGCGGGTCCTCCTGGCCGGGGCGGCGGCCCAGCTCGCGGGGGCCGTCGCGACGCTCGTCGTCCCGCTGCCGCTGAAGCTTCTCGGCCTCGCCCTTTTCACCCTCGGCTTCTTCACCGCCCACGCCGTCGCCTCGACCGGCGTCGGCCACCGGGGGGGAGCGGAGAGGGCCGCCGCCTCGGCCCACTACCTCCTCGCCTACTACACGGGATCGAGCTTCGTCGGTACTCTCGGGGGTTTCGTCTTCGCACGCACGGGCTGGGAGGGCGTCGTGGCTCTCGTCTCGACGCTCCTCGCCCTGGCCGTCGCCGTGGCGGTGGCGCTCGGACGGCCGGCACGGGGCACCCAGCGGACGAGCCGCCCCTCGCCGGCCGGCTAGAACGTCCCCGAGTCGACGTCCCGAAGGAACTTCAGGAGCCCCTCGAAGTAGCACGCCTGGTCGTCGTAGATCGCCAGGTGGCTGCCGTCGGGGCAATGGTGGTACCGGCCGTGGGCGAAGGCCCCCGCCATCCACTCGAGGTGCGAGGGGTCCATCGTGTCGTGCCGCGCACCGATGACGAGGGTCGGGACGGTGATCGAGGCGAGGTCGGCCGTCCGGTCCCAGTCGACGAGCTTGCCGGAGGCGCCGAGCTCGCTCGGACCCTGCATCGGGATGTAGACCTTCGGGTTCAGGTGCCGAAACGCCCGGTTCACCGGCTCGGGCCACTCGGCGGCGGGCATCCTGAGGACATGGTGCTCGTAGTGGTGGGAGACGAGGAGCTCCATGTAGCGCGGGTGCTCGTGGCTCCCCTCGGCCTCGAGCCGCTGGATCTCCTCGAGCGCCTTCGGGGCCATCGCCGGCATGAGGACGTCCCTGGTGTAGGCGTTGTAGGCCGGAACGCTCGCCATCATGTTGGAGACGATCAGGCCGCGCAGGTGCTCCTGGTGCTTCAGCGCGTACTCGATGGCGAGGATGCCGCCCCACGACTGCCCGAAGAGAAAGAAGCTCTCCCGATCGAGGCCGAGCGCCCGGCGGACCTGCTCGACCTCGTCCACGAACCGCGGGATCTCCCACAGGGAGGGGTCGTCGAGCTGGTCGCCGTAGTAGGACCCGAGCTGGTCGTAGTAGTAATACTCGACGCCGGCACCGGGGAACCAGCTGTCGCAGGCCTCGAAGCACTCGTGCGTGATGCCGGGCCCGCCGTGGAGGAGGAGGACCTTCACACGCGGGTTGTTCCCCACCCGCTTCGTCCAGACGCGAAAGGTCCCGGCGGGCGTCTCCACCGGGATCATCCGGGCGCCGCCGGTGAGGGCGTCGGTGCGGCCCGAGGAGTCGAGATAGCTCGCGAGCGACACGCCCCCGATGGGCTCGACTCCCTCCGCGCATGACCCGTCCTTCGTCATGAAGTCTCCTGTCCCGGTAGAGAACGCGACCGGCCGGAAAGCCGGGTGGTCAGAAATCGGATCCCAGGGTGATTGGCGGAAGGAACGATACGGCAGGAACGGCCGAAATGCGATCAACGTTTCGGGCACCCCGCCCGTCCACTATCCTCGTCCGGTCGCCGGCGATCGGGCCGGCGGCGCGGGAGGGCGAGATGAGCCATCTTCTGAAAATCGCGGTAGTCCTCGTGCTGGTCGCCCTCTCCCTGCCCGGCCTCTGTGCGGGTGCGAAGAAGCCGGCGTCGTTCGCCAGGGCGGTGAAGGACCGGCCCGACGTGACGATCGTCGTCACCGACTCGGGGCTCGGCGGTCTCTCCGTCGTCGCCGACCTGGCCGCGCGGCTCCCCCGGAGCGGTATCGCCCGGTCGGTGCGCGTCGTCTTCGTAAACGCCCTCCTCGACGACGCGATCGGCTACAACGACCTGAAGGACGAAGCCGACAAGGTCCGCGTCTTCGACGCCGCCCTGGCGGCGATGGAGAGTCGCTACCGGCCCGACCTCATCCTCGTCGCCTGCAACACGCTCTCGGTCTTCTACGAGAAGACGGAGCACGCCCGGCGGGGAACGACCGAGACGGTCAGCATCGTGCCTATGGGGGCGGACCTCATAGTGGGAGCGCTGAAGGGGACGCCGGACGCCACGGCGGTAATTTTCGCGACGAAGGGGACGATCGACTCGGGGGCCCACCGCCGCATCCTTCTCGGCAAGGGCGTTTCCGACGCGAGGATCGTCGGGCAGGCGTGCCCGAAGCTCACCGGCGCGATCGAGAGGGGAGCGCACAGCGAGGAGACCGCCGGCCGCCTCCGAGGGTTCGTGGAGGAGGCGATCGCACGGCTTCCGCAGAAGAAGGGCCCGCTCGTCGTGAGCCTCAACTGCACCCACTTCGGCTACGCCCGGCCCCTCTGGGAGGAGGCGTTCGCCACGCTCGGCTACCCGGCCGTCAAGGTCCTCGACCCGAATCCGCTCATGACCGACCTCGTCCTCGGCGAAGGTGCGCCGCGCCGCTACCCGGAAACGAAGGTGACGGTCGAGGTCGTCTCCAAGACGCCGATCACGGCAGACGTGAAGGCCGCCCTCGGTGCCCTCCTCCGGACGACCTCGCCCGCGACGGCGGACGCGCTCGCGGCCTGGAAGCACGAACCGGACCTCTTCCACGTCGCGATCGAGCCCTCGGCGCTCGTCCGCTGAGGCGGGGCCCGGGGCCGGCTCCCCGAGACCCTCTGAGCCAGGCGACGGCTGAGGTGCGAACCAGCGTCATCGGCTAACCTCCGGGGAAGATGTCGATCGCGTCCCGGGCCGTCCTCCTGCTCGGTCTCCTCGCGGGGCCGCTCGCTGCCGCCGAGCCTCCGTTCGTCACGGAGCTGTCGATCGGCTTCGGGTACGAGGGGAGCGCGACGGATCGGCCGCTCGTCGTCCTCGACGGGGCCCCGACCGCGGCGTACGCCTACTCGGCGGACGGGCGGGCCCATGGGGTCGACGTCGCCGCGACGCGATGGCTCTCTTCGGTCGGAGACGACGGGCGAACGCCGCTCGCGCTGCTGCCTTTCGTGGCGCGGGCCTCGAGCGTCTCGGCGCGCCTGGCCCTGGCGGGGACGAGTCGCGACTCCTTCGGGAGCTTCTCGGGACAGGAGTCGAGCCTCGAGGTTCGCCTCTCGGGAGACGGGTCTCTCCGCGAGGCGGACCTTTCGGCCGAGTGGTTTTTCACGAGGAGCTTCGCCGTGCGTGGGGGCTTCGAGCAGGAAGCGGAGCGGGAGACGGCCGCGTCGACCGGGGTGGAACGACCCTCGGGCCGGGCCGACGTCTCGACGGCCGGGACGCGCTCGTCGTCCTCGACGGGCTCCCTCGGCGTCGCCCTGCGTCTCGGAGATCACGAAGTGAGCGCCACGGGGAGCTACGGCGAGGCGGACCTGACGCGCGAGGATGCGAGCGCCTTTACAGGAAGCACGCAACCGTACTTCTCGACTCTCACTTCGGCGGGGATCGTCCGGCGCGCGACAGTCGGTACGCGACTCGTCTTCCTTGAACGGCGGCTGGTCATCGACGCCTCTGGGAGCTACGCCGGGACGACCTCATCCTCGGATCTCGAGACGTCCCTTTCCGGCCCCTTCGCCCAGGGTCGTGCGATCGCGCGGGGCGCGGCCGTCGAGGCGACGTGGTTCGCCACGCGCAGGCTCGGCATCTCCGCCGGTTTCGGCACCGGCACGCGCAGCGTTTCGTCCGGCTCCCCCGGGCGGCTCCGGCCGGTCCGGGCGGAGACCGAACGCGCCTTCTCGATGCGCGCGAGGTGGTTCGCGTCGGAACGGATCTGGGTTTCCCTCTCGGCGTCCCGGACCGGGACCGAGGAGATCACCCCGCCCGACTCGAGCACCTGGCAGCGCTTTGACGAAACGGCCGACCACGTGATGCTGGGCGCGGCGCTGAGATTCTGACGTGCACGGGTCGGTCTTCCTCCGCGACCTGGCGTGGGTCCTCGCCGCCTCGCTCCCGGTCCTCTTCGTCTTCCGGAAGCTGAAGGCCCCTTCCATCGCGGCGTTCCTCGTGACGGGGATGATCATCGGGCCGCACGCCCTCGCCCTCGTGGAGGACCCCGCCCGCGTCAGCGGGATCGCCGAGCTCGGTGTCGCGCTCATCCTCTTCTTCGTCGGGCTGGAGTTTCCGCTCTCGAGGCTGAAGGCGCTGGGACGTACGGCGCTCGTCGGGGGGGCGCTCCAGATGGTCTTCGCCGCCGGGGTGACGACGGCGACCCTCCTCGCCTTCGGGGTTGTCGGGGCGAGGGAAGCGCTCTTCGCGGGTCTCCTCGTCTCGGTTTCGTCCACGGCCGTCGTCCTGCCCGTCCTCGCGTCGCGGGACGAGCTCGGGTCGCCCTCCGGCAAGCAGTTCCTCGGAGTGGCCCTCTTCCAGGACCTCGCGGTCATCCCGCTCATCCTCCTCCTCCCCGCGCTCGCGCTCCAGGGGGCCGGGGCGCCGGGTACGGGAGCGGTCCTGACGAAAGTCGGCGTCGCCGTGCTCGGGTCGGCGCTCCTCGTCGGCATCGCCCGGTTCGTCGTGCCGAGGGTCCTCGACCGCTTCGTCCGCGTGGCGGGGCCCGAAACCTTCACGGCCGCGGCCCTCGTCGTCCTCCTCGGGATCGTCGCCCTCGTGGAGACCGCCGGCGCCTCGGCTGCGATGGGCGCCTTCGCGGCGGGGATCGTCCTGGCCGAGAGCGAGTCGATCGCCGACGTCTCCTCGACGTTCGCTCCGTTCCGCGACGTCCTCTCGAGCCTCTTCTTCGTCTCGGTCGGGATGCTGTTCGACCTCGGGTTCCTCGCGAAGCACCCGTTTCTCGTCCTCGGCGGCGCGGTGTTCGTCGTCGGGGCGAAGGGGCTGACGGCCTACCCCGCGCTCCGGCTCGCGCGGGCCGTGCCCAAGACCGCCGCGCGGGCCGCGCTCTCCCTGGCGAACGTCGGCGAGTTCTCGTTCGTCATCGCTCTGGCGGGCGGCAAGCTCGCCCTTCTCGCGGGCGAGGGGCAGCAGCTCTTCGTGGCCGTCGCCGTCGTGACGATCCTCCTCGTCCCGTTCGTCATCTCCGCCGGCCCGGCCCTCGCGGCCCGGCTCCCGGACGTCGCGACCGACCGCGAGCCGGTGACCTCGGAGCTGCGCCGCGGGCACGTCGTCGTCGTCGGCTACGGCCTGAACGGGAGCAACGTGGCGCGCGTCCTGGGAGAGACGGGCCTCAGGACGGTGGTCGTCGAGGCAGACGCCGACCGGGCCGACAACGCGCGGCGGGACGGGGTGCCGGTCCTTCTCGCCGACGCGACCGGCGTCGAGGGGCTCCTGATGGCGGGCGTCGTGCGGGCGAGGGCCGTCGTCGTCACGATTCCCGATCCGTCGGCGAGCCGGAAGGTCGTGCGTCTCTGCCGCTCCCGCAACGCCGACGTGCGGATCATCGTGAGGACGCGCTACATTCGCGAGGTCGAGGAGCTGCGCCGGGCCGGAGCCGACGAGGTGATTCCAGAGGAGTTCGAGACGTCGATCGAGATCGTCGCGCGCGTGCTGCGCTCCCTCCACGTTCCGGGCAACCTCATCGCGACCCAGATCCGGGTCCTGCGCGACGAGACCTACCGCAAGCTCCGCGACCCGCTCGCACGGCCCGAGGCGGGACGCCGGCTCTCGGCGCTCATGGCAGCCGGCACCTCGGACCTCGTCCTCATCCTCCCGGAAATGGCGGCAGCGGGGAAGACGCTCGGTGAGCTCCACCTCGAGGAGCAGCACGTCGCCGTCCCCGCGCTCCTGCGCGACGGCGTGCCGCTCGCGCCTCCGCCTCTCGACGTCCCGATCGAGGCGGGCGACACGCTTCTCCTCGTCGGCGCCCACGAGGACCTCGTCCATGCGACCAGGCGGCTGGAGGGGTCTGCCTCGGAGTCCTCGGAGTGAGCTTCCGGACCACAGGGGAAGGGTCCCGGTCCTTCGGGTTTCGCGGCCTCCTCGCCGCCACCTTTCTCGTTGGCGCCGCCCTCTACGCTCCGGTCTTCGCGGGACGGATCCCTCTCCCCGCGGACGTCATCCTCGCGTCGCCCGCCTGGGACGAGATCCGAGCCTCGATCCCGCCCGCTCCGAGGCACGCCGAGATGGGCGATCTCGTGACGATGACGTGGGCCTGGAGGAGCTACGCGGGCGAATCGCTCCGGCAGGGTCGCCTTCCGCTCTGGAACCCGCAGATCTTCCTCGGGACGCCGTTCATCGCGAACCTGACCTCGGCGGTCTTCTACCCGCCGAACCTCCTCCCGGCGCTCCTGCCTCTGCCGCTGGCGTGGGCGCTGGCCTTCGTTCTCCGCACGTCGCTCTCGTTCCTCTTCTCCGCGCTCCTCGCCCGCGAGCTCGGGGCGAGCCGGTCGGGCCAGCTTCTCGCGGGGCTGGTCTTTTCGCTCGGAGGGTTCGCGGTCGTCTGGCAGGGGTGGCCCCAGTCGGACGTCGCCGCGTGGCTCCCCGCGTGCGTGCTCGCGTTCGAGAGGCTCGCGAAGAGGCCGGGGCCGCTCCGGGCCGCCTTCGCCGCGCTCGCCCTCGCTCTGGCGTTCCTCGCCGGCCACCCCGAGACCTTTCTCTACGTTTCCGGCACGACGGCGGCCTGGGTCGCCTTTCGGCTGGCCCTCCCGCCGGAACGGGAGAACGGCCCGGCCACCCGTCGCGCGGCCGCGGCCTGGAGCGCTGCCGCCTTCCTCGCCGTCCCCGCGCTCGTCGCAGTGCAGCTCCTGCCATTCCTCGAGTGGATGGGGCAGCTCTCCCGCGGCTTCGACACCGTCTGGGCGTGGCGTGCCCCGTGGTCCGCGCTCGTGGCGCTCGTTTCGCGCGACGGCCGCTCGAACCCGAACTCGATCCAGATCGAGGTGCCGGAGTGGGCCTGCTACGCCGGGGCGTTGACGCTCGCCCTCGTCCCGTTCGCGATCCTGTCCCGGCGCCGCGCCGTGCCGCTCTTCTTCCTGGGCGGGACCGCGCTCGTCGTCTCCGTTCTCTACGGCCACGGGCCACTCTCCGAGCTCGCGGGCCGGGCGCCGTTTCTGCGCAGCCTGCCGCAGGCGCGCCTCCTCCTCGTTCTCGGCTTCTGCCTCGCGGTCCTCGCGGGCCTGGGTCTCACCGAGCTGCAACGGACGGCGGGGCGGCCCGGTGCGGGCCTCTGGGGGGCACGGCTCCTCTCGCTCGGCCTCGTCGTGGTGGCAGGGGTGAGCCTCTACCGCGTGGGACTCCGATCGGCGGCCCCGGAGAGAGCCTTCGAAGGGAGGTGGGGGATCGCCTCGTCCCTCGTCTTCCTCGGGCTGACCGTCGTGCTCGTCTCTGCGTCGGCGTTCCGGCGCCCCGGCAGTGCCGCCCTCGGCGTCGCGGCGGTCGTCCTGGCCGGCGCGGATCTCGCCTCGTTCGCTTTCGCGCACGTGCCGTTCACGCCGGCCCGCCTGGCATTCCCGGAGCCCGAGGTCTACCGGGTCCTTCGCTCATTCGGCGGGGCGGGAGGAAGGGTGCTCTCCGTCGACGACACCGTGCCGCCGAACATGGAGGTCCTCTTCGGGCTCTCGACGCCCCTCGGGTACGACAGCCCGAGCCGCCTGCATCGCAGGCTCCTCGACCCGCTCACGGACCGGACGGTTCCCTCCTTCGTCTCCTCGGTTCGGGCCGCCCGCCTCGTCGGCGCGGCCGGGCGCCGCCTCGACCTCCTCGCAGTGCGCTGGCTCCTCGCGACGACGTGGAACGAGAGCGAGCGCCTTCTGGCCGCGTCGCCGGAGCGCTTCCGGAAGGTCCGGTCCTACGGCTCGCTCGTCCTTTTCGAGAACCTCCGCGCCCTGCCCCGGGCTTACCTCGTCCTCGCCGCGGGGGCGCGGGTCGCGACGGAAGAAGAGGCGTGGGCGGCGCTCGACGACCCCGCCTTCGAACCGGAGAAGAGCGTCCTCCTCGACCGCTGGGCCGCAGCTCTCCCGCCGCCGGCCGCCGAGGCCCGGGCGGGCCGCGTGCTGGCCCTCGAGGACGAGGGCGAAAGGGTCGACCTCGTCCTCGACGTCCCGGACCGCTCCGTTCTCGTCCTCGCCGACGCCTGGTTCCCCGGCTGGGAGGTCGAGGTCGACGGCCGTCCGACGCCGCTCCTCAGGGCGAACGCCGCCTTCCGTGCCGTCGACCTCCCTGCCGGGACGAAGACCGTCGGCTTCCGCTACCGGCCGCGTTCGTTTCGCGTCGGGGCGGCGGTCTCCCTCGCTGGGCTCGCCGCCGTCCTCGCCGCGGTCTTCTTCGGCCGGCGCCCGCCCGATCCAGCTAGCGCTGGACGAAGGCTGCCACCTTAGGCTTCACGAGGCGCTCGAAGTCCGCGTAGGCGAGCTTCATCAGCTCCGTGTGTGACCCGGCGTTGAACGCGATCTCGGTGTCCTCCGTGAGCTTCTGCGCAACGTAGACGTCCATGCCGTAGAGGTTTCCGAACGGAGGCATGGCGCCCGCCTCGCAGTCGGGAAAGAGCTCGCGGAACTCCGCCTCTCCCGAGAGGACGACGTTCTCGCCCCCCGTCACGTCGCGCAGCATCTGAAAGTCGACTCGTTGCGAGGCCGGCAGGACGACCATGACAGGCTTGCCCTCGACCTTCACCATGACGGTCTTGGCGAGCTCGCGCCCCTTGATATGCGCGGAGGCGGCGATCTCCTGCGCCGTGTAAGCCGGCGAGTGGACGATCGAGACCCAGCGGACACCGTTCTGGTCGAGGAACTCCTTCAGTTTCCGGACGGGCATGGTGCTCCCCTTTCCGGCCGGACGGGGCACACCCCTGCCGGCCCGTTCGCGGGCGCTCGGGGTGTCTCGGTGTGGTGCGGCGCGCTCATGCCGTCACCTCCGAACCGGTGAGACGACTCGATTCGATTCTATGCCCGCGGGCCGGACTCCGGATCAGTGCTCGCCGGCCAGTTTCTCCGCGTTTCTCACGAACCGCTCGAGCTGGATCTCCTCCAGGACGGACGAGAGCCCGGGACGATTTGCGAGGATGGCGAGGAGGTCGGGTCCGGCGAGCCAGAGGAGCTCCGTGTCGGTGACGGCGGTGACGCTCGCCGTCCTCGGGCGGGACCGTACCGTGGCGAGATCTCCGAAGAAGTCGTGGGGCGTGAGGAGGGCGAGGGCCACGTCCCGCGTTCCCTGCCTCACTGTGACCCGGACGGCGCCCCTGCGGACGAGGTAGAGGCCGGCGTCGCTCGCCCCCTCGCGGATCAGGACCTCTCCCGGTTTTGCGGTGAGAGGCTTCAGGCGCCGAGCGAGCGCGTCGCGGTCGGAACGGGGTAGCTGGCCGAAGAGGCGCGACCGCGCGAGGACACCGTCCAGGACCCGCTCGGCGTAGAGCCGCGAGAGGGCTTCGGCGACGTGCCGGTGCTTCTTCACGAGAGGAGTGAGCGCGTTCCGGTCGAGCTCGAGGAGGTCCACGCGCGTTCGCGCCGCGACCGTGGCGGTCCGGGGGACGCCGCTGAGGAAGGAGATCTCCCCGGCGACGTCGCCCGGGCCGAGGAGCCCGAGCAGGACCGGTGCGCCGTCGTCACCCTTCGCCGAGACGACGAGCTCTCCGGCGGCGACGAAGGAGAGGGAGCTTCCCTCGTCGCCCTCCGCGAAGAGGCCCTGTCCGGGTGCGAGGGTCCGGAGGTGGATCTTCTCGAGGACGAGCTCGAAGAGAAACGGTGGAATGTCCTTGAGGAGCGGGATCTCCTTCCTCAGGGAGTGAACCCTCTCTGACTTCTTTCGGCGTTCGGCCATCTCGGCCGGTGGCGGGGCCGAGGCTCCGGCGGCCGCGGGCGCTTCCGCCTGGGCCTGCGCCCTTGCCGTCGCCTCGAGGATCTTCTTCAGCTCGATCTTCGCGAGGAAGCTGGATGTGACCTCGGCTTTCGGGTCGAGCTCTTCCACCTTCTTGTAGACGGCGATCGCCTCGAGGAGCTTTCCGGCCTTCTGGAGGCGGGGGCCCGCCCGATTGAGGACCTGGACGGCCTCCCGAGGATCGCCGCCGGACGCGAGGGCGTCGGCGAGACGCAGGACTGCGGCCGCATCGCCCGGGTCGTCACGCAGGCGGCGCCGGCACTCCTCGACGACCTCCTTCGTGCGGGCGTCACCGCTCGTTCGGCCTTCGAACAGGGTCACGGCCTCATCGTACGACGGGAGCGGCCCGCTGGCGGGCCGGCTGATACACCCATGGCTGCTGCATTGCAGTAAGATGATAGGGGCGCCCACCTCAGGGTGTCCGAGGAGGCCGAAATGAGCGCCGATTCCCGCTCCTCCCGCCGAGAGAGCCTCGTCCTCGTCGAGGAGCCGGCTACCGCCTGTACCAGCTGCCCGATCTGCGGGAGCGAGGAGTGTCTGATGCTCGAAGAGCTCGGAAACTACTGCCCGACGATGACGGCAGCGAGTCTCGCCATGAGGAAAGAGGAGACCGAGAAGAAGCACTGAGAGTGCCCGACGGCCTGACGCTGCCGGACGCGCCTATCATCGTCCCGTTGTTTTCCGTGTCCGTTCTTCTGGACGCCGCCTCCGCGCGGAACGAGGTCTTCGAGGTGGTCCGTGGTCCGGTTCCGGACATCACGGGTCTCCTGCCGGCGCTCGTGATCCCGGCGGCGTCCGCCGTCGCGGTCGCCACTCTCGGCCTCGTGGCGCTCCTCTTCTTCGGGCGCGACCGGAGCCGGAGGGATCTCCTTCTCTACGCTCTTCTCGCGGCGGGCCTCACGACCTACCTCGTCGCGGGCCTCCCGGTCTGGGAGACGGGATACGGACGGCTTCGCGCCGCGCTGGCCCTCCTGCTCCCGGCCCTCGCCTACCTTCTTCTCCTGCGGTTCCTCGAGCTGCCCCACACCGTGGCGCGCCTCGCGCTTCTCGCTCTGCCTGCCGCGGGTCTCCTGCTCCTGTTCACGGTTCCTTCGGCGGGTCGGGTGGCGGGATGGTTCGACGCCGTGTCCCTCGTCCTTTTCGGCGGGGCGGCCCTCGTCGACCTGGCGAGGCTCCACCGGCCCGACGGTGCGCTCCTGTTCGCCGCGACCTCGGCACTGCTTCTGGCGGCACTCTTCGACGCCGCCACCTCGAGGGACGTTCTCCTTCCCGGCCTGGCCCCTCCGCCGCTCATCGGCCCCGCGTTCCTGCTCTTCACGGCGCTTCTCCTCGTCGCAGTGGCGGACCAGGGGCGAATTGTCCTCGAGAGGGCGACGACCGACGCCCTGACCGGTCTCCCGAACCGCGTGACGTTCCTGGACCGGGCGCGCCGGGAGCTGGCGCGGGCCGAGCGCAGCGGCAGCTCGCTCGCCCTCGCGATGCTCGATATCGATCACTTCAAGCGCTTCAACGATCGCTACGGTCACCAGGCCGGGGACCGGGTCCTGTCGATGGCGGGCCGGGCGGTGGCGGGGGCGGTGCGCGGCATCGACATCGCGGGACGTTACGGGGGAGAGGAGCTCGTCCTCGTCCTCGTAGACGTGGAGGGAGACGCGGCCATCGCCGCGGTGGAGAGGGTCCGGGCGGCTATTGCCGAGGTTCACCTCCCGCACGTTCAGGAGACCGTGACGGCATCGGCAGGCGTCGCGCTCCACCACGGGGCCTTCGACAGCGCGGACGTCACCTCGCTGATCCGGAGGGCGGACGGGGCGCTCTACGCGAGTAAGGCAGCGGGGCGAGACCGGACGACGGTCGAATCGCGCGGACCCGAGCGCCCGACGTCGCCCGCCGACGTTCGCTACCGCTGAAGCCGTGTCCCGCTGGTGGCCTACGGGCCGCTGATAAGATCTCCCTTCGATGTCCGCCGACACCGGCATTCGCGACGCGGTGACAGGGCTCTACGTCCGCGAGTACTTCGACGATGTCATCGCGCGTGAGCTGGAGCGGTCTCGTCGCCACGGGATTCCGCTGTCGGTCGTCTCGGTCGTCATCCGCGACTTCGACCGGCTCGTTGCGGCGGGCGAAGATGCCACGGTCTCTGTCCTCGTGGAGATCGCGCGGGAGCTGGGGCGGAACGTCCGCGAGACCGATCACCTCTTCCGCTGGGAGGAGGATGAGTTTCTCCTCCTCCTGTTCGGGGCCGACGCCGCCGCCTGTGCCCTGAAAGTGCAGCAGCTCGACCAGCTGTTCCGGAGGTGGCGGGACGGCGGCGGGCCGATACCGGCCGCGGTCCGGATCCGGGTCGGAGGCGCGACGCACGAAGACGACATCGTCTTCGCGTCGGTGCTTCAGGCCTCTCGCGCCATGGCGAGGCCGGGGGCCGCGCCGGCGACTGTCAAAGGTTCCTAGAGTAGAAAATCAAGACCTGACCCCAGGCTTCGGACGAGGCGAAGGGGAAGGCCGATGACGTTGGAGGGGGTGCCCGAGATCCGCTCCACGAAGAGGCCGCCGAGGCCCTGGAGGGCGTAGGCGCCCGCCTTGTCGGCCGGTTCGCCGGAGGCGACGTAGGCGTCGACTTCCTCGTCGGTCATCGCGGCGAAGACGACCTCGGTGGTCTCGCGCCCCGAGACGAGGACACCGTTGCGAACGAGGGCCACGCCGGTGACGACGTCGTGCGCGCGACCGCGGAGCGCGCGAAGCATCCGCCGGGCGTCCTCGTCGTCGCGCGGCTTGCCGAGGGCGGTGCCGTCGAGGACGACGATCGTGTCGGCGGCGAGGACGACGGCCCCCGGAGGGGCGACCGGCGCCACGACCGAGGCCTTGGCGCGGGCGAGCCGTTCGGCAGCGTCGTGCGGGTCCTCGCCCGGCAGGAGGGACTCGTCGACGTCGGCCGCGCGAACCTCGGGCTCCAGCCCGAGGGAGCGCAGGAGGTCGAGGCGGCGGGGAGAGGAGGAGGCGAGGACGAGCTGCGGCCGACTCACGGCGCTGGAGTCTACGGGTAGTAGCCGCTAATGGTCCGTGCCTGAAGGTTCGCCGGAGTCACTTTCACCTCCACCTTCCGCCACGCCGTTCCCTTCTTCGCCGGGGGCGTATAGGTGAGGAAGTACTGGCTCCGGAGCTCTTCGTCGATCTCCTTGTAGACGCCGGCGAGCCCCCTGGCCGAGTCGACGTAGTAGACGGCGCCGCCCGTCTCCCGGGCCATCCGGTTGAGCTTCGTCCTCACGTCGAACTGGGTCCCGCCGATCTTCAGCCCGATGAAGTAGATCGCCACGCCGGTCTTGCGCGCGTAGTCGAGGGCCGCCTCGAACGTGAACTTCGAGGCCCGGTCGGCCCCGTCGCTCAGGATCACGTAGGCCTTGCGTCCCTTCGTCCCCTGGTACTGGTAAAGGCCGTAGACGACGGCATCCCAGAGGGAGGTCGACCCCTGGGCTCTGAGGCCCGCGAGCGCCTGGGCGAGCCGGTCGCGATCCGTCGTGAAGCGGGAGACGAGCTGCGGCTCGTTGTCGAACGTGACGAGGAAGGCGCGGTCGCGGGGCGTCATGATGCTCCGGAGGAAGTCGTTCGCGGCCTTCTGCGCCTCGGGGAGGGTCTCCTCCATCGAGCCGGACGTGTCGACGCCGACGCCGAGGGAGAGGGGAAGGTTCGTGACGACCTCGAAGCCGTCGATCGCCTGCTCGACGCCGTCCTCCAGGACGCGGAAGCTCGACTTCGCCAGCCCCGTGACGGGCCGGCCCTTGTCGAACACCGACGTGTACAGCTCCACGGCCTGGACGTCGACCTCGGAGAGGTATTTCGGCGCGTTGATGTAGCGGACGTCCTCGCTGACGTCGCCGTCCTCGAGCGTGGCCACGACGCGCAGGAAACCGATTTCCTTCTGGCGCGGGACGTCGACGACCTGCTGGAACGGAGGCTGGTAGAGGGTCGCGGCGCGCGTCTCGTTGACGAAGATCTCGAGCTTCTGGAGCTTCTTCGTCTCGGGGACGGCGAGGTCGGCGACGACGCGGACCGGGCCGAAGACGCTGATTCCCTTCTCCGGCGCCGTGATCCGGACCCGGAACGCCTCGCGCCCCTCGTTCAGGACGAGCTCGTCCTCGGAGAGGACCCGGCCGTCCTTCGAGTAGCCGGTGACCTTGACGGTCCGCTTGCGCGGGAGCGTGCCGAGGTCGAGGTCGGCCTCGAACGGGGGCCGCCGGTCGGTGATGATCTTCCGGCCGTCGAGGTAGAACTCGGCGAAGGCGATGTCGTCGGAGCTGGCGCGCGTCTCGAACCTCACGACCCCGGTCGCGAACTCGCGCGCGATCGGCAGGAGCGTGAGGGCGCCCCGCTCGTCCGGTGAGGCGACGAGCCGGGCGAGGGCGGCCTTGGCCGCTTCCCGCGCTTCCTTGTCCTCGGGGGAGAGACTCTGGTCGGGCGACTCCGGGACCACGACCCTCTCGTCGATGAGGGCGGCGGCATTGCGGTTCGAGTCGGCGATCTTCACCTTCAGGCGGTACTCGCCCGGGTAGAGGAAGCGCTCGATGTTGAGAGGGAGGAAGGCCCCCTTCACCGTCGAGGCGGGGAAGTCGAAGCGGTACCGGAAGTTGTCGACGAGCTTTCCCCCCTTGACGACCTCGCCGATGACGTCGAGATCGTAGAAGGTCTCCTCGCCGAGCGCCTTCGTCCCGAGCGTCTCGCGCTCGAGGAGGACGGAGATCTCCATCCGGATCTTGCTCGCGACCATCTCGGGGAAGCGCAGGACCCGCTGGACCGGGAGCTTCGCGGCCGCCGGATCGATGTCGGTCGTCATCAGAAGGATCTTGTCGACTCCCTCGACGTCCGGTTTCGGCCCCGTCTTCAGCTCTTCGATCATTTTCTGGGCGCCCATCGTCCCGAAGATGCCCGCGGCGGCGGCCATGGCGCCGTTGACCTCCCTCCACTCCTGGCAGCGGGTGACGTCGATGGTTTGGCCGGGGGCGACGCCCGTGAGCCCGGCGATGCCTCCGACGAGGAGGGCCTGGGGACCTTCGAGGGGCGTCCAGAGCCGGAAGTCGCCCATTCCGAACGGCTGGTAGAAAAGGAGCGAGACCTTGCTCATCCGGAGCGTGTCGAGACGTTCGTAGTACCAGATCTCGACCGGGTTGTAGACGTTCTGGCAGTCGATCCGGCGGAAGCCGTCCGGGGGGCCGTTGATGAGAAAGACCCGCCCCTGGTCGGTATTCACGTGCCGGTACCGCTCCTTGACGATCTGGAGCCTCAGTTCGTAGATTTCCCGGAAGGCGACCCTCTGCCCGTCCGAGTCGACCGAGCGCCGCTTCCAGAAGTCCTCGATGAACTTGTCCCGCTGGTAGTCCGAGGCGAGCCGGAGGAACGTCGCCTCCTCGACGTCGGTCAGGATCGGCTCGACGTCCGCGAGGAACCGGTGGTAACGATCAGGCAGCGCCTCGATGGCCTGCTTGCGCTGCTTTCCCGAAAGTTTCTTCGCCGAGAGGACGAGGGGCGCCGGCGCCGCGGAAGGAGCCGAGGCGTTGGGGCCGGAAAGGGGGACGGCGAGGGCGGCGCGTTCGAGAAGGCCGCCGGCGGTGTCGCTCTGGCGGGTAGAGATCGACCGGTAGGCAGCCTGGACGAGCCCGGTGTCGGCGCAGCCGAAGGAGCCCTCGGCGAGGGCATCGAGCGGTTTGTCGGCCTGCGTCTTCGGCGCCAGGAGAACCGATTCGCCGTCGATGACGGTCCAGTAGCGGAAGATTCCGGTCCCGGGCTCGGGGAAGAAGAGCATCCGGGTGTTCGTGCCGAGGAGGCGGTGATTCAGGTAGGTCCAGACTTCGATCCGGGCGAAGAGATTGGGGCAGGAGACGATCCGGCGGGCGTCGGGCTCTCCCCCGGAGGCAACCCACACGGAGGCGCGGTCGTCGTCGAGGCGGCCGAAGAGGGTCATTGCCTCGGTCCGGAGCGATTGAACAGGGTCAGGGACTTCGGTCGTGGCGTCGACCCCTCTGGAAGGGTCAGCGGAAACGGCGGGCGCAGAGGGGCCAGGCGTCGCCGATGGGGACTGGGAGGCCGCCTCCGCCGGCCGGTCCCCGGCCGGCGGCACCTGGGCCGGCGCCCCGGCAGCGATGAGCGCTGACGCCGCCATGGCGAGCCATCGAGCCTGGATCCGGGCCATCTCGGTCCTCCCCGGCTTCCCCTCCTGGACCTGGCAAGAAGGGAACCGTACCCGAAGTGTACGGCCCGTCTCGATCCGGGTTCCTGCGGAAGGGCCTGTCGGCGGTCGTGGGTCTCTCTAGAATCCCCGCGGATGCCTGTTCGATCGCTCGTCTACGTCGACCACCATGCGACGACGACCCTCCGTCCGGAGGCGCTCGAGGCGATGCTCCCGTGGCTCACGGCTCTGGCAGGGAACGCTTCCTCCGTTCACTCCCCGGGGCGTGCTGCGAGGGAGGCGGTCGAGAAGGCGCGCGGGACGGTGGCGGCAGCCCTCGCGGCCCTGCCGGACGAGATCGTCTTTACCTCGGGGGGTACGGAGTCGAACGCTCTCGCCGTGAGAGGTGCGGCCCTGGCGGTACGGGAAAGAGCTCCGGAAAGGAACCGGATCGTGTTCTCCGCCTCCGAGCATGCGGCTGTTCGCGAGGCCTGCCTTTCGCTGGCCCCGGACGGTCTCGAGCCGGTCGAAGTGCCGGTCGACGGCGTGGGGCTCCCCGACCGGGAACAGCTCGAGATCGCGCTCGACTCGCGGACGGCGCTCGTCTCGCTGATTCTCGCCAGCAACGAAACGGGCATCGTGAACGAATGCCTGCCGGACGCGGCCCGGACGGCGCGGGCGGCCGGGGCCCTCGTCCACACCGACGCCGTCCAGGCGGTGGGAAAGATCCCGGTCGACCCCGGAGCGCTCGGCGTCGACCTTCTCTCGTTGACGGGTCACAAATTCGGCGGACCGAAAGGGGCAGGGGTGCTCTGGGTGAGGAAGGGCGTTCGCCTGCGGCCTCTCTTCAAGGGTGGCGGACAGGAACGGGGCCGCCGGGGGGGGACGGAGAACGTCCCGGCCATCGTGGGGCTGGAAGCGGCGCTGACGGCGGCGGTCGCCGGGATGGAGGCCGAAGCGCGGCGGCTCGGAGCCCTGCGGGATGCCTTCGAGGCAGGGCTCCTCGACCGAGTCCCGGGAGCGAGGGTGAACGGGATCGGCGTGTCGCCGGGACGGCGTCTCCCGACCGCCAGCTCGGTCACGTTCCCCGGCGCCGACGGAGAGGCTCTCCTGGCGGCGCTCGACCTCGAGGGGATCGCGGCCTCCTCGGGCTCGGCGTGCGCGTCGGGGACCCCTTCTCCCAGCCGGGTCCTCCTCGCCAGCGGAATGCCAGTGGCCGACGTCCGCGCGACGCTCCGGTTCTCCTTCGGCTGGACGAGCTCGGAACGCGACGTTTCGACGCTCCTCGAGATCCTTCCGGGGCTCGTCGCCCGAGCCCGGTTCGCCTGAAAGAGGCGGCTGAAGAGGGCTTTTGTGTCAGCCCGACCCTGGCGGCTTGATCCCCGGGACCGGGAAGTGTCTAATGAATCAGGTTCCGGTTCGGGTACGACCGCGGGGGAGATGCGTTGATCATCCAGTGCTCTGCTTGCAAGACGCGCTACCACTACGACGAGGCCCGTTTTGCGGGGGCCCCGGCGAAGAAGATCCGCTGTACGAAGTGCGCGACGGTCTTCGAGATTCGTAATCCGGCCCTGAACGTACCCCCTCCGCCGGATTTCCAGCCCGAGGAGACGAGCTCCATCAGCTCGCCGATGCCTGGCTCGGACGAGTTCAACTTCGACACGACGATGATGGGGTCTCACCGGAAGAAGGTTGCCCAGGAACCGCCAGGCCGGGCCGGTGCGGCGCCTGCGTCCCCGCAGGTTCCTCTGCCCCGTACCGGTACGGCCGAGTTCGAGAAGCCCCCGGTGGTCGCGTCCGCCGCTGCCGTGTCGGGGCGAAGACTGCGGCTCCCGGACTGGGAGAGGATCTCGCTCGCCTGTATCGCCGGGCCGGAAGCCGGCCGCATTTTCGAGATCGATCGGGCGAGGATGGTCATCGGCCGGGCGGGAGTCGACATCCTGCTGAATGACCCGGAGTGCTCGCGCCAGCACGCGGCGATCGAGGTCTCCGACGACAAGGTCTTCCTCGTCGACCTCGGGTCGACGAACGGAACCTACGTCTCCGACAAGCGGATCTCGCAGCTCGAGCTCGAGAACCGCTCGGAGTTCGACGTCGGCTCGACGACGCTGATGCTCATCCGGACCCGGAAAGAGTAGGGCTCACGCCTCTCCGAGCGCCCCGGTGACCGCCTCGAGCGTGGCCGGAAGGCTTCGTGGCGGGTTCGAGAGCCGAGCCTCGCTCCCGTGGTAGCGGACGGCGGACCCGGAGAACTTGATGGCGTGGGCCGTAGCGACGACGACGACGGTATCGTCCCTTCCTATCGCCCCTTCCCGCCGGAGCTTCCCGGCGGCCGCGAGGGCGACGGCGGAGTTCGGGCAGATCGCGAGACCGTGGCGATTCGCCAGCGCCGCCGCCTCGAGGAGCTCGGGCTCGGAGACCCGCGCGACGAGGCCGTCCGACAGCTCGATCTCACGCTGCGCCTTCGGGTGCGACACGGGCGCGCCGATCCGGATCGCCGAGGCGTCAGTCTCGCCGGCCGTGAGGGTGACCCGCTCCGAGAAGCCCGTGAGCCAGGAGCGGTAGAAGGGGTCGGCCGCTTCGGCCTGCGCCCCGGCGATGCGCGGGCGCTTGCCGATGACGCCGAGGTCGAGCCACTCGCGAAGCCCCTTGCCGATGGCCGAGACGTTTCCCGCGTTCCCGACGGGGACGACGAACCAGTCGGGGACCTCCCAGCCGAGGTCGTGGATCGCCTCCTGACCGATCGTCTTCTGCCCCTCGATCCTTACCGGGTTCTTCGAGTTGAGAAGGTAGACGGGACGGGTCCGCGCGAGGTCGGCGACGATCCGCATGCAGCCGTCGAAGTCCGTTGCCAGGCCGAGCGTGAGCGCGCCGTGGTGGAGCGCCTGCGAAAGCTGCTCTCCGGTGATCTTCGCCTCGGGAAGGAGGACGACGGCCCGCATCCCGGGGACCTCGGCCGCGTAGGAGGCGAGGGCGGCGGAGGTGTCGCCCGTCGAGGCGCAGACGACGTCGGTTCGTCCGAGGTGGCGCGCCCAGGAGACGCCGACGGTCATTCCGCGGTCCTTGAAGGAAAGCGTCGGGTTCTCCCCCTCGTGCTTGACGAAGAGGCGGGAGAGATCGAGCTCCTTCCCGAGCTCGCGGCACCGGTAGAGGTTCGTCGACCCTTCGGGCTTGCTGACGATCTCGGCCGGGGCGAGCGCGGGGAAGACGTGCTCCCGGTAGCGCCAGACGCCGCTCCTCTCGAAGGCCGGGGTCTCTCCATTCGGCAGCGCGCTGCGGCGGCGATCGAAGAGGTCTCGCCACTGACGCCCCGACAGGCCGAACGAGGCGAGGTCGTGAAGGACCTCGAGGAGGCCACCGCAGGCGGGGCACTCGGTGAGGGCCGCCTCGATGCCGTGCGAGGCGCCGCAGGAGAGGCAGGAGAAACGGGAGAGGGGCGTCATCGAACGGATTTCAGCACATTCGAGAAGGAGCCCCGGGGTCCCGACCCGGGGCAGCGCGTCGAGTTTGCTGGCGGAGCCCCGTGCTAGCCTGAAGACGTGGTTCAAACAGAGGAGCCCCGCACCGTTGACGCGGCCCGCCGCCTGGGCGGGGCGTTCGAGAGCCTCGAGCCCGTAGGGCTCGTTTCAGCCTACCTCTTTGGAAGTCGTGCGAGCGGACGGGAGCACCGGCAGAGCGACCTCGACGTCGGAATCCTCGTCTCCAGAAGCGTCGACCCCGCGACCCGATTCGCCGAGAGGGTCCGGCTCGCCGGTGCCCTGCCCGGGCTCGTCGGAGTCCGGGACGTCGACGTCGTCATCCTGAACGACGCCCCACCAGAGTTTGCTCGACGAATTGTTCTGGACGGCGTGCGTGTCGCCTGCGTCGATCCCGAGGGCGACCACGCCTTCCGGCGAGACGTCCAGCTTCGCGCAGCGGACCTCGCCCCGTTCCTGCGCCGGACGCGGGCCATCAAGCTGGAGGCGCTCGCACGATGACCTGGCTCGTGGAGCGGCTCGTCGAGCTTCGCCGCCACCTCGACCACCTGGACGAGATCCGGCCGAAAGTCGTCCACGCCGAGGCGCTCAGGAGGGATCTTTCCCTTCACAACGACGTCCTCTTCTCTCTCTTCACCATCTGCCAGCTCGTCATCGATGTTGCGGGGGAGCTGGCTGCCCGTCGAGGCGAGCGGTTCGAGGACTATCTCGGAGCGATCCGGGCTCTTGCCGCTGATCCGAGGTTCCCTGCGTCTCTGGTCCGGGGCCTCGAGCCTCTCCCCGGCTTCCGGAACGTCATCGCGCACGAGTACGTGACCCTCGACCTCGACCGCGTTGTCGAGGCGCTCGACCGGCTCGATCCGGTCCGGAGGTTTCTCGAGGTCGTGAGAGGGATCGAAGCCGGATAGGCGGGGCCGAACCGCGGGAGGCCCTCGCCCCTACACCTCCCGCGCCCCTCGCGGCGAGACGGCGTGGACGCTCGCCTCGGCCTCGACGCCGAGGGCGCGGAATGCCCTCGCCCCGGCCTTCGCGATCCTGGCGGGGGCGGGTCCGTCCTCGGAGAGGGCGAGGATCGTCGGGCCGGCGCCGGAAAGCGCCCAGCCGAGGGCGCCCGCTTTCTTCATCGCGGCGGTCACCTCGTCCCAGCCCGGTACGAGCGCGCGCCGGCGCGGCTCGGCGATCCGGTCGCTCTGCATCCACCTCCCGGCGGCGGGCAGGTCGCCGCGGTGGAGGGCGTCGACGAGAGCGGCCAGGGCGGCCGCCTGCCGCGTCGCCTCCCAGAGCGGGATCTCGCGCGGCAGGACGCGGCGGGCGTCCTTGGTCGGAAGCTCGGCATCCGGGTGGACGATGACGAGGCGCAAGCCGGGCGGGACGGGGAGCGAGATCGGCGCGACGAAGTCCGCGGGGTCCGAGGACGGGACGAGGACGAGGCCTCCGAGGATCGAGGCAAACCCGTTGTCGCCGTGCCACGAGCCGTCGGCGGCGTTCTCGCCCCTGAGGACCGCCTCGAGAAGGACCTTCTTCCTCGTCTCGCCGAGGAGGAGCGCGACAGCCTTCGCTCCGGCAGCCGCCGAAGCCGCCGAGGAGCCGAGGCCGCTCGCGAGAGGAAGCCCCTTCTCGAGAGAAAGCTCGAGGCCGGTGCGCGACGTGGCACGCCCCGCGGCGATCGCGACCTGAAGGACGTGGGCGGCGGCGACGGAGGCGGTGTTCTTCTCGGTGTCGAGGGGCAGCCGGCCGTCGTCGCCCGAGATCTCGACGATCCGGATGCCGGGCTTCTTGGACCGCCAGGCCGTCACGGAATCGCCCGGCCCGTCGAGGGCGGCGCCGAGGACGTCGAACCCCGGGCCGAGGTTCGCAACGGACGCCGGGGCGAAAGCGCGAACGCGCGCGCTCACGGCGTCACCGCCCTGTGGAGGGCCTTCACGGCGGCGGTCCGATCCTTCTCGTCGACGGCGAAGGAGATGTTGCACTCCGAGGAGCCCTGTGCGATTGCTTCCACGTTCACTCCCGCGCGCGCGATGGCGGCGAACACCTTCGCCGCGATGCCGACCGTGCCGCGCATGCCGTCGCCGACGGCGGCGACGACGGCGATCGGGGACTTCGCTGCCACGCCGTCGATCGAGCCGACGAGCCTTTCGTAATGGAACTCCTTCCCGAGCGCCGCGGCGGTCCGCGCGCGGTCGGCTTCGGGGAGGACGATGGCGATGTTCTGTTCGGAGGAGGCCTGGGAGAACATGACGACGGAAACGCCGAGCCGCGCCGTCGTGCTGAAGACGCGTGCCGCGATTCCCGGGATGCCCGACATCCCCTTCCCGTCGAGGGAGAGGAGGCAGAGGCCGGAGATCGCCGTCACCGCGCGGATCCCGAGCTTACGGTCCCCTTTCTCCGAGATCGTCGTCCCCGGTCCTTCCGGTGCGAAGGAGTTCCGGATGACAAGCGGGATCTTCGCCGCGATGGCCGGGAGGACGGCGGGAAAGTGGAGGACCTTCGCACCGAAGTAGGTCATCTCCGCCGCCTCACGGTAGGAGAGGCACGTGAGGAGGCGCGCCCCGGGGACGACGCGCGGGTCGGCCGTCAGGACGCCGTCGACGTCGGTCCAGATGATGATTTCGGCGGCGCCGAGCGCAGCCCCCAGAAGGGCGGCCGTGGTGTCGGAGCCGGAACGTCCGAGCGTCGTCGTCTCGCCGGACGGGGCGCGCCCGATGAACCCCGTGACGACCGGGACGATCCCCTTCGCGAGGAGGGCGCCCAGCGTCCGCCGCGCTCGTGGGTCGGTCTTCTTCCGGTCGCACGTCGCCGTGCCGTGGGTCTCGTCGGTGACGAGGAACGTCCGGGCATCGACGGCCTGCGCCGGGACCTCGGCGGCCGAGAGGGCCGCGGCGACGAGCGGCGCCGAGAGGCGCTCGCCGAAGGAGGCGACGAAGTCGGTGACACGTGGCGTCCGCTCGCGCAGGAGCGAGATCCCGGAGAGGGCGGTGTCGAGCTCCGCGAGCGGGGCGCCGTCGAACGCGAGGTCGACCCCGGTGGCGGCGGCGATTCCGGTCGCGGCAGTCTCGTGGCGCGCGCGCAGCTCGGCGACGCTCCGGCGGGCGCGGCCGAGGTGGCCTCGCTCGGCCTCGTGCGCGGCGGACAGGAGCAGGTCGGTGACTCCTCCCATCGCCGAAGCGACGGCGACGAGGCGGCGGCCGCGCGAGGCGGCGGCGAGAATCCGGGCTGCGCGAACGATCCGCTCGGCGTCGCCGAGCGAGGTCCCCCCGAACTTGTGGACGACGAGAGGTCTCTCACTCATTCTCGGCGAGGAGCCCTTTCTCAAGCTCGTCGAGCGCCGGCCGGAGCGCTTTCCAGCGCCCCGCCCGGACGTCGCCGAGGACGTTGCTGACCCGGGCCTGCCTCACGCCGAACGCCGCGCCGACCTCGCGGCCCGAGAGGCCCGTGAGGCGC
>DIAY01000194.1 GCA_002414905.1 Holophagales bacterium UBA5066 | reverse complement strand
AGCGTTCCTCCCGGCGACGGTCCTCGACAGGGTGGCCGCGAGGGCGTCGGGAGCGGTCCGTCTCGTGGCGACACGGCACGGCGGGCACACCGGCTTCATCGGCGGGACGAACCCGTTCCGGGCCCGCTACTGGGCCGAGGAACGTGCGGTGGAGTTCGT
The DNA here is from genome assembly GCA_002414905.1 of Holophagales bacterium UBA5066. Classification (GTDB taxonomy): domain Bacteria; phylum Acidobacteriota; class Thermoanaerobaculia; order UBA5066; family UBA5066; genus UBA5066. The sequence continues at coordinate 3,080 of DIAY01000194.1, read as the reverse complement.
CGCCGCCCTGCTCGCGAAAGCCCCGCCCGCGAGACGGGAGCCAGAGCCCCCGTCCCGCGGACCGGACGCTACGTCTTGACGAGCGGCTGGCCCTTGGAGTCGGTGACGTTGCCGACGGCGATCAGGATGACGTCGATGAGCCACCAGATGCCGCAGCCGCCGAAGGTCAGGAGCTTGCCGATGCCGAGCCCGACGTGGCCGAGGTAGAAGCGGTCGACGCCGAACGTCCCGAGGAAAATCGACAGGAGGAGCGCGACGAGCCACTCCTTCGGCGCGTCGGCCGTGACCGGCCGGGGGCCGGCCGGGAGCGCGACCGGCGGGGCGGCCGCGGCGGGAACCGCGAGGACGTCCGCGAGCTCGGGCCGGTCACGCAGCGGAATCCACTGCGCCTCGCCCGTCCGGAACGAGAGGCTCGCTGCGCTGACCCGGCCCTCGCCGAGCCACCCGCGCACCGTCGCCTCGTCGATCGGCCCGTACTGCTGTCCGTCTCCACCGATGACGTAATACATGGCGTCCCTCTCACTCCCCCGAAACGTCGAATGCGCAGAAAAGGTTTCCGCGCCGGGCGGAATCGTACCGGAAGGCGGGTTCGGGCTGTGCGGTGACGCCCGAAAGGCACCCAGCCGGGCTCGGAGACCGGGTTCTCCGAACCGACGGGGTAGCATGAGATTTCCTCGCAGGACCCTGAACGATGATCCAACGCCGCTCCGCCCCCCCCCTCGCTCCCGCCGAACGGCGGCAAAAGCTGCTCGGTGCCGAGCGGGCGACGGAGACGTTCGGCCGGCCGGGACGCCACCGGGTCGCCCTCGGCTTCGCGAACTCCTACGAGATCGGGATGTCGAACCTGGGGTTCCAGTGGGTGTACCGCCTGTTCAACCGGGAGGAGGACGTCACGTGCGAGCGCTTCTTCTTCGACGCCCAGGGGTCCGGGCGCCGCGGGCCCCGGACGCTCGAGAGCGATACGCCGCTTGCCGCCTTTCCGCTCGTGGCGTTCTCCATCTCGTGGGAGATGGACTATGTCCACTTCCTCCGCATCCTCGCCGACGCCCGCATTCCGTCTGACCGGCGAGAGAGGACCGACGACGACCCGATCGTTCTCATCGGCGGCGACTGCGCCCGGATCAACCCCCTTCCCCTCACGCCGTATGCCGACGCGTTCGCGCTCGGCGACGGCGAGAAGCTCGTGCCCGGCCTCGCCGAGGTCCTCCGGGCCAACCTCCCGCGCGCGGCCGCGCTCGAGCGGCTCGGCACGCTCAAGGGGCTTTATGTCCCCTCCGTTCACGGCGAGCACGCCGAGACGGCGAGCGAGGGGAAGATCGTCGTCGACCAGTTCCGCTCCGCCGAAGGGCCGACGCGCGAGCCGCCCCACACGACGATCCTCACGCCCCACACCGAGCTCTCGGACAAGCTCCTCATCGAGGTGGCCCGCGGCTGCTCGGAGATGTGCCGTTTCTGCTGGGCGGCCTACGCGATGGCCCCGCAGGTCCGGATTCCCGCCTCGTCCATCCTCGCGGTGGCCGAGCGCTGCCGGCCGCTCACCTCGCGCGTCGGGCTCATCGCGACCGCCGTGGCCGACCACCCCGACATCCTCCCGATCCTGGAAGGTCTCTCGCACCTCGGGTTCCACATCGCCCTCTCCTCCATCAAGATCGACGCGATTTCCGAGGAGCTGCTCGCGATCCTCGCCCGGCAAGGAGAGAAGTCTCTCGCCATCGCACCCGAGGCGGGAAACGAGCGGCTCCGCAGGGCCATCAACAAGAAAGTGTCCGACGAATCGCTCCGCGAGAAGGTCCGGCTCATCGCCCGGGCGGGGTTCACGAACCTGAAGCTCTACCTTCAGGTAGGACTGCCGGGGGAGACGGAGCAGGACGTCGACGACCTCGTCACGATGGTCGACGACCTGCGTCTCGTAATGCTCGAGGAGGGCCGGAAGCGCGGACGGCTCGGGACGCTCGTCCCGAGCGTGAACGCCTTCATCCCCAAGCCCCACACGCCGTTCGAGACCGAGGTCCTCGAGGACCCCGACGAGCTGGCGCGCAAGCTGAAGAAGCTCGACGCCGCATTCCGGAAGATGCCGAACGTGACCTTCCGCGGGATGCCCGTGAACGAGGCGATCTGGGAGGCCTACCTCGCCAGAATGGGCCTCGAGTCCGGGCCGATCCTCGCGCAGGCGGCGGCGGGGGCCCCGGTGAGAACGCTCGTGCGGGAGCACCGCGAGACGCTCCTGTCGGTGGCCCGCCCGGCAGCGCGGATCGATACCGCCCGGCGTGGGGTCTTCGACCTCGCCTCGCGCCAGGCCTCTCCCTGGGGGTTCATATCCAAGTCCTGAGGCTCGCCCCCCTCGCGCCACTTCTTATCGCGGTCGCCGTGTGGCCGTCCATCGGCGGGCTCCGGGCGGAAGAGGCTCCTGCCGTCGGCGTGGTCCCCGGCGGCGTCGTCCGGTGGGCGAGCGAGGGGACCACACGCTGCGGCGACGCTCACGAGACGTGGAAACCCCTCGACGGCGCCTGCTACTACCCGGTCGACCTCGGACAGGGCGAGGGCCTGCTCGAGGTCTTCCGCGAGAGAGCGGGACGCCGCGAGACCGCGACGCTCAGAGTCCTCCCCCCGCCCTATGCCGAGGAAAAGCTCCAGGTCGATCCCGGGAAGGTCCACCTCTCCCAGAAGGATCGTCTTCGGGCCGACCGGGAGCGGGCGGTCGTGGTGCCGCTCTTCTCGCTCCGGACGAATCCCTCCTTCTCCCTGCCACTCGGCGCGCCGCTCGCGAACGCTCCGGCACCGAGGAACTTCGGTAAGCGGCGGGTCTTCAACGGCGAGCCGCGCTCCGCGCACGGCGGGGCGGACTACCGGGCAAAGACCGGGACGCCCGTCCTCTCGACCGACGCTGGCCTCGTCGTCCTGGCCGCCCGCCATTTCTTCGCCGGTGGCAGCGTCTTCGTCGACCACGGCGGCGGCCTGATCTCCATGTACATGCACCTCTCGCGGATCGACGTGAAGGCCGGCGATCGGGTCTCCAGAGGTGCTCGCCTCGGCCTCTCCGGCGCGACCGGCCGCGTCACCGGCCCCCACCTCCACTTCGG
>DIAY01000239.1:7726-17516 GCA_002414905.1 Holophagales bacterium UBA5066 | reverse complement strand
AGATGTGTATAAGAGACAGCTCAACACGCGTCTCGACGCCGACCGCGGGCCCGGACGGGTGAGGGTCGGCTTCGGTTCGCCCACGGGCGTCGTCGGGCTGCCGAGCGGCGCGCTCGCGCGCTTCACCGTCCGCGCTCTCGCGCCGGGAAAGACGCTCTTCCGGCTGTCGGCGGCAGCGGGGTACGGAAAGACGGGCCCGCTCCGTCCCGAGGCGAACGCGGTGACCCTGTCGGTCGAGCCATGAGGCGATCGTGACGACCCGCCGCCGCGGCTACTCGCTCGTCGAGCTCGTCGTCGTCGTCACGCTGATCCTGGTGCTGACGGCGATGATCGTTCCCGTGGCGCGGTTCAACTGGACGCGGATGAAAGAGATGGAGCTGAAGGAAGCGCTCCGGACCATGCGAGCGGCCATCGACGAGCACAAGCGGCTCTCCGACCAGGGACTGATCCCGGTCGAGCTCGACACCGAGGGCTACCCGAAAGAGCTCGAAAAGCTCGTAGAAGGGGTCGAGCTCGTGGGACAGGTCAAGAAAGTCCGGAAGTTCCTCCGGAGGATCCCGATCGACCCCATGACGAGCGAGGCGGAGTGGGGCCTCAGAAGCCTGCAGGACGACTTCGACTCGACCAGCTGGGGGCGCCAGAACGTCTACGACGTCTACTCCCTCTCCGACCGGACGGCGTTGGACGGCACGAAGTACAAGGACTGGTGAACATGACGAGCCTTCTCCCGAACGTCCCGGAAGGGACGCCTCCGGTCCCCCTCGACATCCTGCCGCCCGTGAGGCGCCGTGGCTTCACACTGATCGAGCTGCTCGTCGTCATGGCGATCATCGGGATCCTCGCGTCGATCGGTATTCCGATGCTCCTGCAAACCCCGATCAAGGCCAAGGAAGCCGCCCTTCGGGAGAATCTGTTCACGTTCCGCTCCTGCCTCGACCAGTACAAGGCCGACAAGGGCCATTACCCCGAGTCTCTCGAGGTGCTGGTCCAGGAGAAGTACATCCGGAAGGTCCCGATCGACCCGTTCACCAAGGCCGTCGACACGTGGGAGCTCGTCTTCGAGGAGCCTTCCTCGGCCGAGGCCGCGAGCGAAGCGCCGCTGGGCGTCATCGACGTCCACTCGGGCTCGACGGCGACAGCTCTCGACGGAACCGCCTACAACACGTGGTGACCGTGGGGGGGGCGCGGAAGGGGCGGGGCGGATACACGCTCGTCGCCCTCCTCGTCGGGATCACGGTGGCGTCGATCCTGATCGCAGCGGTTCTGCCCCTGGCCTCGGCGCAGGCGCAGCGCGAGCGCGAAGCCGAGCTGGTTTTCCGCGGCCTCCAGTACGCGGAGGGGATCCGCGTCTTCCGCCGCCGCTTCGGTCGCTACCCGAACTCGCTGAAGGAGCTGCTCGAGGTCAAACCGCGAAGCGTCCGCAAGCTCTGGAAGGACCCCATGACGAAGGACGGCGAGTGGGGGATCATCTCGATGGCCGGGGCTCCCGTGACGCCTGGCGGCGGGACGGGCAAAGGCGGGGGACTCAGTCCGCGGCCGACTCCGACTCCGCGGCCGGCTCCGACCCCCGGGCCGTTCGGCGCCACCGGCCCCGGGGCCGGCGGCGCCCCCGCCGGTCCCGTGATGGGCGTCTACTCGAAATCGACCGAACGGGGATACCGCCTCTGGGAGGGGCGGGAGGCGTACAACGAGTGGCGCTTCACCGAGCAGAGCCTGGCGGCCCAGGGAGGGACGAGCCAGTCCGGCGGAGAGCCGGGCCCCGGGTTCGGCGGCAGCGGCCCCGCTCCCCCTGGCGGCGGCCGGAAGTAACCTCTGGTGGCCCGACGGTAAGATCCGCGCCGTGGAAACCCGAACCCTCGGAGACGGCCTCGCCGTCTGGCTCGACCCGATGCGCGACGTGCGCAGCGTCGCCCTCGGCGTCTACGTGGCGGGGGGCTCGGCCGACGAGGAACCCTCCACCCTCGGCTCGACCCACTTCCTCGAGCACCTCCTCTTCCGCCGCTCCCGCCGTCGCACGGGCGCGGCGATCGCCCGGACGACCGACCGGCTCGGCGGCGACTGCGACGCCTACACGACGAAGGAGTGGATGGCGGTCCACGCCCGGACGCCTTCCGAGCGTCTGGGGGACGCGCTCTCCCTTCTGCTGGACCTGACGGAAGCCCCGGCCTTCACGTCCGAGGACGTCGAGACCGAGCGGAAGGTCATCCTCGAGGAGATGGCCGAGGCCAACGATATCCCCGAGGATCGCCTCCACGAGACGTTCGTGAGGTCCTACTGGCCGGACCACCCGCTCGGTGCCCCGATTCTCGGGACCGACGACACGGTGCGCGCTCTCACCCGCGGCAAGCTTGTATCGCGTTTCCGCGAGGTCTTCCGGCCGGAGAAGACGCTCCTCGTTGCGGTCGGCGCATTCGAGCCGGAGGCGTTCCTGAAGCTCCTCTCGGCCGAACGCAGGAAGCGACGCCGCTCCCCGGTCCCGCGCGGACCGGCGGCCGCGGCTCGCCTTTCGCCCCTAGCCACCCGCTGCGCCTTCCACATCCCGCGGCTCGACCTGACCCAGACCCATCTCCTCGTCGGGACGCCGGCCCCGGCCTACGCAGACCGGCGGGTCCCTGCCGCCTGGCTTCTCTCCGTCGTTCTCGGGGGCGGTGTCTCGTCCCGCCTCTGGCGGCGCGTTCGCGAGCGGCACGGCCTCGCCTACAACGTCGGGGCGGGGCTCACGCTCCACCGCGACGGCGGCATGGCCCTCATCGAGGCGGCGACGGCGCCGAAGAAGCTGCCGAAGCTCGTCCGCGCCACGGGGGCCGTCCTGCGCGAGCTGCGCAACACGGGAATCACGAGCTCCGAGCTGCGGCGCGCGAAGGACCAGGTCCGGGCCGAGATCGCGATGTCGCTCGAGTCCACCTCGTACCGGCGCGAGGGGGTGGTCCGCGCCTGGCTCTTCCGGGGACGCCCCTGGGAAGCCGACGAAGTGATTGCCGAGATCGAGGCCGTGACGGCGGCCGAGGTCGATGACGCCATCGGCGTCCTCTTCGGGACTCCCGATGCGACCGGCTTCGGTGTGACGGGCCCCTCCCTCGTCGGCGCCTCCGTCGACGACCTCGCGGGCGAGCTCGCGGCGTGAGTGTCGCCGGGAACAAGGTCGTGAATATCACCGTGCGATTCCGGCTGCGCCCGGACTGCGCGGACCTCGGCCCGCCGGAGTACGCCAGCGACCTGGCGGCAGGCGCCGACCTGCGCGCAGCCCTCGAGTCGCCGATGACGCTGGCTCCCGGTGAGCGGGCCGTCGTCCCGACCGGGCTGACGCTCGAGATCCCGCCCGGCTTCGAGGCGCAGGTCCGGGCCCGATCGGGCCTCGCCCTGAAAAGGGGGATCACCCTCGCCAACGGCGTCGGAACGATCGACGCCGACTATCGCGGCGAGGTGGGCGTCATCCTCGTGAACCTCGGCGCCGAGCCGGTCACCCTGGTCCGCGGCGAGCGGATCGCACAGCTCGTCGTCGCACCCGTCGTGCGGGCGTCCTTCGAGCGTGCCCCCGGCCTGAATGACACTGCGCGTGGCACCGGCGGTTTCGGATCGACGGGAACGGCGTGATCGAGGTCGCTTTCCTCGGGTCGGGCTCCACCGGGAACTGCGCCGTGATCCGCGCCGGCCGCACGACCGTCCTCCTCGACGCCGGCCTCTCCCCGCGACAGATCGGCGTCCGGCTCGCCAGGCTCGGGACGTCGCTCGACGACGTCTCGGCGCTTTTTCTCACGCACGAGCACTCCGACCACGTCGCAGCCGCGGGGGCGCTCGCCACGAAGCGCGGGCTCCCGGTCTATGCGACTTGCGGAACGCTCGCGAAGGCGGGCCTCCCCGGACCGCTCTTCGCCGACCTGCGCACCGTCGCGGACGGCGATGAGATCGCGCTCGGCGGGGGCGACCTGACCGTGCGGGTGACCCGGACGCCGCACGACGGGGTCGACCCGGTCTGCTACGTCTTCGCCGACGGGACCGGGCACCGTGTCGGGGTCGCGACGGACCTCGGCCACCTCTCGGCGAAGGTCCTGGAGGCGCTCTCGGGGTGCGACGTCCTCGGTCTCGAGGCGAACCACGACGTCGACGTTCTCAGGGAGGGCGCCTACCCGGCGTTCCTCAAGAAGCGGATCCTCTCGGACGTGGGGCACCTCTCGAACGACGCGGCGGCCGAGGGCCTCACGCGACTCCTCGGCGAGCGGACCCGGATCGTCGTGGGGCTCCACCTGTCGAAGAACAACAACACGCCGACCCTGGCCGAGCGCGCGCTCCGCCGGGGCGTCGAACGGCTCGGGGCGAACGTCGTCCTCGAGGTGGCGGGTCCCGACGCTCCGACCGGCTGGTACCGGGCGCGGCCCGCGGGAGGAATCGGATGAAGGTCCAGGTGACGGTGGTTCCGAAATCGGGAGTCCTCGACCCGCAGGGCAAGGCGATCGCCGGCGCACTGGCACGGCTCGGCTTCCCGGGTGTCGGCGACGTCCGCGCGGGGAAGGTTTTCCGGGTCGAGGTCGAGGCGCGGGACGCCGCCGAGGCGACGGCTCTCGCCGGGCAGATGGCCGAGAAACTCCTCTGCAACCCCGTGATCGAGGAGTACGAGGCTGAGGTGCTGGGGTGAGCGCGGGGGCGCGGCCGCGCGTCTCGGTCGTCGTCTTCCCCGGCTCGAACTGCGACCACGACGCCGTCCACGCCGTCGAGACGACGATCGGGGCCGACGCGCGCCTCATCTGGCACGCCGGCACCGACCTCGAACGTCCCGATCTGGTGATCCTCCCCGGTGGCTTCTCCTACGGCGACTACCTTCGCTGCGGCGCCCTCGCCCGCTTCTCGCCCGTCATGGAGGCCGTGCGCGACTTCGCGGCGAAAGGTGGTCCCGTCCTCGGAATCTGCAACGGCTTCCAGGTCCTCTGCGAGGCAGGGCTCCTTCCGGGCGCCCTCCTGCTGAACTCGGGCCAGCGCTTCCGGTGCGAGGACGTCACCATCCGCGTCGAGACGATCCGGACGCCGTTCACCGCCGAGCTGACGAAGGGGGACGTCCTGCGCCTCCCGATCGCGCACGGCGACGGGAACTGGCGTGCCGAGGCCGAGACCTGGGACGACGTGACGACGCACGACCAGGTTGTCTTCCGCTACTGCGACGCCAACGGCGCGCGGGGCGGCGGAGCGAATCCGAACGGTTCCCTCGACGACGTGGCGGGCGTCTGCAACCGGGAGCGAAACGTCGTCGGTCTGATGCCCCACCCCGAGCGCGCCTCGGAGGCGTTGCTCGGAAACGTCGACGGCGCGGGCCTCTTCCGCTCGTTCGCCAGCGGGCTGCTGGCGCGGCGCACGGCCTGACGCGACCCGGGCCGGCGCCGGCCCGGGTCGCGCGGTCCTCTATTTCTTCGGCTCTTCCTTCTTCGTCTCGTCCTTCTCCTTCCCGAAGACGTCGCCCGCAACGAGGGCCTTCGGGTCGTAAGGAGACGGAGCGCCGCCGAGGTAGCGGTGGAACCAGTCGAGGTGTGCGGCGTAGTAGAGGACCATGTCGTACCAGCCGGGCCAGTGGCCCGAGCTCTCCAGGACGATCAGCCGCGACGGGACGCCCATCCTCTGCAGGTCGGTGAAGAACGCCAGCGACTGCGTGTAGGGGACGCGGAAGTCCTTCTGGCCGGTGACGACGAGCGTCGGGGTCTTGAACTTCTCGACGTACGACGACGGGCTCTGCCTGGCGTACCCCTCGGGGTTCTGCCAGGGAGTCCCCTTCAGGTCCCACTCGGGGAACCAGAGCTCCTCGGTCGTCGAGTACATCGACCGCAGGTCGTAGACGCCCATCATCGAGGCGAGGGCCTTGAAGTGGTTGTCGTTGCCGGCGAGCCACATCATCGCGTAGCCGCCCCACGACCAGCCCATCGCGCCGATCCGGTCCTTGTCGGCCCAGGGCTGCACCGCGAGCCAGTCCGCCACGGCGACGACGTCCTTCATCACCTTGCCGTCCCAGTCCCCCGAGATGGCGGCCGTGAAGGCCTGCCCCCAGCCGGTCGAGCCGTGCGGGTTCGGGAATGCGACGACGTAGCCCGCGCCCGGGTAGACCTGCGCGTCGGGGCGGAACGCGTCGGCCCACTGCATCTGCGGGCCGCCGTGGACGTTCACGATGACGGGGTACTTCTTCGCCGGGTCGAAGCCGTGCGGCTTGACGAGAAGGACCTGGATCTTCTTGCCCGACGGGCTGTCGACGTAGGCTTCCTCCATCGGGCGGAAGTCGACCTCGGCGAGGAGGGCCTGGTTCTGGAACGTGAGGGGCGTGGTGGTCCCCGGCTCCTTGCCGGCGAGTGCGACCCGCCAGAGCTCGGTCGGCAGGTGCATCTGACGTCGGGCGAGGACGGCCCAGGTCCCGTCCGGGGCGATCTCGAAGGAGTCGACATGCCCGATGGTCGTCGCGACCTCGATTTTTTCGGAAGCGAGGTCGAGATCGAAGAGCGGCGTCCGTCCCTTCATGTCGGCGAGGAAGAAGATCCGCTTGCCGTCCGGATGAAAGCGGTAGGCGTTGACCCAGGCGTCGAACGCCTCGGTCAGGACTCGGCTCGTGCCGCTCGCCCGGTCATAGAGAGCGAGGAGGAAGCGGTCCGACTCGTAGCCGGGGGTCCGCTGCATCCGGAATGCGATCGACTTGCCGTCGGGCGAGTAGCACGGGGAGCCGTCGTAGGCCGGGTTCTTCGCAGTGAGGTTCTTCGGCGCCTTCAGCTGCTCGGGAGTTCCGTCCACCGGAACGACGAAGACGTCGACGTTCGTCGAGGAGGCGGGAGAGGGCTCGCGGTGAGACGTGAAGGCGAGCTCCTTGCCGTCGGGCGAGACGTCCCACTCGGGACCGCCGACGGAGAAGGCGGGGGAATCGAAGTCGCCGGGGGTCAGGTCGACGAGCGGGGCCTTGGTGTCGGCGAGGTCCATCCGGAGAACGTGCGTCCTTTTCCCGTCTTCCCACGAATCCCAGCGGCGGACGAAGAGGGAGTCGGCGAGGACCGCCTTCATCTTCCCCTTCTCCATCGCCTCGTCCTTCTTGCGGTTGCAGTCGAGGTCGACGCCGCAGGCGGTCCAGACGTCGGCGACGAGGAAGAGGCGCTTGCCGTCGGGCGAGAAGCGGAACGCACCGACGCCACCCGGGACGTCGGTCTTCTTCTCGGGCTCACCTCCCGCGATCGGCAGGAACCAGACCTGCGGCGTGCCGGAGCGGGTGGAGAGGAAGGCGAGCGTCGCGCCGCCGGGGGAGAAGGCCGGGCTCGTGTCGCGTTTGTCCAGGACGGTCAGGGCGCGGGCGTTCTTCCCGTCGGCGTCGACGCGCCAGAGGTTCGTCCAACGCTTGACGGCGGGAAGGTCGGTCGTGGTGACGGCGAAGGCGAGGCTCCTGCCGTCGGGGGAGATGACCGGTTCGGCGACACCCTTCACCTTGTGGAGGTCGTCGATCGTCACGGCCCGCTTCTCGGGAGCCGCGGAAAGGGGCCGGGCGGAGGCGGATGCGAGGACGGCCGCGAACGCGAGGGCGGTCGCAGCCGTGCGGGAGGTCTTCAGGTTCATGGGTCTGTCTCCTCGGGGCACGCGGGGGAGGCGGCCCGTCACTTCCGGAAGGCGTAGGGGACGGCGAGGGTCCGCTTCTCCCAGGAGATGCGGAGGGTTCCCCGGAACGCGTCCTCGGGGAGGAAGGAGATCGTCATCGCCTCGAGGTGGTCGGGCCTTGCGAGGGATTTCATGGGGATCCGGACGTAGTCGAGCCTCGGGTCGTACTCGGTTCCCCACTGCCCGGTCCGGCGGTTGACGATGAGCAGCCACACCTTCTCGCCCGGGAGCGTGTAGAGCGTGTAGGTCCCCTTCGGCAAGGCGATGCCGCCGAGCGTAACGTCGACGTCGGTGGTCAACGTCGTCGCGGCGTTCGCGCCGGTCCTCCAGACCTTCCCCCAGGGCACGAGGCCGCCGAAGACCTTTCGTCCCTTCGCGAACGGCCGGCCGTACTCGACCCGCATCGTTCCCGTACCCACGGCGATCTCCTCCGCTGCGCGGGGCGAGATGGCGACGCGCGGTACGGGTGTCTCGTTCTGCCCGGCGACAGGCGGCGCGAGGAAGCAAAGGGCGAGGAGGATGGCGGCTGGGCGCATGTGATCTCCGCGGCCGGTACCGGGCCGACCGGGACGGGAGTTTACGGGAGGCGGCCGAACCCGGGTCCGGATCGGGAGAGCCGTTGGGGACTCAATGAGGTGAGCACGCCGGTCGCGACACGGATCCGCCAGACCGTCGCCCGGTTCCAGGTGATCACGAGCCGCTCTGCTACTCTTCGCGCCCCGCGGCCGAAGCCGCGACGAGGTCTCGACATGGCACCGCAGTACATCTACACGATGGTCAACCTCCGCAAGGTCGTCCCGCCCCAGCGGGAGATCCTGAAGGGGATCTACCTCTCCTTCTTCCCTGGCGCCAAGATCGGCGTCCTCGGCCTGAACGGTGCCGGCAAGTCGTCGCTCCTCCGGATCATGGCCGGCGTCGACACCGAGTTCAACGGTGAGGCGTTCGCTGCTGAAGGAACGCGCGTCGGCTTCCTCGCGCAGGATCCGTGGCTCGACCCGGCCAAGACCGTCCTCGAGAACGTCGAGGCCGCCGTCGCGCCGGTGAAGAAGCTCCTCGCGCGGTTCGACGAGCTGGGCGAAAAAATGGGCGAGAGTCTCTCCGACGACGAGATGGAGAAGGTCATGGCCGAGTACGGCCGGGTCCAGGACGCCATCGAGGCGTCGAACGGCTGGGATCTCGACCGGACCCTCGAGACGGCGATGGACGCCCTCCGTTGCCCGCCCCCCGACTCCGACGTCACGAAGATCTCCGGCGGCGAGCGCCGGCGCGTCGCGCTCTGCCGCGTCCTCCTGGAGAAGCCCGACCTCCTCCTCCTCGACGAGCCGACGAACCACCTCGACGCCGAATCTGTCGGCTGGCTCGAGCAGCACCTCGCCGAGTACCCCGGCACCGTCGTCGCTGTCACGCACGACCGCTACTTCCTCGACAACGTCGCCCAGTGGATCCTCGAGCTCGACCGCGGTGCCGGAATCCCCTGGAAGGGGAACTACACCTCCTGGCTCGAGCAGAAGGCGTCACGCCTCGCGCAGGAGGAGAAGGCCGAGACGACCAAGCAGAAGACGCTCGAACGCGAGCTCGAGTGGGTGCGGATGGCTCCGCGCGCCCGGCACGCCAAGGGGAAGGCGCGCCTGCAGGCCTACGAGCAGCTCCTCGCGGACAGCGGCTCCGAAGGACGAGGCGAGACGAACGAGATCTACATCCCGGCGGGGGCGCGCCTCGGCGACGTCGTCGTCCGCTCGGAGAGCCTGAAGAAGTCGTACGGTGACAACCTCCTCTTCGACGACCTCTCCTTCGACCTGCCCAAGGGCGGCATCGTCGGTGTCATCGGCCCGAACGGAGCCGGCAAGACGACCCTCTTCAAGATGATCATGGGCCTGGAAACGCCCGACGGTGGCGTCCTTACGGTGGGCGAGACGGTCTTCCCCTCCTACGTCGACCAGAACCGCGACCGCCCCGACAAGACGAAGTCGGTGTGGGAGGAGATCTCCGGCGGCGAGGAAAAGATCATGGTCGGCCGCCGCGAGATGAGCAGCCGCGCCTGGTGCTCGATGTTCAACTTCAAGGGAGCCGACCAGCAGAAGCGGATCGGTGACCTCTCTGGCGGTGAGATGAACCGCCTCCACCTCGCCCGCACCGTGAAGAAGGCCGGCAACCTTCTCCTCCTGGACGAGCCGACGAACGACCTCGA
>DIAY01000239.1:0-7638 GCA_002414905.1 Holophagales bacterium UBA5066 | reverse complement strand
CCTCGACGTCGACACGCTGCGCGCCCTCGAGGAGGCGCTCCTCTCCTTCGCCGGCTGCGCCGTCGTCATCTCGCACGACCGCTGGTTCCTCGACCGCGTCGCGACCCACATGCTCGCCTTCGAGGGGGACTCGAAGACGTTCTGGTACGAGGGGAACTACCAGGAGTACGAGGCCGACCGGCACAAGCGCCTCGGCTCGGCGGCCGACATGCCGCACCGGATCAAGTATCGGAAGCTGACGACGGGGTAGGCTCTTCGCCGCGATGGGCGCTCCCGATTCCGTCCCTGAGGACGCCCTCACGCGCCGGGAGCTTCTCGTCCTCCTCGGCGCGGGCGCTGCGGCGCTCACGGTGCCGGGCTGCTCCGTCAGTCCGCCGCTCAAATCGACCAGGACGGCCGCGATCATCGACGCCGAGCCGTGGGGAGGGCTCGCGAAGAGCCTGACCGAAGAGAAGGCCTACGCGCCACGCGTCGAGGGGGAGATCCCGAAAGGGCTCCGAGGGACGCTTTACCGCAACGGGCCCGGGCTCTTCGACCGCGGCGGGCGGAGAAAGCGCTCCCTCCTGGATGGCGACGGTCTCGTCCAGATGTTCCGGTTCGGCGACGGCGAGGTGGAATATCGTGTGCGATTCGTAAGGACCGACAAGTTCGTCGACGAGGAGCGGGCCGGGAAGTTCGTCTGGAGCACGTTCAGCACGCAGGCGCCGGGGGGCGTCCTGGCGAACGTCCTTCCCCAGAGAAAAATCCGGAGCCAGGCGGGAATCACGGCGGTGCCGCGGCGGGGCCGCGTCTTCGCGTTCGACGAGACGGGCCTCCCGTGGGAGCTCGACGCCGACACGCTCGGGACGAGGGGAGAGACGAGCTTCGGCCTCCCGCGCGATCTGACCTTCTACGCGGCCCACAACAAGATCGACGTGGAGACGGGGGAGTGGCTCCACTTCGGCATCGAGTTCGGGCGGCGCCCGAGGGTCCACCTGACGACGTTCGCCGCCGACGGCTCCCTCGCCGGGCACGACTCATACGCTCTCCCCCGCTTCTCCTACCTCCACGACTGGTTCGTCACCCGGCGCTTCGTCGTCCTCCACCTCCACCCGGCGACGATCGAGGTTTGGGGGCTCCTCCTGGGCCTGCGCAGCATCGTCGACTCGCTCCGCTGGAACGGGGCTGACGGAAGCCTCCTCATGATCCTCCCGAGAGATCGCCGCGGCGGGGGAATCACCCCGCGGTTCGTCGAAACCGAAGCGTCGTTCATGTGGCACTCGTTCAACGGGCACGAGGAGGGGGACGAGCTCGTTCTCGACTTCGTCGGCTACGAGAACCCCGATCACTTCATCGGTCCCGACCCGCTTACCCTCGCGGTCATGGAGGGCCGGCCCGGGCAGTTCGAGTACCCGGGCTCCGTCCGACGCATCCGTATAGCCCCGGGCGCGACGCGGGCGACGAACGAGGTCGTCGTGGTCGGGAACTTCGAGTGGCCGCGGATCGACGACCGGCTCCTCGGCCGCCGGAATCGGCGGGGCTTCGTGGCGAGCGCGCGGCCGCGGCAGTTCTTCTGGAACGCCGTGGCACGGATCGACTTCGAGAGCGGGAGCTGCTTGGAGTACGACTTCGGTGACCGCGTCTTCACCAGCGAGCCGGTCTTCGTCCCCGATCCGGGGCGAACGGGGGAAGACGCCGGCTGGCTCCTCGTCGAGCTCTACGACAGCGACAGGCACAAGAGCTCCCTCGCGGTCCTCGACGCGGCCCGCGTCGAGGACGGGCCTCTCGCCCGCGTCCTCCTCGAGCACCACGTGCCGATCAGCTTCCACGGTTACTGGAAGCCGCGAGCGTAGCCGCTTCCGCGCCTATCGCCGCGAGAGCACGGACGAGAGCAAGTTCGCGAGCGCCCGAGCGCTGGCGGGGTCGCGCATCCGGGTCGCCGTGTTGTACGGGGCGCCGTTTTTTAGACGCAGCGCGACGCCGTAGTACTTCGGGTTCGCCCAGGGCTGGAGGAACGGGTTCTCCAGGACCGCCTCCACGTCGCGCGTCGCCACGCCCGTGTGGAAGCCGATCCCGAGGATGCCCCTGGGGATGCGCACGCTTTCGGGTCGTACCTCGACGGCGCGGGCCGTCGAGAGGAGCATCAAGAGAAAGACGGCTCCCACCAACCCGCTCACGACGCCGATGGCGAGGTGGGCATCCGAGTGGAGCGGGCGGTCCCACGGCAGGCCAGGCACTACGTAGGCAAGAGCGTTGGCCACGAAGACGGTCGCAGCGATGAAGGTCGTCGTCGCCGCCCCGGTGGGAAACGGGAAGCGGATCAGGAGGGCGTCGCCGGCCTGCTCGACAGTGGCATCGAGGCGCTTCGCCACGTCCTCCGGTATCAGCAGCGGCATCGAGCGCGGCGGCGTTTCGGGTGCCGGCGGAGCGGCCGCGTCAGCAGGCTCGACGACAACTTCGAACTCCGTCTCGAAGAGCAGCTTGTAGTTCGCACCGGGGCGGATTGCCTGCACGCGGAGAATCCAGTCCACGCGCTGCCTCTTCCGCTTGTCGTCGGACGTCGGAGGCGCGTCGGCGGAAAGCCTCACCCCAACCGGGATGAAGACCTTGCCGGCCTGGCGTTCCAGCCGCATTCCGTCGAGGAGGTGGATCGCGTACCAGCGGAAGCTCTTGTTCATGCTGGCGCTCCCTGGTGCCGAAGAAAGCCCATTGGAGGTATGGACGCACTCCACGTAGAGCCGGATGTCGGCACCGTGAAACCGCTCCGGGACCTCCACTACGCCCGAGAGCCAGTCGCCGGGGTGGACTGGAGTCGCGTCGAGATGGAGCCTCGCGCGCCCGCCGGACTTCGGCCGGAGAGTCGTGCCCGGCATCGCCGCCGGCGAGGACGAGTTCGCGAACATGGTGCGGGTGATCCTAACCGAGGCAGTCCGGGGTGGGTGGATCGAATCGGGGCAGGGACAGGAAGTTTGATCTCGGCTGAAGAACGGCTGAAGGTCCGGAAAAGAGTTCGGAAGGTCGCTGGGGCTGCGCCGCGGCGGCGCGCAGGCCCGGTCGCTGGCACCCACTTTGCGCCCGACGGGCAGGTGTACTCAATTCGGTACGCGGGGGCCTGATGATCTCGTTCGCCTCCCTGTTCGTCGGCTTCGTGATCGGAATCGTCAATGTGCAGCTCATGGCGGCCGTCGGCGTCGATCGGGTCGATCTCCTCCTCGACGGGAAGCGAGTCGCCCAGCTGCACGATCCCTTCACGACGCCGCTCGACATCGGGTGCGAGCCGTCTCCACACGAGCTCGTGGCGATCGCCTTCGACACGAAGGGGAAGGAGCTCGACAGGGCGCGGCAGTGGATCAACCGCCCGCGTCCGACGGCCGAGGCGAGCCTCGCGCTCGAGGGGGGACGGGGAGGTACGGGAAGGGTGGCGCGGTTGAGGTGGCGCGCCCTCGCGCGGGAAGTGCCGGCCTCCGTCGCGGCGACGTTCGACGGGTCACCGATCCCGGTGACCGACCCCACGCGCATCGAGCTGCCCGCCCACGAGCCGGCCCAGGTCCACTTCCTGAAGGCGGTCCTGGAATTCGGGAAGGGCGTCTCCGCGACGGCTGAGCTGATCTTCGGCGGCTCGAGGACGGTCGAGGTGCACACGGAGCTGACGGCGGTGGCGGTCGAGCCCGAAAAGAAAACGTCGCTCCCGCCTGTCGAGGGCCTTGCCGGATGGTTCGAGGAGAACGGGGTGCCGCTTGAAGTCGCGGCGGTCGAGGCAGGGGGGACCGACGTCGTCTTCGTCGCGGAGGGGAGCGCCCGGGCGGGGCTCAAGCAGGCGTTCCGGCGGGAATCCCCGAACGATGCAGAGACCGCCGCAAACCTTCGAATCGGCATGCGGTTCAAAGGAGAGGACCTTCGTTTTCGATTCCTCTGGCCTGTCGGACGGCTGACCTCGCAGACCGAAATGGTCACGAACGCCTATCAATCGACGCCGTGGCTCTCGCGGAAGAGAAGCAGTATTGGCCGGATTGCGGGATGGCTTCTCGAATGGCCCGGCTGGACCCGGGACGGCCAACGGCTCGCAGACGCAGTCGTCGTAGCGGGCCTCGCGGCGGCCGAGGCGAACCGGAAGCGGGCGGTCGTTCTTCTCCTCGGTCCCACGGCGAAGGACGGGAGCCTGCTGACACCCGATGAGGCGATGAGCTTCCTCCGGCGTCTGGGCGTTCCTCTCCAGGTCTGGTCGATTGGGAAGCGCTCTCCCGAGGCGCTGCGATGGAAGGCCGAAACACTGATTTCTGCCAACCAGCACCGGGAGTTCGACGATGCCGTTCGCCGCGTACTGGGAGAGGTCGAACGCCAGAGGATCGTCTGGTTGGAAGGCGCACACCTGCCTCACGAGGTCGTACTCTCTCGTCTCGCGCACGGGATCCGGCTGACGCCATGAGCGCGGCTCGCCACGAACGCCGAGCGCGCGAGCGGCGACTCCCCGCGGGTCGCAACGGAAGGAAAGGAACCGCGTGATCTCGTTCGCCACTCTCTGCTTCGGGCTCGTCTACGGCGTCCTCAACGTCGAGATCCGGGCGTCGGGCGGCGTCGACAGGGTCGATCTCGTGCTCGACGGCAGACAGGTCGCCGAGCTGAAGGCGCCTTTCGCCGCACCCGTCGACCTCGAATGGGAACCCGCGCCACACGAGCTCGTCGCCGTCGGATACGACGCGGGGGGCAAGGAGCTGGGCCGTGCGAGACAGTGGATCAACAGGTCGCGTGGAAATGCGGAGATGCGTCTGATCGTGGAGCGGGGCGGCACAGAGCGGAGTCTCATCGCCCGCCTGACGTGGAACTGCCCGACGTCAGGTGTGACCGGGCCTGTCGAGGTGACCCTCGACGGCCGAAACCTCCCGGCTCCCGACCCTTCCCGAATTGAAATTCCGGTCAGGGACACGAGCCGGACTCAGATTCTCCGTGCCAGCGTGGAGTGTGGCGGGAACATCAACGCCGTGACCGAGACCGTCGTCGGCGGGACTCGTCCGTGGACCGACTCGCCGTCGCTGACGGCCGTTCCCGTCGTCCTCGAGAAAGGAATGAAGCTCCCATCTCCGGAAGGGCTCGCGGGCTGGCTCGAGAAGAATGGAGTCGGCCTCCGCGTTGCCGCCGTCGAGGAGGGAGGGTTCGACGTCGTCTTCGTCTGCGAGGGGAGCGCGTTCGAGAAGCTGAAGCGCATATTCGCGAGTAGCGGCGCCCCTTCGCACGAGCCCTCCGGAGAAGACCTCCGGTTTCGATTCCTCGTGCCCGTCGGCCGGACGGGCGACGATTCGACGATCGATTCGAGCACCTATGCGGCGACAGCCTGGTTCGAGCGAAGGTGGGACGCCATTGGCCTGACCCTGACGAAGGGTCTGCAGCTCAAGCCCTGGCCCGGGACCATGCAGCGAGTCGCCGACGCGGTTGCCGCGGCCGGCCTCGCCTCCGCCGGGCGGGAACGCAGGCGGGCCGTCGTCCTGCTTCTCGGGCCAGGCGTCGAGGACGGCAGCGACCTTCAGTCCGGCGAGGCGGCGCGGTTCCTTTCAGCCTTGCGCGTTCCTCTCTTCGTCTGGTCGATCGGCAAAACGGCGTCACCGGAGGCGGGAAGTTGGAACGCGACGACGACGGTCGCGACGCCAGCGGAGTTTCACATTGCCGCCTCCCGCCTCCGTGCGGACCTCCGCCGGCAGCGAATCGTCTGGGTGGAGGGGGCTCACCTGCCGCAGGTCCTGACGCTCACGCCTCTCGCGAAAGGAATCCGCCTCGCGCGCTGAGCGCCCGTTTGAGACCGTTTATCATTGCCCCAAAGGAGAATCTGATGCGAACTCAACGGACGCTCGTGGCGGCCCTCGCGCTGCTCTTCGTCGGGATCACCCCGACCACAACGGTCTTGGCGCAGGCACCGACCCTCATCAAGGGCGAGGCGATCCTGGCTCACCCCGCCGGAAAGCTGGCCATCCGTGCAGCCGAGCTTCTCGCCGCGGGAAAGTTCGAGGACTTCATTCGCCTGAAGACTGCCGCCGACCAGGCGGAGTGGAAGAAGGAATCGGCATCGGGGCGCGCGGACATGGCCAAACGGGGGAAGGAACGCGCCCCCGACCCGAAGGTCCTTGCCGACGCGATTCGCAAGGGAGGAGTTCTCACCGTTTTCCCGCAAGGGGCCAGCCTCGAATCGCCCTACGGCGACGGCGGAGAGGTCGCGGCGATGTTCACCCTCGAATCGGGCAAGTGGTACACCTCGGTGGGCCCCATGGTGATGGCCGGGGCGCCGGCCCCCGGCAAGGAGGTCCGCATCGAGGGCGAGGAGATCCTGAAGCACCCGATCTACGCGCTAGCCCTCGAGTACGCCGACGCGGTCCATTCCGGCAAGCCCGAGGCGTTCCTGAAGCTCTCCTCTACCAAGTCGCAGGACGCCTGGAAGACAGAACCCGAGAGCGAGCGAAAGGAGATCGTCGCTTACTACAAGAAGACCATCCCGAAGAAGGCTGCGCTCGCGGCCGGGGTTCGCTCCGGGGGCATCCTGATCATCGAGAACGACAACCTTGCGACCCTCAACATCGTCACCGTCGAGAGCACTTCGAAGGAGCCGGGGACCGTCCAGTCGACGTCGACCACAGTCGGAATCCCGTTCGTATTCGAAGGAGGCCAGTGGAGAGTCAAGCGATAGCCGGCTGACCCGCCCCGAATCGAGACCCTGCCCCGTTGTCCTGAACAACCGACCATGTTCCGGGGGACTTCCCCTTCCCGTCCCTCTCGACGATAGAGAACGTGGAGTAATTGCTCGACATCCACGGCGTGAAGGGGAAGCTCGCTCGGAGTGAGGCCGCAGGACCCCGCGCGCCGCCGGCAGACACCTGGCTTCAGCCGGCTTCTCCCGACGGAACGCCCAGCACTTCGTCCAGGTCGTCCTTCGGGACACCGGGCTCCGAGAGCGAGACCGCAAGCCCGGCGGCCCGGAACCACGGCGCCTCGCCCGGCTCCACTTCGCCCCCGCCACGGAGGAGCCGCTCGCCCAGCGCCTCCTTCTGCTCGAGGGCCCAGACCCGTATGGGAGCCATCTCCCGTTTCGCCCCCGGCCTGGCGCCGACGAAGCCGGTTCTCACGACGAGGATGGCCGTCGCCGACAGGAAGAGCGCCCGGAACGCGTCGGTCCTCGGCTCCGGATCGAGCCAGGAGAAGGCCAGGAGAACCGCCGCCAGAGGAAGCGACACCGCCGCCGGGACGAGGGCCGAGAGGGCCCCGAAGCCCGCGTCCCGGACCTTCCGCGCGGCGAAGAAGACCGCCGCGGCGACGGCGAGTACCGCCGCAACGCCGGCCACCTTCATCCCGAGACCGGCGTTTACGAACGCGAGCGGTACGAGGCCTACGACGAAGGCGACAGGGGTCACCTCTGAGACGTCGCGCCCCCGTTCCGGGCGAGCCGCGGCGAAGCGATCGGCTTCCCCGACCCAGGCCAGCGCCTCACTGCTGAACGCCGCTTCGACGGCCTCGTCGAGCCGCCGGCCGAGCCGCGCGGCCGTCTCCCGGGCCTGGGCCAGTGGCAGTGAGCCGCGGTCGCCGAAGAGGATGCCGACGAGAGCGGCCTCCGGCGGCCGGAGGTCGGACGGGTCGGCGCGCAGGACGAGGTTCGGCGGCTCCTGCCGGTCGACGACGACG
>DIAY01000112.1:570-6149 GCA_002414905.1 Holophagales bacterium UBA5066 | reverse complement strand
CAGGAAGCCGGAATCCTCGCCAAGGGGAAGATCGTCTTCGAGCAGACCTTCAGTGAAGACCGCATCAAGTTCAGGACCGGCTCCGCCGAGCTGAACGCCGATGCCAAGGCTGCCCTCGACGAGTTCGCCGCGAAGGTGAAGGACCTGAAGCGCCCCGTCTGGATGGAGATCCAGGGCCACACCGACTCGACCGGCACCGCCGAGATCAACGATGCCCTTGGCGAGAAGCGGGCCGAAGCCGTTCGCCGCTACCTGGCGCGCAAGCACCAGCTCCCGATCCAGCGGATGGCCACCATCTCCTACGGCGATACGCTCCCGGCCGATCCGGGCAAGGGCAGCAAGGCCCGCGCCGCGAACCGCCGCGTCGTCCTCGTCGTCCTCGAGTAGTCGCTCAGCGTTTCTTCGAAGGGCCGGGCGCTCCGGGTCTACCGGGCCGCCCGGCTTTTTCTTTGCGCTTCCGGAGCGCGGAGAGGAGCTCCTCGAAGTCCCTCGCGGGCGGCGTCGAGACCGAGACCTTCCCTCCGTCGGGTTTCTCCCACCCGAGATGCCCGGCGTGGAGCGCCTGACGCTTGAACGGGATCGGGAACGGCGGCTTCTTCGGGTCGCGGTAGACCTGGTCGCCGACGAGCGGGTGCCCGGCGTGAGAGAAGTGGATGCGGATCTGGTGCGTCCGCCCGGTCCGAAGCCTCGCCTCGACGAGGGTCGCAATGCCGAACCTCTCGAGGACCTTCCAGTCGGTGATGGCCTTGATCCCCGTCTCGCCCTCTCGGGCCACGCGCTTGCGCCGCTCGCCCTCCTCGAGGATCGACCAGTCGAACGTCCCCTTCTCTCCCTCGAGGTTCCCCTCGACGACGGCTACATAGCGGCGGTCCACCGTGTGCGCACGCAGCTGCGCCTGAAGGCTCACGAGCCCCTTGCGGCTCCGGGCGAAGACGAGGGCCCCGGACGTCTCCTTGTCGAGGCGGTGGACGACGCCGATGTACGCCCGCCCCTTCCCCGTCTTTGCAGCCCTCGACGAGACGCGAGAGAGGAGCGAGTCCTTCTCCTTCGCCTCCGTTGGATGAGTCAGCAGCCCGGCCGGCTTCACGACGGCCACCGAGTCGTCGTCCTCGTAGAGGATCGTCAGCGACGTGTCGACCTTCCGGCGGATCTTCCGGTTCGGGTCGAAGACGACGGCGTCCGTCCCCGTGACGAGCGCGCCCGGGTCGTCGACGACGGCGCCGCTCACCGTCACCTGTCCCTCGATCACCGCGCGCTTCAGGCGTGATGCGGTTTCGGCGGGGTAGAGGGCCGCGAGGCGGCGGACGATGCGGATGTTCTCCATCGAGGGAATCGTCTCACGGGGCTTGTTTTTGCCCGGATAGACTCTTGCAGTGAGGACGGCGTGATCATCTTCAGCCTCGGCCTGTCGCGCTTCGTGCCGCTGCTCCTCTGGGCTTCCGTCATCCTTGTTGCCGGACGCGCGCTGCACGACGGGCTGGCAGGTCGAAACAGGCTTGCCGCGAAGGCCGCGTTCGTCACGATCGTCGCTGGGGGGGTCGCGCTGGCGGGTCCGTTCGCCGTCCGCTCCGTATTCCTCGTAGGGGCGCTCGACGCCCACCTCGAAGGCCGTTGGAACGACGCCGTCTTCCGTTGGTCGACCTACAGAGAGCTGGGGGGGGAGCCGTCTCTTCGTACGCGGCAACGCTGGGCGGAGGCCCTTATCGCGATCAGGGAATACAGGGAGGCCGAGGCGCTCCTCATCGAAGGCCTCCGGGAGGGAGCGAATGGAAAGGTCCGTACGTCGCCAGAGATCGTCTTCACGCTCGGCGTCTGTCGGTACTACGCGGGCAGATGGGCGGAGGCGGAACGGACTCTACGTGTGGTCGATACTGAGCAGACGCGGTTCCTTCGCGACTACCTGCTCGGCCGTCTGGCAGAGCATCGCAAGGATCGCGCGGCTGCCGAGGCTTTGTACGAGGCGAGTTTGAGAGCCGATCCGAGCTTCTTTCCCCCCCTCTACCAGCTCGTGCGCCTCTCCCTGGAAGCCGGGGACCGCCGGGGAGCCCTGCGTCTCATAGAAGAATCCGGCCGCAGAATGCGAAGTGGAGACACGGCGGCGCTCGCAGCCCTCAAAAACGCCGCCGCTGACCCTATGGCGCTGCCTGCAGATCATGAATTCATCATCCTCCGAATCCGCTGAGCTCAGGGTCGAGGACGCTGTCGCGGCGTTGTTCCTCCTCGGCTTCGGGGGATTGGCTCTCCTGCGTCGGGGAGACATGTCGCTTCTCCTCGGCGAGGAGAGCTTCTGGGAGATGTCCTTTCTCGTTGCACCCCTCGCGATTCTCGTGTTCCTCGTAGCCCTCCGCTACGCCATCGGGCCAGACGAAACAGGTCCAATCGCGGCTCTCGCGGAGTCTGCGGGCGTGGTCCGGGATTTCCTGCCGTTTCTCGTCTTCTCCGTGACCTACGCGAGCTTCCGTCTGAACCTGGTCGGATCCCTACTCGGAGCCGACCAGGACAGAGAACTCCTCCGGCTCGATCGCTTCTTTTTTGGAGAGACTCCATCTGTGACGATGGAACAATGGGTCACGCCCTGGCTTACCGATACTCTCGCCGTCTGCTACTTCCTCCACCTCATCCTGCCGCCGGCGCTCGCTATCTGGCTCTACCGACGGGAGCGTCGCCTCTTCCGCTTCCTGCTCCTCTCGGTACTGCTGGCAGGATTCATTGGCTCGATCGGCTACCTCGTCGTTCCCGCTGCGGGTCCGGCCGTTGCATTCGCGGGTCTCTTCAGGGTGGACCTCGCGGGTTCCTTCTTCGAACCGATCACCGGCCTGCTCGACGCGGCCCGGGCACCGCGCGATGCTTTTCCGAGCCTTCACGTCGGTATCTCCTCAGTCGTCCTATGGGTGGCCGCTCGGAAATCGTGGAGGCTCGCGGTGGCCGTCCTTCCCCTCGTCGTGGGTAACTGGGTGGCGACGCTCTACCTGAGATACCACTACGCCGTCGACGTCGTGGCGGGTTGGGCTACCGCGGGCCTGGCGCTTGTACTTTCGGACCTTCTCCTCGCCTGGGAGGAGCGAATTCGGAACCGCCGGCAGGCGGCAATCTCGATTGTCCAGCGGCAAAAAGGTCCGGAAGACCGAAGAACCTCAGAAAATCGCTTCGGCTGATCTCCCGGGCGATCGCGACGAGCGGATCGCCTGGCGCCCCGGTCTCGACCTCGTGCGGCTGGAATGAGGAAAGAGAGGCGAGGGCGCGAACGTTCTCGCTGACGTGGTCGTTCCGATCGAGGTTATAGCGGGGTGTGGCGTATTCGAGCCACCGATTCCGGTCGGTGTTGCGCGCCAGACCCGGGCGGCGAGCGAGGGCGTCGGTGTCGCCTGCCGACAGAAGCCGGGAGGAGAGGATGGTCTTCAGGACTTCAGCAGCCCGTTCGGGTGGGAAACCGAGCGATTCGTAGGCCGTCCGGAAGCGGGCGAGCGCCGCGGTCCTGACGAGAAGTGGCTCCGGGCTCGCTACGATAATCCCCTGCCCGCCGAAGAACCAGAAGGTCACGTGCGGGAAGACGTCATGCACGGTGGCGAGGACGCCGAGTAACTCCTGTCGGCCGATGTGGTGGACCTGAATCCACTGCTGGAAGACTCCCCCCGGGCGCAGGCGGTTGCGCACCACCTCGTAGAACTCACGGCTGTAGAGGTTCGTCGAGCCGGCGAACCAGACGCTGGAGACCTCCATCGACACGAGATCGTAGGTGGAGGGCCGCAGGAGGAGGGCGTTCCGACCGTCCTCGATGAGGAGCCGTACGTTTGGTCTGTCGAGGACGGAGGCGTTTATCTCTGCGAAGCTGGTACGGGCGGCCTCGACGATTCCCGGCGCGATCTCGGCGATGTCGACATTCCTGTAGCCGAGGAGCGCCGGGATTGCCGCGGAGCGCCCGGTTCCCAGCCCGATCACGAGGGCGGAGTCGAAGCCGGGTGCGTGCAGAATGGGGAGGAGAGCGACAGCCGTCTGAGCGAGCACCTCCCCGGTGTCGTTCCCTTGGAACTTGCCGTTCGTCAGGAGTGTCCGGCGGAACCGACCGGCACCAACGGGGTCCGCGACGACCGTGGTGGCTCCGCCACTGGCGTCCTCGTGGAACGAAAGGAGCCTCGAGGCGGGCCCGACGTGTCCGGGTCTTAAGTAGACGTGCTGACCCGACGTCAGTGCAAGGAGATCCCAGGCCGGGCGGCTTGCGGTCACGGCGAGGACGGCGAGCGTCGCTAAGCCCGTGAAGACACGGGTACGTCCGGGTGGCGCCACGAGGAGGAGGGCTCCCCCACAGAGCGCGTAGGCGCCGGTGATGGCAAGGAGCGACGCCTCGGAGCCAAGCCGTGAGAGCAGGAGGAAGGCTGCTGTGAGCGCCCCGAGAACACACCCCGCTGCGTTGGCAGCCCCGAGACGTCCAGCGGTGGCCGCACGATCGTGCCCCGGGAAGATATCCAGCCGGAAGAGGCACGGGTAAAGAGCTCCCAGCACGACGGCGGTCGGACCGATCTGGAGAAGGACCTCGGTCCAGCGGGCGGCCTCGCCTCCGGCGAAAGTCGTTACGAGGCCTCCCCATCTCACGAATCTCGCCGGGATCAGTGGCCACCTCGAATGGAGCAGGGAGAGAGAGAGGGCGGAGAGGAGGCAGAGAGCGGCCGGCACCGTCACTGGGAGTGTTCGTGTCGGCAGGATCCGGGAGACCAGCATGCCTCCGATCCCCAGACCCGCAAGGACCGTGAAGAGCATCGCGGCGAACGCGAAGACGCTATTGCCGATCACGATCTGCAGGAGGTGAATCCAGAGGACCTCGAGTGAGAAGAAGAGGAAGCCTGAGATCCCTGCGACGGCGATGAGCAGAGCTTCAGGCCTGGAGAACGGGGCCGTCGGTGCCGGACGCAGCCGTTCCACGGCCGGGGCGAAGGCTCGGCTCGTGGGATCCCGACGATCGAGGCGCCACGCGGCGGCGGCGACGAAGAAGTCCAGTGCTCCGGCGGTGAGGAGCGTGCCGTCCAGTCCAAGGAGGGGGAAGAACAGGTAGGGGCCAGCGGCAGCTGCGGCGACGGCTCCGGCAACGTTCAACGAGTAGAAGCTTGCCATTGTGGTGCCTGGCCTCGGCACCCTCAGCGCCTCGAGCGCGTCGACGATCGCTGGAAACGAGGCCCCCATCAGAAACGTCGGCGGAAAGATCCATGCGAGCGCCACGATGCCGCGGAGGAGCGCCAGGGCCAAAGGCACTTCCGACCCCAGGGCCAGAAGCGGGGAGAAGACCTTCGGCAACAGGTCGAAGCCGAGGAAGAGTGCGAGGGCCCACGCACCGACGCCCGCTTCGATCAAGGCGTAGGTCCGAAGCGGGCTCAGGGTGCAGAAGCCGGAGAGACGGCGGTAGGAAGCTGAACCAATCGTCAACCCGCCGAAGTAGACGGCAAGCACCACGGCCCCTGCCGGGGTGCTCGTTCCGAGAAGGGTCCCGAGCATCCGCTCGAATGACTGCTCGGCAAGGAGCCCGACCGCACCGGTAACGACGAAGAGGGCGGCCAGTATCCGGAGGACCGAGGCGTTCTCCCGGAAGG
>DIAY01000112.1:0-383 GCA_002414905.1 Holophagales bacterium UBA5066 | reverse complement strand
CTCTTCTACCTGACCGGGTTCGGCGAGCCGGAGACGGTCGCTGTCCTCGACGCGGGGGCGCGGGCGTACTTTCTCTTCGTGCGGCCGAGGGACCGCGAGCGCGAGACGTGGAACGGGCGGCGCGCGGGGACGAAGGGTGCCGTGAAGGTCCACGGCGCCGACGCGGCGTGGCCGCTCTCCGATCTGGAGAAGAAGCTCCCCGAGCTGATCCGCGGCTCGGCGAGCCTCCACTACGCCTTCGGCGTCGACGAGAAGAGGGACCTCCTCGTCGCGTCGATCCTGGGCCGGTTCCGGCGGGAAGCGCGCAACCCGCAGCGCGGGCCGGTCGTGGTGAACGACGTGACGGACGTGATCCACGAGATGCGCCTGCGCAAGGAGCCCGA
>DIAY01000074.1 GCA_002414905.1 Holophagales bacterium UBA5066 | reverse complement strand
CGGCCCCGTGGTCGGAGATCCCGTTCATCTGCTCGATCAGCTCAAAGGCCCCACGGTGAAACAGGAGATCGCGATAGATCGGCTCTCCGGACCACTCCCCGAGCTCGAGCTGGGACTCATGGGGACCCGGGACTTCGAGCTCTGCAAGCATCTCGGCCCGGGCGCTGTAGTGGTGCGTCCCCGACGAGCTGCGAACGTCGAGCTGCAGCTGCGCTCCATTACCGCTCGGAATCTGCCGCGCCTGGATGACGAACCGGTCGCCGCCGTTGTCGAACCCTCCGAGCCGGATTCCCTTGAGGACCTTGAGGTCGTGCAGGGCGGCGAGCGCCAGGCCGGGCCGGAACGAGCGCGCCGCGCGAGAGAGCCACTCGGCGGCGAGCACCACCGGTACGACGGGCATTCCCTTGATCGAGTGCCCTTCGAGATAGCCGTGGCTCCCCCGTCGCACGTTCAGCTCGAGCTCCTGGACCCGCGCCTCGGCCCCGGCAAAAAGGAGCGCCTCCGCTTTCGGCTCTCCCCCGAGGACGAGCTCCAACTCCGCCCGCTGTGCGCCGCAGATCTCGTCGACGAACATCCGCGCGCCCACGGCGAGCGGGATCATCGGGACGCCGAGCGCGGCGAATCGCTCCTTCAGCTGGGGCGTGACCATCCCGCCTTCCCACGGCCCCCAGCCGAACGACTTCACGAGAACCTCTGGGCGACGGCGGGACTCGGCCCACGCGACCTTCGCGAGGACCTCGTTCGCCATGGCGTAGTCAGCCTGGCCGTTGTTGCCGCAGCGGGCCGAGACTGACGAGAAGACGCAGAGGAGCTTCAGCGGGTCGGCGGCAGTGGCGGAGAGGAGCGCGAGGAGCCCCCTCACCTTCGTGTCGAAGACCCGGTCGAACTGCTCGTCAGTCTTCTGCGCGATGCTCCGGTCGGCCAGGACACCCGCGGCGTGGACCAGCCCGGCGACGGGCCCCCACTCGGAGCGGACGCGGGAGAGAACCTCGTTCAGCGCCCCGGCGTCGCCGACGCTCACGGCCTCGTACCGCGCCTCGCCCCCCGCGGCCCCGATGGCCGCGAGGGTTCGGCGGATCTCCCGGTTGGAGAGCACGTCGTGGACCTCTGCTCCGAGCTCGGACGGCGAAGGGCTTCGGCCCTGGCTCCGGGCCTCGGTGAGAAGCGTCTTTTTCAGCCCCGCCTCGTCCGCGACACCGGCACAGCAGGCGGGCTCCTCGGAAAGGGGCGTCCTGCCGAGGAGAACGAAGCGCGCACCGCTCTGGCGCGCCCATTCCTCGACGCACGCGGCTGTCACGCCCCGGGCGCCGCCCGACACGACGACGACGTCTCCGGTGCCGATCACCGGCGCGCCCGTCACGACGGTTCGGGCCACGCTCTGAAGCGTGAACCGGCCTCCAGCCGCGGGCAGAGCCACCTCCGCCTCGCCGCCCCCTTCGAGCAGCTCGGTCGCCAGGGCCTTCGCGAGCGCTTCCGGCCCACGGTCTCCCCGCTCGAGATCCACGGCCTTCAGCGACGCGCTGGGCCATTCCTGAGCCGCCGTCTTCACGAGGGCCGGCAGTCCCGCGAGCCACGCCCGCCGCGGGTCCATTGGGGCCGTCCCGAAGGCGGCTCCCGTGTCCTGGACCGTCACGAAGAGCCCGCGCTCCTTTTCGAGCCGAACCGCCAGCGTCCGCGCGACGGCGAACGCATCGCGGTTCACGGCGATCGCCTCGTCGACGTTCGCGACGTCCCGCAGGCCGCCGAGGTAGACGCAGGCCGTCGCTCCGGAGGGGAGGCTCGACGCAGCCTTCGCATTCACGCCGCGGGTGCGCAGTTCCGCGGCCAGAGGCTCGTCCAGCTCGACCGAGCCCGTCACCCAGACCTCGCCGCCACCCAGGAGGCCGGGCTGGGCGAGACCGGTGCCCGGGGCCGCGATCCGCTCCAGGACGAAACGGCCCAGGGGCGGAGCGGCCTTGGCGTTGGGCGCCGGGGACTGCGCGGCATTCGCCGCGGGTGCCGCCTCGGGCGTGGCCTGCCCCGGCTGCCCGAGGCCCTTCATGTAGTCCACGATCGCGCCGAGGGTGCGCAGCGACCCCATGTGCCCCATGTCCACCGACCGCAGGTCCGGCACCTGGTCCGCCACGGCGGACAGGATCTCGACCCTCTTGATCGAGTCGATCCCGAGGTCTCCCTCAAGATCCATCCCGAGGTTGAGCATGTCGGCCGGATAGCCCGTCTTCTCCGCGACGACCGCGAGCATCAGCGCCTGCAGGTCGGCATCGGGAACCGCCGCCCGCTTTGCCGGGGGAGGCGCCTGTTCCTGCGGACCGAGGCCCTTCATGTATTCCACGATCGCGCCGAGAGTGCGCAGCGACCCCATGTGCCCCATGTCCACCGATCGCAGGTTCGGCACCTGGTCGGCCACGGCCGACAGGATCTCGACCCTCTTGATCGAGTCGATTCCGAGGTCTCCCTCGAGGTCCATCCCGAGGTTCAGCATGTCGGCCGGGTAACCCGTCTTCTCGGCGACGACGGCGAGCATCAGCGCCTGCAGGTCGGCGGCGGAGACTGCCGCGGAAGGAACGGGACCATTCGCGACGGGAGCGGAAAGCTCGACGGCCGGCGGGGCCATCGTCGTTGCGGGTGGCCTCGGAGCCTCGACCGCGAGAATCGTCTGCTCCTGAACCGGGACCGGTACCCACACCGGCGCGCTCGCCTCGG
>DIAY01000176.1:5283-5472 GCA_002414905.1 Holophagales bacterium UBA5066 | reverse complement strand
AGATGTGTATAAGAGACAGGCCCTGCACGACCCGCTCACGGACCTGGGGAACCGCCGATCGGTCGAGGAGAGCCTCGAGCGCGTCGTCGCGAGGGCGCGCCGCGGCACGCCCGGGTCGCTCGTTCTCCTCGACCTGGATCACTTCAAGGTCGTGAACGACACCCTCGGGCACGCCGCGGGCGACACCGT
>DIAY01000176.1:0-5000 GCA_002414905.1 Holophagales bacterium UBA5066 | reverse complement strand
GGCCGTCGATTCGACCTCGGGGCCAGCGTGGGGGTCGTCCCGATCGACGGTCGTCTCACCGCCGCCGCACTTCTGGCCCTTGCCGATTCCGCGCTCTATTCGGCAAAGGAGCGGGGCCGGAACCGGGTCGTCCTCGTCGACGCTTCGACCTCGCCGACGCCTCTTTCGGAGGCGAGCGTCTGGGCCTCGCGGGTCAAGGACGCTCTTCGCGACAAGCGCTTCGTCCTCGCCTTCCAGCCGATCTTCCGCCTCACGACGGGTCGGGCCGCGCACTTCGAGGCGCTTCTGAGGCTTCGCGACGACACCGGGGCGCTGGTGGCTCCGGGGGTATTCCTGCCTGCCGCCGAGCAGTTCGGGCTTCTCCCGCAGGTCGACACCTGGGTCGTCGACCAGGTGCTCGAGCTCCTCAAGGCGCGGGAGAACGTGGAGATCTTCGTAAACCTTTCGGGCGCGAGCCTCGGCGAGGAGGGGCACCTCCTCTCGATCGAGGAGCAGATACGGGAGAGCGGAATCGGTCCCGGCCGTCTCGCGTTCGAGGTGACCGAGACGACCGCCGTGAGGGACATGGTCGCGGCGCGGGAGTGGATGCGGCGCCTCAGGGACCTGGGCTGCCGATTCGCTCTCGACGACTTCGGCATCGGTTTCTCGTCGTTCTCGTACCTGCAGAGCCTTCCGGCCGACTACGTGAAGATTGACGGCTCTTTCATCCGGGACCTCGACACGAACCTTGCGAACCAGGCGCTCGTCAAGGCGATCGACACCGTGGCCCACACCCTCGGCAAGGAGACGATTGCCGAGCAGGTCGAGAACGTCGGGTCGGTCGCGATCCTCCGCGGGCTCGGTGTGGAGTACGCCCAGGGCTTTTCGCTCGGCGAGCCGAAACCGGATCTCCCGGTTCCGGAATCGTGAAGCCGTCGTAACCGCCTCCGCCCGCACGGCCACTTCCGGACCCTAGAATCCCCGGGGGGGGGCCGCGTCTGTCGACCCGGGCCTCGAGGAGATCGGAATGGCAAGCGAGAGACCCCGGCGCGTGGCGATCCTGACGAGCGGAGGCGATGCCCCCGGGATGAACGCCGTCGTGAGGGCGGCGGTCCGGGCGGCCCTCGAGAAGGGGCTCGAGATCTTCGCCGTCCAGGAAGGTTTCCAGGGTCTGGTCGAGGGCGGACACCGGATCTGCCGAATGGGATGGAACGACGTCGGGGGGATCCTCCCGAAGGGAGGGACCGTCATCGGAACCGCCCGCTGCTCGGCGTTCCGGACCCGGGAAGGGAGGCTCGCCGCGGCGCGGAACGTGGCGCGGGAGCGGATCGACGCCCTGATCGTCGTCGGCGGAGACGGCTCCCTGACGGGGGCCGACCTCTTTCGCCGGGAATGGCCCGGCCTCCTGAAGGAGCTCGCGGAAAAGGGGGATCTGCCCCCCGAGACGGCCAGGGCCGCCGCGCCGCTGGCCCTCGTCGGCCTCGTCGGCTCGATCGACAACGACATGCCCGGCACCGACATGACGATCGGTGCCGACACGGCGCTCCACCGGGTCGTCGAGGCGGTCGACGCTCTCGTCTCGACCGCGGCGAGCCACCAGCGGACGTTCGTCGTCGAGGTGATGGGGCGCCACTGCGGATATCTCGCGCTCATGAGCGCGCTCGCGACGGGTGCGGGATGGGTTCTCATCCCGGAGGCCCCGCCCGACGGAGACGACTGGGAAGAGAAGATGTGCGCGGTTCTCGCCGAGGGGAGGCGGGCGGGCCGTCGCCACTCGACGGTCATCCTCGCCGAAGGGGCCGCCGATCGCCACGGCCGGCCGATCGAAGCCGAGCGGATCCGCAAGCTCCTCGAGGAGAGGCTCGGGACCGACACCCGGACAACGGTCCTCGGTCACGTCCAGCGGGGCGGGCCGCCGAGCGCTTTCGACCGGATCATGGGGACCCTTCTCGGCGTGGCCGCGGTGGAGGAGATCCTGCGGTACGGTCCCGACGAGGTCCCGTGTCTCATCGGCCTGCGCGAGAACCGGATTACCCGCGTGCCGCTGATGGAGAACGTCGAGAAGGCGCGTGCAGTGGGAGAGGCGATCCGCTCGCGGGACTTCGAGAGGGCCATGGAGCTGCGCGGGACGGGCTTCCGCAACGCCTTCCGCGTCTTCAAGACGCTCGTCCGAGCCTTCCCGCGCGGCCCGCGCGACGGGCAGAGGCGGCGCCGGTTCCTCGTCCTTCACTCCGGCGCTCCCGCTCCCGGCATGAACACGGCGGTCCGCGTCGCGGTACGTCTCCTCGTCGACCAGGGGCACGTCGTCCTCGGCGCCCGCAGCGGCTTCGAAGGCCTCCTGGCGGGCGACGTTCGGGAGCTCGACTGGATGAGCGTCCACGGCTGGGTCTCGGCGGGAGGGGCCGAGCTCGGGACGAGCCGCAAGGTGCCATCCGCCGAAGAGCTCGGCGTCCTGGCCGCGGTCCTCGTCGCGCACCAGGTCGAAGGCATCCTCCTCGTTGGCGGGTGGGCGGCCTACGTGGCGGCTCACCGGATGGAAGCGGCCCGGAACGCCCATGCCGCCTTCCGGATTCCGATCGTCTGCGTTCCGGCCGGCATCGACAACGGCCTCCCCGGGTCGGAGCTGTCCATCGGCGCCGACACCGCGCTGAACGCGATCGTCTCGGCCGTCGACAAGATCAAGCAGTCGGCCGTGGCCTGGCGGCGCGCGTTCGTCGTCGAGGTGATGGGACGCTACTGCGGCTACCTCGCCGTCATGTCGGGGCTCGCGACAGGGGCCGAGCGGGTCTTTACGCACGAGGAGCGGATCACGATGGCGGCCCTCGAGAAAGACCTCGAGTCCCTCGTCGCGGGCTTCCGGAAAGGCAAGCGCCTCGCGCTGATCATCCGGAACGAGAACGCGAGCCCCGTCTTCACGACGGACTTTTTGAGGCGCCTCTTCGATGAGGAAGGGAAGGGGCTGTTCGACGCCCGGCAGGCGATCCTCGGACACCTGCAGCAAGGGGGCAATCCGACCCCGTTCGACCGGATCGTTGCGACCCGCTCGGCGGCGCGGGCGGTGGAGGTCCTCCTGGAAGAGAGCGCCCGGGAGGCCCCGGCTGCCTGTTACCTCGGTTTCCAGGCAGGACGATTGACGACCTTCCCTCTCTCGGCCTTCCCGTCGACGGTTGAGGAGGAGTTCGAGCGGGCGAAGGACCCCTGGTGGCGCTCCGTCGAGCCGGTCGTTCGCCTGCTGGGACAGTCCGGGCCGGGGACGGCCTGACGCTCCGGGCAGGTCGCTGAAGAAGCGTCAGGCCCGATTCCTTCACGAGGTTCCGGAGCGGAAGTGCTTGTCCGGACGCGGGCTCCGTGGGACTCTTCGGTCCGAACCACACCGGGCCGCGGTGTTCCTACAGGAGGCTTCATGTCGACGAAGTCCGCTGCCATCGCTCTCTCATGCCTGCTGGCGGTTGCCCGCGGAGGGATCGCGGCGAACGCGCCGGTCCCGTGCGGCCGGATCCTCACCGAAGGCGAGGTGAAGGCCGCGGCCGGTCCTGGCTGGACCAACCTGGGCCAGGAGGAGACCGAGGGCGGGAAGTCGGAATGCACGTGGCTCCGGCAGGACGGCGCGAACCCGAAGGCGATCGTCTTCACCTGGTGGACGCGAGACGCCGTGAAGGGCTCCTCGCTGGCGGACCACTTCGAGGCGCAGGCGAAACGGGCCGAGACGGTCCACGAGAACCGGAGGGAGGCACTCGAGGGAATCGGAGAGGGGACCGTCCTCGTCCCGGGGAAGAAGCCGGGGGCCATGGCCGTCCTCGTCATCCGGACGGTGGCGGGCGTGGCGTACGTCGAGACCGACTACCTGGAGCGCCCGCAGCTGCTTCGTCTCGCCCGGGCGATCGCGGCGCCCTGACGCCGGAGCCTCTGGCCGACGGGTCGTCCTACAGCGTCTCCCCCTCGAAGTACGAGCGGCTCCCGGGGCCCGAGGCGTCGCGGTGGCCGGACGGGACGAGGACGATCGGCGGCAGCTCGTTCTCGACGAGGTAGCCGAAGCGGTCGCGGAAGTCTCCGAGCGACATGCCGCAGGTTGCCGCAAACCTCGCGAGCTCGTGCGGGTCCTCGAAGTCGTCCTTGCGGAGGCGGATCATGTAGCGCCGTGCGATCGCGTAGCGGG
This sequence comes from Holophagales bacterium UBA5066, assembly GCA_002414905.1. GTDB lineage: Bacteria > Acidobacteriota > Thermoanaerobaculia > UBA5066 > UBA5066 > UBA5066. The sequence continues at coordinate 865 of DIAY01000176.1, read as the reverse complement.
TCGAGTGAACGTCGACCATCCGCACCTTCGTACGCCCCGTCTGAGGGTCGATCATCTCGGCGAAGGGGATGGCGACGAAGTTGCCACCCTGCATCGAGACCATCGCCCCGGAGCCGCCGGAGAGGATGAATTTCGCGGCACAGTAGCCGAGGTCGCGCGTGTACTCGAGGTCGAAGGGGACCGGGTCGGCGCAACGCAGCTCGTAACCGATGTTCTTGTCGACGACGTTCGTCTTCACGCCGAGCTTCTTCAGCTCTTCCTGGACGGCGGCCTTGAGGATCTCGCCGATGTTCACGTCGGCGATCCTGAGGTGCCCGTGGGCATCGCGCTCGGCCTCGGCCAGGCCCTTGAGCTCTTCCGGGTCGAGCTCGAGGACGAGCCCCTCGGCGATGATCGCCACGCCGTCGCGGCGGCCGGAGCTGAGGCGCTTGAGGATGGCGCCGACGAGCGTGTCGACGATCGCGCGGAAGCGGACCTTCTGCCCGTGGAACTCTTCGGGGATGAGCGTGAGCGTGGCGCCGGCCGCCTTTCCGATGCCGAGGGCGAGGTGGCCGGCCTTGCGGCCCATCGCGATGACGAAGTACCAGCGCGAGGTCGTCCGCGCGTCGACCATCAGGTTCTTGACGATCTCGACGCCGACGTGGCGCGCCGTCTGGAACCCGAACGTGTCGACGTCGGGCGGGAGGTCGAGGTCGTTGTCGATCGTCTTCGGGACGTGGACGACGGCGATGCGCCCGTCGGCCTTCTCGGCGAGCTTCATCGCGGAGAAGGCGGTGTCGTCGCCGCCGATCGTGATGAGCCTCGAGACGTTGAGGCGAAGGAGCGAGATGACGGCGTTCTCGAGGAGCTGCGGGTCCTTCGTCGG
>DIAY01000110.1 GCA_002414905.1 Holophagales bacterium UBA5066 | reverse complement strand
ACCAGAAGAGGTGCTGGAAGAGGACCGGGTCGCCGCCGTACTTCGGGTCGAAGACGCCGATGTGGAAGAGCCGCTCGGCGCCGACGAGGAGGATCGTGATGGCCACGACGGGCGTCCCGAGGATCTGGATGATGCTCGTGGCGTAGTGGGCCCAGACGAAGAGGGGGAGCCGGAACCAGGTGAGCCCGGGCGCCCGCATCCGGTGGATCGTGACGATGAAATTGAGCCCCGTCAGGATGGACGAGAAGCCGGCGATGAAGATGCCGACCGCCGTGAGGATGACCTGCCCCTGTGCGAAGCTCGTCGACAGCGGCGTGTAGAACGTCCAGCCGGTGTCGATGCCGCCCGTCAGGAGCGACACGAACGTCATCACCCCGCCGATCATGTAGAGGTACCAGCTCAGAAGGTTGAGGCGCGGGAAGGCGAGGTCCTTCGCCCCGATCATGATCGGCAGCAGGAAGTTGCCGAGCACCGCCGGAATCGACGGGATCAGGAAGAAGAAGATCATCAGGATGCCGTGCATCGTGAAGAGCCGGTTGTAGACGTCGGAGGAGAAGAGGTCCCCCTGCGGCGTCGCCAGCTCGGCGCGGATCAGCACGGCCATCAGGCCGCCGAGGATGAAGAAGAACGTGATGCCGAGGAGGTAGAGAATGCCGATTCTCTTGTGGTCCCTCGTCAGCAGCCAGGATCCGATGCCGTGAGAGGCGTTGAGGTAGTTCGTCTCGCCGGCCTCGGCGTGGATCGCGGTTGCGCTCACGACTTCCCTCCGGCGGCGGGAGCCGCGGCCGCCGGCGCGGCGGAAGCGCCGGCGGGCTGGAGATCCTTGATGTACCTGATGAGCTGGACGACCTCCTCTTCGGAGATCTGGCCCTTGAAGGTCGGCATGATCGGCTGGTAGCCCTGAACGATCTTCGTCGCCGGGCTCAGGATCGATTCGCGGACGTAGCTTTCATCGACCAGGACGGTCCGCCCGTCGACGAGGGCCACGGTCTTGCCGAAGATCCCGTCGAGGACAGGGGCCCGGGCCGAGCTGTCGGACCGATGGCAGGTATTGCACGCCTTCGCCACGAAGAGCTCCTCCCCCGTGGCGACGACACCGCCCGCGGAGGCCCCGCCGGCGAGCCACTTCTGGTAGTCCTGCGGCTCCATGACATGGATTTTCCCGACCATCTTGGAGTGGTCGGTGCCGCAGTACTGGTCACAGAAGATGTGGAAGGTGCCTGTCGTGGTCGCCCGGAACCAGGCCGTCACGTAGCGGCCGGGAAGGACGTCCATCTTGAGACGGAACGCAGGGATGGAAAAGTTGTGGATGACGTCCTCGGAGGTCATCGTCAGCTTCACCGCCTGGTTCACCGGGACGTGGAACTCGTTGATCTCGCGCTTGCCCTCGGGGTGCTCGATCTTCCACATCCACTGCTTGCCGTAGACGTGGAACGACCAGGCGTCGGCCGGCGGACGCGCGGATTCGAAGAAGACCGACGCGCCCCAGAAGAAGCTGACCATGACGAGGCCGAGCGGGATGACCGACCAGGTGAGCTCCAGGATCAGGGTATTGCCCTTGATCTCCTGCCCGGTCTCGGCGGCGTGGCGCCGCCGGTACTTCACGAGAAACGCCGCGATCGTCGCGACGATCAGGACCGAGAAGAGGACCGACACACCGACGGTGAAGAAAAAGAGCAGGTCGACCTTCGAGGCGAGGGTCGAGGAAACAGGCGGGAAGACGGGCGAGTTGGGAAGCATCGTCAGACGCCGGCTCCGGCCTGCGCGCGCCCTCGGCGTTCCCGGCGCAGCATCACAGCGAGAAAGACGCCGAAACCGATGATGAGGAGGGCGGCCGCGATTCTGAGGACGGTCATGGTCGTCGCGGTGTATTTCCCGAGGGCCGGGTTGTACTGGAAGCAGAGAAGGAGGAGCTGGGCGGTGACGCCGCCGACTTTCCCCTCCGAGGCCTCCGAGAGACCGAGGCGGAGCTCCTTCGGCGCGTACTCGACGCCGAAGAAATAGCGCGAGATGAGTCCTTCGGGCGTGACGAGGACGATTCCCGTCGCGTGGGCGTACTGTTTCTGCAGCTCGTCCCAGCGGTACTTGAAACCGACGGCCTCCGTGACCCGGCGAATCTGGGCTTCCTCGCCCGTCAGGAAATGCCAGCCGGCTTCAGCTTCGGCCTTGCGGCCGTAAAGCCCGACGAGGTTCGTCTTCTTGTCTCGCGCCAGCGGCGGCTTCTCGCTCGGGTTGAAGCTGAGGGTGACGACCTCGAAGTCGGTGCCCGGAGCGAGGGTGAAGCCCTTCAGGCTCCGGGCGAGGCCCTCGAGGGCGATGCCGCAGAGCATCGGGCACTCGTAATAGGCCAGGGAGAGGATGACCGGCTTCTTCCCGAAGTAGTCGCCCAGGCGGACGGACCTGCCGTTTTCGTCCTGGAACGTCGCGTCGAGAGGGAGCTGCGTCCCCATCTGCTGCTCCCAGCCGACCTCGCGCGCGGGCGAGGGCATCATCGGCTGTGCCGCGGCGGAAAGTGCCGTCACGGCGAGGGTGAGGAGGGCCGGGGCGAGAAAAAGGGAGCGCTTCACTGCAATGACCTCGTGGGCGCCCCGGCGGCGGCCGGCACGGGCGCGGGGGCTTCGGGGAGAGGCGGTGGGGCCGGGAGGCCTCGCTCGGCGACGATCTCGATGGCGCGCTCCACGGGGATCTGTACGACGCCGCTGGCGCGGTCGACCCAGGCGTACGACGTCAGGGCGGCTTCCTCTTCCTTTGCGAACTTCACCATGTCGGCGGTCGGGTCGGCCTGGAGAGCGGCCCGGGGACGGGGGCGCGGCTGGTTCGCCTCGGCGACCGGGAGGGGAGCCGGGTCGCGCGCGACTGAATGCGACTTGAGGACCTTGCTGAAAGTGATCATCGCGACGAAGGCGAAGGCAACGAGGAGGGTGAGGCCCACGAGGGCGGCGAAGATCCCCCTGACGTGGATCTCGGAGTCGAACTCCGCCGGCTCGTGCTGCGGGCGGTCGTGGTCAGTCATGGGCGAGCGCCTCCTTGAGGAACGGCTCGTTTGCCGGCAGGAGCGGCCGCGACTTCAGGCCGAGGGTGAACAGGAAGAGCCAGATCCCTCCGAGGGCGAGCGGCGCGGCGAGGTCGAGCCAGTGGAGCGTGAAGGCGTCGGCAGAAAATGAAGGGGCGATGAGCCAGTGGAGGTCGAGCCAGCGCGCGAAGAGGAGAAGGACGGCGACCGGGGCGAGCGCCCTGGCGCTCCGTTTCCGGTCGCGCGAGAGGAGGAGAGCGAAGGGGAGGGCGTAGTGGAGGAGGACGAGAGCGATCGTCGTCGCCTTCCAGGCTCCATTGAGCCGGGACGTGTAGAACGTCGTCTCCTCGGGCAGGTTCCCCGACCAGATGATGATGAACTGCGAGTATCCGAAGTAGGCCCAGACGCAGACGAACGTGAAGAGGAGCTTGCCGAGGTCGTGGAGGTGGCGGGGCTGGAACGGGACGGTGGGGGTCGCGCCTTCGCCGAGGAGAAGAGCGACGAGCGCCACCACAGCCATGCCCGCGACGGCCTGGCCGATGATCACGTACAGGCCGTAGATGGTGGAGTACCAGTGCGGCGTGAGCGACATGAGCCAGTCGAACGAGGCGAAGGTCATGGAGAGGAAATAGACGACGAGGCCGGCGGCGCTCCACCGCTGCATCCAGAGGGCGAGGCGGCGGTCTCCCGTCTCGTCCTGGCGTGCCGAGAGGCGGGCGAGGACGGCGGCGAAAAAGATCCAGAGGCCGAGGTAGATGGCCGAGCGGGTCAGGAAAGACGTGGTGTTCAGCCAGGGGTTCTTGTGCGTCAGAATCGCATCGGCCGCGACGATGTCGCCGTGAGACCACTCGTAGAGGGAATGAGTGCCGAGGGCGATCGGCACGAATGCCACGGCCGCAAACCCCAGCGTGAGGGGGCTCGCCGCGGCCTCGAGGATCCGGCGGATCATGACGCCCCAGGCTCCGCGGGTGACGTGGTGGAGCATCAGGATGCCGAGGGCGCCGGCCGACAGGCCGAGCATCCACATGTAGCCGGTGAGGTAGGACCGGAAGAGCTGTTCCTTGTTCGTGGCGAAGCCGGCCGCGAGAAGGACGAGGCCGGCGACGCCTGCGACGAGTCCGATGCGGCCGATCTTCCCGACGCTCTCGGGCGTCCGGTACGAGCCGCTATTCGAAACAGGGTTCACGGGTGGGCCTCCGGGTTCGGCGCGGCCGCGGAGGCGGCGGCGGCTGTCTCGAGCGCCGCGCGGTCGGCGTCGGTGAGCGCGGCGAAGGGCGCGTTGCGGGAGAACTGGAGGGTCCGGACGTACGCCGCGATGGCCCAGCGGTCTTCTGCGGGGACCTGGCTGGCGTAGCTCGACATCTCCCCGAAGCCGCTCGTCATGACGTCGAAGAAGTAGCCCAGTGGCTGCGAACGGAGCCGGTCGATGTGGTACGAGGGGGGCTGCTTGAATCCACGCTGGACGATCATTCCCTGGCCGTTTCCCTGGCGTCCGTGGCAGGGGGAGCAGAAGACGTCGAACCGCTGCCGGCCGCGGGCGAGCAGGGCCCTGTCGAACGTCACGGCGGTCGGAAGAGCGGAGACGAACTTCCCGTCCGGCCCGATCCCGGTGTAGAAGATCCGGTCTTCGCGGAGCCAGCCGCGTGCGACCGTTCCGGCGGGCGGGACCCGGGAGGAGAGGCCGTCGCTGTAAAACGCGCTCCGGGAGAGAGGGCGATTCTTCGCCTGGTTGTACATTCCCTGCCGGCACCCGGCGCCGGCGAGGGACACGAGAGCGAGGGCGGCGACGCCGAGATTCCTGCCCCGGTGGGGGGTGTGGGGGGATCGAGGCGCGCCGGGGGGCTGGGCTTCGCACGCCCCCCGGACCCCCACCAGAATCCTCGCGATTCCGGAGGTCGGGCTAGTTCTCAACTTCGTTGACCTCCACGGG
>DIAY01000264.1 GCA_002414905.1 Holophagales bacterium UBA5066 | reverse complement strand
TGGTGGGTGAGGACGACGCGAGCGACCTTCGCCTTTCGCGCGGCGGCGACGACCTCGTCACCGACGGAGGAGATCCCGCTGTCGACGAGGGTGTCTTCCACCGCGTAGCAGTAGACCGGGAGGATCTCCCGCCCGCGGTACGTCCGGGCCATCCGGAGGACCGTGGCGTCCTCGAACGTGGTCGCTGCGAACGAGTGGCCGGCAGGGAAAGGGAAGTGCCGCCAGAGCGGGTCGAGGAGGTGGTAGAGCGGCTTCACGCGCGCCGCGTCCGCTTCAGGCGCCGGTGGACGGAACCGCGAGAGCGCGTGCGGACCGGGCCGGGAGGACGACGTCGCGCAGCTCGCCCTGGGTCACGGCCAGCTCCTCGCCGGTAGCCGCGTCCACGAGGATCGGCCCGACGCTGCCCACGGCGAGGTCGACTCGTCGCTCCTCGGGGGAGACGTTGAACACGGCCATGACGGTATCGCCGTCGAGGGTGCGCTCGAAGGCGACCACCTCCCGTTCGGCCATGAGCGTCCGGAAGGATCCCCGCCGCAGCGCCGGGTGGGCGTGGCGAAGGGCCGCCAGGCGCTTGACGTGCTCGCGCAGGACGTGGTCCCACGACGACTCGTCCCAGGGGAAGGACCGGCGGCAGTCGGGATCGGGCCCGCCCTCGAGGCCGATCTCGTCACCGTAGTAGACGCAGGGGGCGCCGGGGAGGACGAACAGGAAGAGCAACGCCATCTCGAGGGCGGTGAGATCGTTCCCGGACGAGGTGAGGAAGCGGGGCGTGTCGTGGCTGTCGAGGAGGTTCAGCTGCGCGTCGCGGACAGCCGGGTCGTAGAGGCCCAGGACACGTTCGACCTCCGCGGCGAAGTCGCCCGCTTCGAGCGGGCGGACGTCGCGGTAGCCGCCGACGGTACGGACCTCGTAGAGATCCAGGTCTTTCACGAAGAAGCCGAGTGCCGCCTTGGCGAGGGGATAGTTCATGGTCGCGTCGAACTGGTCGCCCGAAAGCCAGCGCCGCGCGTCGTACCAGATTTCCCCGACGAGGTAGGCCTCGGGATTGGCGCGTTTGACGCGGCGCCGCAGCTCGCGCCAGAACTCGTCGTCGTCGATCTCGGACGGGACGTCGAGCCTCCAGCCGTCGATGCCGAACCGGATCCAGTACTCGGCGACCTCCCAGAGGTACTCGCGGACGGCGGGGGTCCGCGTATCGAGCTTGGGCAGGGCGGGGACGTCCCACCAGGCCGCGTAGCCGAGCTCCTCGAAGGCGGGCTTGTGCTTCTTGCCGCGGCGCAGGAGCTTCGGCTCCGCGTAGGCGCCGAGGGGTTTGCCGGAGCGGAGCCTCTCGAGGTCGAGGAGGAACCAGTCGACGTAGGGAGAGTCGACGCCGTTCTCGAGGACGTGGTGGAAGGCGAAGAAGCCGCGGCCGACGTGGTTGAAGACGCCGTCGAGGATGACGCGCATCCCGCGGGCGTGGGCGGCATCGAGGAGCTCGCGAAGGGCGGCGTCGCCGCCGAGGAGCGGATCGACCCGGTAGTAGTCCCAGGTGTGGTAGCGGTGGTTCGCGGCGGAGGCGAAGACCGGGTTGAGGTAGAGGGCGGTGACGCCGAGGTCTTTCAGCTCGTCGAGCTTCTCGACGATGCCGAGGAGGTCGCCCCCCTTGAAGCCGTGAGCCGTCGGCGGGGAGTCCCACGGCTCGAGGTTCGCGGGCCTGGGGAGGCGCTCGCTCCGCGCGAAGCGGTCGGGGAAGATCTGGTAGAAGACAGCGTCGCGGACCCAGCCGGGCGTCTCAGGGCTCACCCCTCCACTATAGTCGGGCCACAGGAAGGACGCTCATGGAGGAACCGATGCGCCCAGTCGTTGCTGCCCTTGCCGCAGGACTCGCCTTTCCGGCCCTCGCCGCGCCGCCCTCGACGGCCTCGCGCCTCGCCTCGGTGCTCGGGCCGCTGGCCGAGGCCGCGCCCGGCCTCGAAGAGCTCTATCTCGACCTGCACCGGACGCCGGAGCTCTCCCTCCAGGAGACGTCGACGGCCGGAAAGCTGGCCGCGCGCTTGCGCACCCTCGGCTTCGAGGTGACCCGGAACGTCGGGGGGGCGGGCATCGTCGGCGTTCTGAAGAACGGCGACGGGCCCGTGGTAATGCTGCGGACCGATCTCGACGCCCTTCCCGTCGAGGAGAAAACGGGCCTTCCCTACGCGAGCCGTGCGGTCGGCAAGGACGAGCACGGGCAGCCGATCCCCGTGATGCACGCCTGCGGGCACGACCTCCACATGACCGCCTGGACCGGAGCGGCGACCCTCCTGGCCAGGGCGAAAGGGAGCTGGAGGGGCACTCTCGTCTTCGTGGGCCAGCCGGCCGAGGAGAAGGGGGCCGGCGCCGAAACGATGCTGAAGGACGGCCTCTTCACGCGTTTCCCGCGCCCCTCCTTCGCCGTCGCGCTCCACGTCACGCCGGAGCTCCCGGCGGGGCAGGTGGGCGTGACCCCGGGTCCGGCTTTCGCTTCGGTCGATTCGGTCGACGTGACGATCCACGGCAAGGGCGGGCACGGCGCGATGCCGCATCGGACGATCGACCCCATCCTCATCGCCGCGCGGACGGTCGTCGCGCTGCAGTCGCTCGTCTCGCGTGAGAAGGACCCGTTCGAGCCGGCGGTCGTCAGCGTCGGTTCGTTCCAGGCCGGTGCCAAGCACAACGTCATCCCCCCCGATGCGTTCCTGAAGATCACCGTCCGCGCGTACCGGGAGGAGGTTCGGCGCAAGCTCCTCGACGGGATCCGGCGCATCGCCGCCGCCGAGGCGATGGCGGCGGGCGCGCCGGTTCCGCCGGACGTCACCGTCGTGGAGTCGACGCCCGGCGTCGTGAACGACGTGCCGCTGACGGGACGGCTTCGCCGAGCCTTCACGGGCGCCCTCGGCGCGGCGAGTGTCCAGGATTTTCCGCCCTCCAGCGTCAGCGAAGACTTCGCGTACTACGGCCGGGAGGGTGTCCCCGCGTCGATGTTCTGGCTCGGCGTGGCGCCGCCCGCGGCCCTCGCCGAGGCGAAGGCGGCAGACAAGGCGCTTCCGCCGCTCCACTCGGCCGAGTTCTATCCCGACTACGCGCCGTCGATCCGGACGGGCGTGACGGCGCTCGTCGCGGCGGCGCTGGAGCTGCTGCCGGCACGCTGACCAGGCTTCGGGTGTCGCCAGCCTCCGGCCCTCGGCCGGTGCCAGAATCCGTGGGATGGCTCCCCGCGTCGGACTCGACAGCCTCGCCGCCGCCGTCTCGCGCCTTCCGGCGCGGGCGGACGAGGACGTCCCCGCCATCCGGAAGGCCGCCGTCGCGGTGGTCCTCCGGGACGGCGGCGGCGCCGAGCTCCTCTTCATCCGGCGCGCCGAGCATCCTCGCGACCCCTGGTCGGGCCAGATGGGGCTCCCGGGCGGTCGCATCGACCCCGGCGACGCCTCGCCGCTCGCCGCGGCCCTCCGGGAGACGCGGGAAGAGATCGACCTAGACCTCGCAGCGCTCGGGCGGCCGCTCGGGCGGCTCTCGGAAGTGCGGACCCACCTGCCGCTGGGCTCCGTGCCCCACAGCGTCGTCCCGTTCGCTTTCGCGATCGACGGGAACCCGCGCCTGAAGCTGAACCAGGAGATCCAGGAGGCGCTCTGGGTCCCTCTCTCGTTTTTTCTGGACCGTGGCAACCGGAGCGCCTTCACCTGGGTGCGGAAAGGGTTGCCGCTCCCGATGCCCTGCTACACCTTCGAGGGGCGCACCATCTGGGGCCTGACGCTCAGGATCGTCGACGAGCTGCTCGAGGCCGCCGAGGATCAGGAGGCGAGACGCTCCACGCGGTTCACGCGCCCAGGGGCCTGAGCCTGCGACCGGCGACGATCTGGAAGCCGCTCACGGAGAGATCGCTTCCCTTCAGGCCCCGTTCCTCGCCGGCGGGGGCGAGCGAAAGACGCCACTGGTAGAGGCCGGAAAGAAAGGGGCTGATGAGCCCGGCGAGAGCGTCGAAACGCCCCCCGGCTTCGTACCTCAGCGCGCTCGCCTCGTCTCTCCAGAAGGTGACCGAGAGCGCCTGGGACTTCCCGCGCAAACCCTCGACGAGGTAGGTGGCGAGGCAGCCCGGGGTCTGGAGGAGGGCGGGGGCGACCGCATCCTCGTAGGTCTTCTTCAGCTCCTCGAACCGGGCCGGTTCCACGCGGTGGTCCACGATGCGAAGGTAGAGGGCAGGGGAGGCCTCTCCTGCGGGTGCATCCCGCGACACCTCGACCGGGTAGGTGTCGACCTCGGGGTCGGGGAGCGGAGGCCGCTGGCCCGGGAGGGGCCGGGTCAGGTCCGCCTTCCACTCGGTGGAGGCGGCGGCCAGGTACGGGTCGGAGCCGTCGAGAAGCTCGTCGTAGAGGCCGCTGTTCACATAGGCTTCGGCGTGCGCGGCGCTTTCCCAGAGCGTGAGGGAGTCGAGGCCTGCGGTCGCGGACGCGGAGAGAGGACGCAGGAGCGCCGCATAGAGGCATCCGTCCGTCCGCTCGAGCGCGGGGAGGATGCGCTCCTCGTAGTACTCGCGAAAGCGCCAGAGAGCGCCCTCCTTCACCTTTGCCCGGACGAAGCGCAGAAACATGGCGGGCTCCTCAGACGCTCCGCCGGACGATCACCAGCGTCCGGTCGTCGTGGAAGGGGACCCCTCGGGCGAAGGAGTCGAGGTCGCGTTCGAGGCCTGCGGCGAGGTCGCGCAGGGGAAGGCCCTGGTGGCGGACGGCGGCTTCCAGGAGCCGGGTCTCACCGTACTCCTCCTCCTCGGGATTCAGCGCCTCGGTAATCCCGTCGGTGTAGACGAAGAGGGCATCCCCGGGTTCCATCGTCAGCTCGCCTGCCTTGTAGACCGCCAGGGGAAGGAGCCCGAGGGGCACGCCGTTGGACCTCAGCCACTCGGACTCGCCCGAGGCGCGCAGGAGGAGCCCGGGGTTGTGCCCCGCGTTGGTCCAGCGGAGCCGGCCCGTCGACGGTTCGAGAATTCCGAGGAAGGCCGTCGCGTACTTCTCGGGAGGCGTTCGCTGGTAGAGGAGCTTGCCCACCTTCTCGCAGATCTGGTCGGGCGGGTCGTTCCCCTCGAGCGGGAGGGCCGAAAGCGCCTCGAGCGAGGCGGTCAGGAGCGAGGCGGCGATTCCCTTGCCCGAGACGTCGGCGACGAGGAACGCGACGTCGGTGCCGTCGCCGCGAAAGAGGGCCTTGTAGAAGTCTCCCGAGACTCCCCGCGAGGGAAGGTTTCCGCCGTACAGCTCCCAGCCGGGAACCGGCGGCAGGGTGGCGGGCAGGAGCGCGACCTGGATCTGGCGAGCCAGACGCACCTCCTGCTCGAGCTTCTGGCGCTCCATCGCTTCAGCGACGAGCCGCACGTTCCGGATGCGCAGCGCCGCCACCGACGCGAGGGAGACGAGGAGCTCGAGGTCCTCGTCGCGGAAGCTCCTCACGCCCAGCGCCGCCCCGACGACGATCATCCCGAGCGCGCCCTGCGCGTCGAGGAGCGGTGCGGCGATGAAGCTGCGCAGCCCCGACATCATCAGGCTCTTGCTCTCGGAGAAGCGCTCGTCCGAGGCCGAGTCGATGACGTGCGCCACCATCCCCTTGTCGATGACCTCGTGGAGGAGGCTCCTCGAGTGCATCGGCCTCGACTCGCGTCCCGGCGTCGACCGCCGGGCCGCGCAGACGTCGTTTCCGGCGGTGTCGCGCAGGTAGATCGCCCCCTCCTGCGGCTTCAGGTGGACGAACGCGCGGTCGAGGATCAGCTCGAGCAGCTCTTCGAGCGAGATCGAGCTCGCGAGCGCCTGGTTGACCTGGTTGAGCATGTGGAGCCGGCCCTCGGCCTTCCTGCTGGGGGCACCGACACCGGAGACGTCCGTCGAGCCGGAGACGGCCTGGAGAAGGTCCTTCGCAGAGCGATAGATGACCGAGTCTCCGGAGGGCGAGCCGTCCTCACCCTGGATCTCCACGGTGAGGACACTTCCTCCGACCGAGACGACGTCCCCGCCGCGCAACCGCCGGACTCCCTCCACGGGAGCCTCGTTCAGCCGCGTTCCGTTGTGCGATCCGAGGTCTTCGACGGTCCAGCCCTGCTCGTCGTGGCGGATCCTGGCGTGCTCGCGCGACATCGCGCGGTCGGCGAGCGCGAGTCCGGCGCGCGATGAACGGCCGACGATGATCTCCTCGCCTTCCACGTCATGCTCGAAGCGGCGACCGTCCGCAGACACCACACGCAACCGGAGCGTCATCCGTTCCCCCCGTTCGTCCTCAGGCTGGAAGCAGTCTAACGGACGATGCCCGTCCGAACTGCAGAGAGGAGGGCCTCCATTGCGACCGCTGCGCCGCAGCGAAGCCGCACGTCGACGACGCCCGAGACCTCCGTCTCCCCCGGGTTCACCTCGACCGTGCCCGCACCGCTCGACCGCGCCGCGAGGACGGGAGCCGCGATGTACGGGAAAACGCTCGTCGTCCCGATCGAGACGACGGCGTCGAATCCGAGCTTCAGCTCCTTCCCGAGTCGCGCCAGGGCCGCCTGCGGCAGCATCTCGCCGAACAGGACGACCGCCGGGCGGACCAGGGCCGAGCAATCGGGGCAATGCGGGGGAATCTCGAGCCGCTCGTAGTCGGCAACCCTCTCCCCCCAGGCGCAGCGCGTGCAGGCGAGCTCGTGGACGTCGCCGTGGATCTCGATGACGTCCTTCGAGCCGGCCTCGCGGTGAAGGCCGTCGATGTTCTGCGTCAGGACGACGACGCGGGGCCACTCCCGCTCCATCTCCGCGATCGCCGCGTGCGCGCGGTTGGGTCGCGCGCCGCGGCAGGCCCGCTCGATGGCGCCGAGGTACTTCCAGGTCCGCTCTGGCCACCGCGCGAGCATCTCGCCGGAGAGGAGGACCTCGATCGGGACGCCCTCCTCCGGGACATCCGCCTCGTAGAGCCCGCCGACGCCCCGATACGTCGGGAGACCCGAGTCGGCGGAGATCCCGGCACCGGTGACGAAGAGGATCGACCGCGCACGGGAAAGGATCCGTGCGGCCTCCGCGAGGGCAGTGGGATCGGGGCCTTGCGGCACGTCGTGGGAGGGAGCAGGCACGCCGCGAGTGTACGAGGAGAGGAGATCCCGCGATCGGGAGGATAATCAGGACCCGGACCGGCCCTCTCTCGCGGAATCGCCCCGGAGGTGATCATGGCAAATGCAGGACAGCGCCGGCACCGGCGCTACGAGGTCCACGACGTCCACGGGGCGCTGCTTTTCCGGACGCAGGTGAAGGTGCGGAACCTGAGCGTCTCCGGCCTCGCGCTCGAGACGCCGGAGCGACTGCAGCTCGGCCGGACCTACGCCATTCGCCTTGCGGGAGACGACGACGCCGTCGATGTCTCCGGGACGATTCGCTGGTGCCGCCTCGCGAGCGCACGGGCGGCGAATGGCGGCGAGCCGCAGGCGGTCTACGAGGCCGGCCTCGCCTTCGAAGGGGTCTTCTCGGAGATGGCGAAGGGTCTGCTCGGTTTCCTCGAGCATCACGTCGTCCTTGCGCCGCACCAGCGGCTCACGGGGCGATTCCGGGCGGAGGCGCTCCGACCGGCCGAGCTCGAGGCTCGCTACGGCTTCGAGGTCCTCAAGCTGAGCCTCTCCGGGATGCTCGTCCGGACGACGCTGGAGGCTTCCCTGGGCGACAGCTTCCCGCTGGAGCTCTCCCTGCGCGACGGTGTCGTCCCTCTCCTCGGGCGGGTGGCCTTCTTCCAGCGCGATGATGCGGTGAAGGGCGAGGTGGCAACGAAGCTCGGGCTGGAGTTCGTCGACGTGTCCGAGAGCGTTCGGGGCACCCTCGCGAAGTTCATCGCGAGCGAGCTCGAGGCGGGACCGGGAGACGCGGGCCATGCCGGCGAAGCCGAGGGAGCGACCTAGAATCGACGCCCACCGTCCGGGCGCGAGGGAATCCCCGCGAATCGGAGGTGTGCGGAGGCCGGATGCGGATCGCGACCTGGAACGTGAACTCGATCAGGGCCCGCAAGGAGCGGCTTCTGGCGTTCCTGGCGCGGCACCAGCCCGACGTCGTCTGCCTGCAGGAGCTGAAGACCGAGGAGAAGGGCTATCCGTTCGAGGAGCTGCGCGCAGCCGGGTACGAGAGCGCCGTCCTCGGCCAGAAGACCTACAACGGCGTCGCGATCCTCTCGCGCGAGGCGCCCCGGGACGTGGCGACCGGTTTCGGGGACGATGGCGACGAGAGCCAGGCGCGCCTCGTGGCGGCGACGGTGGGCGGGCTGCGCATCGCTTCGGCCTACATCCCGAACGGCAAGGAGGTCGGCTCGGAGAAGTGGCCGTACAAGCTGGACTGGCTCGCGCGCCTCGTGGCGTGGGCGGGGCGCCAGGCGGACGGTGGGCCGCTCGTCCTCTGCGGGGACTTCAACATCGCTCCCGAGGAGCGCGACGTGGCGAACCCGGCCGTGTGGGCCGATTCCGTCCTCTGCCATCCCGACGTGCGTGCCGCGTGGACGGCGCTTCTCTCCACCGGGCTCGTCGACTCATTCCGTCTGCATCACCAGGAAGGCGGCTTCTACTCCTGGTGGGACTACCGGATGCTCGGTTTCCCGAAGAACGACGGGCTGAGGATCGACCACGTCCTGCTCGCCTCGACGCTGGTACCCCGGTGCACGGGCGCTTCCATCGATCGGGACGAGCGGAAGGGAAAGCTCCCGTCCGATCACGCCCCGGTCTTCGCCGACCTGACGTAGGACCCGGCAGGTCCGCGGCCAGCCGGGAGGGCGACCGCGTCAGGGGTGTGGCGTCTTCCCGGGCACGACGGGTTTCGGTGGGTTGTTCAGGAGCCTGCGGATCTCCGGCTTGACCGGATGCCCCGGCCGGCCCTTCAGGAGGGTGGCGCGGTCGGCCTTCACGTTGGCGCCGGCGAGGAGCAGGAGCCGGACCACCTCCACGTGCCCGTTCCAGACCGGCAGCCAGATGGCGGCCGCCCTCCCGGTCCCGCGGGCGTTCGGGTCGGCGCCCTTGCCGAGGAGGAGCGCGACGGTCGGAGCGTGACCGCTCTCGGACGCGAGGAACAGGGGAGGCGCGAGCGAAGGCGCGGCGAGCGAAGGGCGGGCCCCGGCCTCGAGGAGGAGGCGCGCGGCCTCCCAGGCCTCGGCGGCGCAGGCCCTCTGGAGGGGCGTGCCGCCCGGCCCCTTCGCCGGGTCGGAGACCTGATCCGGGTCGGCCCCGGCGGCGAGAAGGACGGCCAGAGCGCCGAGACTCTCCGACTCGGCAGCCGCGGTGAGCGGGGGTTCGCCGCCGGAGGCGCCGTTTGGCCCGGCGCCCCGCTGAAGGAGCCGGGCGACGACTGCCGACCGGTCGTTCCGTGAGGCCTCGAGGAGTGCGCTGCCGCCCCACTGGTCACGCGTCGCCGCCGGCATCCCCGCTGCCAGGAAGAGATCGACGAGCGAGAGGTCTCCCTCCGCTGCGGCGGCGAGGAAGGCGCTCGCTTCGAAAGGAACGTCCCTCTCTGCCAGGGCCTGCCGGGCCTTCTCCGCGGGCGCCGGGCCGGGCGGAGCGGGGGGCGCGGCCAGGACGAGCGAGGGCACGAGGGCCGCGGCGAACAGGGCGGCGAGCGCAGCCACGAGCGGGAGGATTTCCGGAGGGCCGGTCGAAGAAGGCCTGGAGCTCATGTGCCCGGTCATTCTCGCCCGCCGGAAGCCGCCCGGGATACGGGCGTGCCCTGTCGGGTTCAAATCTGCGTGACGAGTGTTTACGCACCCGGACAGGGGATCGCATCTAGAATCCCGGCACTTTCCAGCTCCGGAGGTGTCCCATGGCCCGCAGCCCCCTGTTCCGCCAGCTTCGCCGTGCTCTCCGTCTCGCCGCGCTTCCGCGCGGAGAGGAGCAGGCTCTCCCCGCGGCGCGGACTGACCCGAGCTTCACCGGCCTCCCCTCGCGGCGCGAGGCGCTCCGGATGGGAGGCCTCGCCCTCGTGGGAGTGGCCGCGGCGCGATGTGCGTCGGTCGTCCCGGTGGCCAGCGGGCCGGACGAGGTCCTGGTCATCGGGGGCGGAGTCGCCGGACTGACGACGGCGTACCGTCTGAAGCAGGCGGGCGTCGCGGTCCGCGTCCTCGAGGCGCAGGAGAGGACGGGCGG
>DIAY01000015.1 GCA_002414905.1 Holophagales bacterium UBA5066 | reverse complement strand
GCGAGCGTGACCGCCGCCGTGAGGCTGGTGTTCCCCGCCGGCCCGCGCTCGAGCCCCTCGAGCTTCGTCATCAGCTCGGTGACGTAGAAGACCTCGCCCTGGCTGACGAGCTGGTATTCGTCCATGTAACGCAGGCTCCGCGCCGCGTTGCGCGGGACGTCGACCCGGTCGGGCCAGGTGGCGAAGGGGACCCCGAAGCCGGTGTGGCCGGTGGTGAAGCTCTTCCTGTTGAAGTCGCGGTCGGAAGCCATGTGGAGGCCGGCGAGATCGACCGAGCAGGCGACGATGCGCGTCCGTGCGCAGCCTTCCGCCAGGAGGCCGCGGGCCGTGCCGGTGAGGTTGCCGCCGCCGGCGTGGGTGATGACGACGGCGTCGGGGTCGCGGTCGTAGCGCGCGCGGACCTGCCGGGCGATCTCGGCGCCGAGCGTCTCGACTCCGCGGATGCCGAACGGCGTGTAGAGGCTCGCATTGAAGTAGCCGGTCTCCTCCAGCGTCCGGAGGAGGATGTAGAAGAGCTCCGGCCCTACCGAGAGGCGCTGGACCTCGGCGCCGTAGGCCTCGCAGGCCCGCGACTTCTCGAGGATCTCCGGCTGGCCGACGCCGCGGCTGTCGAAGACCTCCTGAAGAATGATGCAGCGCAGGTCGCGCATCGCCGCCTGGCTCGCGACGCCGGCGCCGTAGTTGCCGCTGGTCGCGGCGACGACGCCTTCGTAGCCGCGCTTCTTCGCCTCGTAGGCGCTGATCGAAGCGCGGCGCGCCTTGAAGGAGCCGGAAGCGTTCGCCGCTTCGTCCTTGACGAGGATCCGCGCCCCCTTGCCGGACTCCGCGAAAGCGCGGACGGCTTCCGTCAGGCGGGTCAGCTCGTGGAGAGGCGTCGACCCGACCTTCGTCTCCGCCTGGATGCGGGCGATGTCGTCGAGCGTGAAGCCGGTGTCGGCCATCATCCGCTCGTAGTCGAAGGCGATCGGGCTCGACACGTAGGTGTCGAAGTCGATCCCGAGGCTCGCCTTCATGATCTCGTTTTTGCGGGAGAGGACGGCGGCGTAGCTCGTGTCGCGCACGTCAGGCCTCCCGGAGCCCGATGTGGAGGAGCTCGGGGACCGTCGCGCCGAAGCTGTGGTCGTAACCAGGATTGACGAGGCGCAGGACGCCACGGTGCGTCCGCCCGATGAGGCTTTTCACGGCGACCTCCCGCCCCACCTCGGCGTCCTCCTCGAGGAAACCCGAGACGCGAAGGACGTACGGCGTCTTCGCCGTGTCCTCGGGAAGGCCGGGCGCCCGCTGGGCAGGCTGCAGGACGGTCGTCTCGATCTCGACCCAGGTTCCTCTGGCGACGCTCACGGCGCTCAGACCCTGCGGCTGTAGGCGCTCGCACCCATGAGCGCGGCGGGAACCGGCAGGTCGAGCATGCTCTTGAGGCCCGGAGTTGCCGCGACGACGTGCGGGATCATATTCACGGCCACGCCCATCGTGGCGATGCCGCCGGCGATCTCGGGGCCGGTGGACATGTGGATCTCGGGCTTGCCGTAGATGTTGATGTAATCGCCCGTTCCCTGCCCCTCGAGGTGCGGGTGGATCTGCTGGGGATGGACGAGCTTCAGCACGGGCTTGTCCCCCGCGTAGCCGACGGCGACGTGCGCGCAGCCCGCCACCATGCCGGGCGCCACCTTCACGTGCGCCGTCTCGCGGTAGACCGTGCTGATGATCGGCTCGCGGCTCTCCTCGATCCGCGTCACGCAGAGCCCGAGGGCGTCGCTGATCATCCGGATGCTTTCGGGGAAGCCGACGTGCCCGACGATCGACCCGTCCGCCACGCCCGCCGCAAATTGCTCCGGGGTCGTCCCGACGCCCTGCGTCTTCATGACCGTCGGGCCGTAAGGCGAGAGGTCGTTGACGCGGCTCGCCTCGATCCGCTCGACCTTGTGGCAGACCCCCGAGAGGGTGACGACGAGGAGGTCGAGGACGAAGCCGGGGTTGACGCCGGTGCCGAGGATCGAAACGCCGTGCTTCTTCGCCAGAGCGTCGAGCTCTTCCGCCAGCGCCGGGCTCTGCGCCTCGGGAGCCGACATCTCCTCGGCGATGGAGATGCAGTTGATTCCGGCCGACAGTATCGACCTCAGGTCGGGCATCTGCTCCTTCGCCCAGGAGGTCGTCGCGATGACGACGAGATCGACCTTCGTCTTGTCGAGGACCGTCGCCGGGTCGTTCGTCACCTTCACGCCCAGCTTCCGGCCGGCGCCGAGGACCTCGCCGAGGTCCTTCCCGACGTAGTCAGGGCGCATGTCGATGCCCCCGACGAGCTCGAGGCCCTCCTTTTCGAGGACGAGACGGGCCATGCCGCTGCCCATGGCGCCGAGGCCCCACTGGACGACACGAAACTTCTTCATTGGAATCCTCCTGGCGGGCTCGCCCGTTCGAACCGCCCGGCGGAAACCCGCAGGCAGGAACAGTGGCGACACCCGACCCCGTATTTTAGCGGGATTCCCGGCGCGACGCTGTCTCCGCAGGAGTAAGGTCCCGAAGTAGACCATGCGCGCCTTCCTGCGACACCTGGCCCTTCTCCCCGTCCTGCTCCTCCTTTCTGTCGCCGCACCCCGGATCGCGGCCGGGTCTCCCCTGGTTCTTGCGCGGGTTCCCGTGGACCGGTCCCTCGCCGACGTCCCGCTCCCGGTTCTGGCTCACCTGAGGACGGCCGACGGTACGGAATACGCCCTCGTCCTGGCCCCTGCCGAAAGGCTCGCCCTC
>DIAY01000046.1:2716-46857 GCA_002414905.1 Holophagales bacterium UBA5066 | reverse complement strand
CCGACGGAGGCGGGGGTCATGATCTCGTAGGTCAGCGGGTTGGCGAGGATGCCGTGCTGGTGGATCCCCGCCTCGTGGGCGAAGGCGTTGCGGCCGACGACGGCCTTGTTCGGCTGAGGCCAGATGCCGGTGATGGAGGAGAGGAGGTGGCTCGCGGTCGCGATCTCCTCGCTCTTCACCCCCGTGGTGAGGCCAAGCGCCTCTCCGCGCACGCGCAGCGTCATGACGAACTCTTCGAGCGAGGTGTTGCCGGCCCGCTCGCCGACGCCGTTCACGGTCACCTCGACCTGGCGTGCACCGTTCTTGACGGCCGCGAGCGAGTTCGCGAGGGCGAGACCGAGGTCGTTGTGGCAGTGAGCCGAGAGGGTTACGCCCGGGACGTCGCGCGTCAGCTTCGCGAAGATCTCGCCGTATTCGTCGGGGAGGGCGTAGCCGACGGTGTCGGGGATGTTGACGATGCCGGCTCCCGCCTCGTGAACGGCCGCCACGACGTCGCGGAGGAACCCGTAGTCGCTTCGGGAGGCGTCTTCAGCCGAGAACTCGACCTCCGGGAAGAAGGAGAGCGCGAATCGTACGGCCTCGACGGCCTGGCGGAGGGCCTCCGCGCGGGGCATCTTCAGTTTGTGGGCGAGGTGGAGGTCGGAGGTGGCGATGAACGTGTGGATGCGGGGGCGGGCCGCGCCTTCGAGCGCCTTCGCGGCGGCGCGGATGTCGTCCTCGCGGGTCCGGCAGAGGGCGGCGACAGTGCAGCCGACTTCGCCGGCGACGGCTCTCACCGACTCCCGCTCGCCGACGGAGGCGGCGGGGAAGCCGGCCTCGATCACGTCGACCCCGAGGCGCTCGAGCTGCCGCGCGAGCCGCACCTTCTCGACGCCGTGCATCGAGCAGCCGGGCGACTGCTCGCCGTCGCGCAGGGTCGTGTCGAAGACGAGGACCCGCCCGCTCATGCGCTGACGCTCGCCGGTACGGCGACCGGGGAGCCCTCCGGTGCGGCGGTTGTGGCCGCCGACGTCTTCACGACGTCTCCCTCGGGGGTGACGGCGACGGCGTCGAGGAACGGCATCATGCCGCGGAGAACGGCCCCCACCGCCTCGATCGGGTGCTCGCGCTCGGCTTTCCGGCGCGCCTCGTACTCGGGCCGTCCCTTCTCGTTCTCGGCGACCCAGCGGGCGGCGAAGGAGCCGTCTCGGATCTCGGCGAGGAGGCGCGCCATCGTCGCTTTCGTTTCGTCCGTGACGATGCGCGGCCCGGCGGTGTAGTCGCCCCACTCGGCGGTGTCGGAGACGGAGTGGCGCATGTAGCCGAGGCCGCCGCGGTAAATCAGGTCGACGATGAGCTTCAGCTCGTGAAGGCACTCGAAGTAGGCGACCTCCGGCTGGTAGCCGGCCGAGACGAGGGTGTCGAAGCCCGCCTTGACGAGGGCCGAGACGCCGCCGCAGAGGACGGCCTGCTCGCCGAAGAGGTCGGTCTCCGTCTCCTCGGTGAACGTGGTCTCCAGGACGCCCGCACGGGTGCAGCCGAGAGCCCGGGCGTAGGCGAGGGCGTTGCCCAGGGCCTTTCCGCTCGCGTCGCGGTGGATGGCGACGAGGGCGGGCGTTCCCTGCCCGTCGATATAGAGCTCGCGGACGCGGTGGCCTGGGGCCTTGGGCGCCACCATCGTCACGTCGACGCCTGCGGGCGGGTCGATCGTCCCGAACCGGATGTTGAAGCCGTGCGCGAACATGAGGGTCTTGCCGGGCCGAAGGGCCGGGGCGATCTCCTCCCGGTAGAGGCGGGCCTGCGAGGTGTCAGGCGCCAGGACCATGATCACGTCGGCCTTCTCGCACGCCTCGCGCGGCGTGAGGACGGTGAGGCCGGCCGCCTCGGCCCGGGCGCGCGAACGGCTCGCCGGCTGCAGGCCGACGACGACCGCCACGCCGCTGTCCCTCAGGTTGAGCGCGTGGGCGTGCCCCTGGCTTCCGTAGCCGAGGATGGCCACTGTCTTCCCCTGGAGGTCTTCGATGCGGGCGTCTCTGTCGTAGTAGATCCGGGCCATCTGTGTCTCCTTCGTGTCCTTCGTGTCCTTCGTAACCTTGCGCAATCTCGCGACTTCAGCTGGCGAGCTCGAGCGGGTCGGCGTCGGCGTCGTGCTCGTGCTCGAGAACCCGCCGGGCGGAAGCTCCCCGCGTCATGGCGACCTTTCCGGTACGGACCATCTCGACGATGCCGCGGGGACGGAGGAGCTCGACGAGGCCGTCGACTTTCTCGGGGTCACCAGTGAGCTCCACGATCACGGTGTCGGCGGATACGTCGACGATCCGGGCGCGAAAGATCGAGATCAGGTCGTTCACCTGCGAGCGCTCGCCCTCGGCGCACCTCACGCGGATCAGAGCGAGCTCGCGCGCGACGGTGGGAACGTGGGTCACGTCGTGGACGTCGACGACGGGCTCGAGCTTCCTCAGGTTCGCCTCGACGATCCGCGAGGAGATCCGCGAGGTGTCCACGACGAACGTCATCCGCGAAACGCCTTCGGTCTCGCTGTGGCCGACTGTGAGGCTCTCCACGTTGAACGCGCGCCGGCGAAACATTCCCATGACCCTCACGAGGACGCCCGGCTGGTCGAGCACGCTGGCGATCAGGGTGTGCTTCACGCCGTCACCTCCGCGGCTCCGGCACCGCCCGCGGCGAGGACTTTCGTCGAAGGGGCCTCGTGGGGACGCCGGATCATGGCGTGGAGGTCGGCGCCCGCCGGCACCATCGGGTAGACCGCTTCTTCGGGCTGGACGACGAAATGGATGAGGGCGGGGCCGGGCCGGCTCCTCACGAGCTCCACTGTCGGGATGACGGCGTCGCGCGTGGAGACGCGGTGGGCGGGGAGGCCGTAGGCCTCGGCGAGCTTCACGAAGTCGGGGGAGAGGAGCGGCGTGGCGGCGTAGCGGCGGTCGTAGAAGAACTCCTGCCACTGGCGGACCATGCCGAGGAAGCCGTTGTCGATGATCGCGATCTTGATATCGAGCTTCTCCTGCATCAGGGTCGCGAGCTCGCACTGGGTCATCTGGAATCCCCCGTCTCCCGCGACGACCCAGACTTCGGCGTCGGGCCGGGCGAGCTTGGCGCCGATGGCGGCGGGGAGAGCGAAGCCCATCGTCCCGAGACCGCCGGAGGTCAGAAGGGTCCGCGGCGCCTCGTGCGGGAAGTACTGTGCTTCGAACATCTGGTGCTGGCCGACGTCGGAGACGACGACGGCGCCTCCCTTCGTGGCCCTCCAGACGTCGTGGATGACGTGGGCGGCGTAGAGGGCCTCGCCGCTCTCGCGGTGGACGATGTCGCGCGAGCGGGTGTCGTCCCGGCCCTCCTCGATGCGGGCCAGCCACGGTTCGCGGGCTTTCGCGCCGACGGACGGCAGGAGCGACTCGAGGACCTGCTTCAGGTCGCCGACGATGCCGACGTCGACGGGAACGTTCTTGCCGATCTCGGAGACGTCGATGTCGACATGGACCTTCTTCGACCCCGGGCCGTACGTCCTCAGATTTCCCGTGACCCGGTCGTCGAAGCGCATCCCGAAGGCGAGGAGGAGGTCGGCCTCCTGGATCGCCCTGTTCACGTACGCCTCGCCGTGCATCCCCATCATCCCGAGGCAGAGGGGGTGGCTGCGCGGGAAGCCACCGAGGCCGAGCAGCGTCAGGGCGACGGGCGTGCCGGTCTTCTCGGCGAACGCCTGAAGCACCTGCGTCGCGCCCGAGTCGATGACGCCGTGCCCGGCGAGGATGAGGGGGCGCTCGGAAGCGGCGATCAGCTCGGCGGCCTTCCGCAGATCGTTGCGCTTCAGCCGTGGGAGCGTGCGGCGACGGGCCGGCTCCACGGCCTCGGGCCAGCGGAGCTCCGTGGAAGCCTGCTGGACGTCCTTGCAGACGTCGACGAGGACCGGTCCGGGGCGGCCCGACCGGGCGATCTGGAACGCCTCGAGGATGGCGGGAGCGAGGTCGTCGATCTGCGTCACGAGGACGTTGTGCTTCGTGATCGGCATCGTGATGCCGACGATGTCCGCTTCCTGGAAGGCGTCCGTACCGAGGACCTTCGACGGGACCTGCCCGGTGATGACGACGACCGGGATCGAGTCGAGCATCGCGGTTGCGATGCCGGTGACGAGGTTCGTGGCGCCGGGACCCGACGTCGCGAGGGCGACGCCGACGCGTCCGCTGGCGCGGGCGTAGCCGTCGGCCGCGTGCGCGGCGCCCTGCTCGTGCCGGACGAGGACGTGACGGATCGGGTAGCCGTTCAGGGCGTCGTAGGTCGGAAGGATCGCCCCGCCGGGGTATCCGAACACCGTGTCGACTCCTTCGCGGACGAGGCACTCCCAGACGATCTGCGCTCCGGTCCTTCTCATGTGGTCCTCCTGGCCGTTCGGCCGACGTGGTGGATGGTTTCGCGAGGGTGCTCCCCGGCGGCGGCGAGGAGCTCGTCGCCGTCGCGAAGGACGGCGCCGCGCGCGGCGTTCGTGACGAGAGCGCGGTAACGGCGGAGCCACGGGCTCGCGACGACGCGGCGGGGCGGAAGAGGGGCCTGGCGGCGCCGCTCCATCTCGTCGTCCGCGACCTCGAGGTCGATCGTCCGCGCGTCGAGATCGAGGGAAATGACGTCGCCTTCGTGGACATACGCGATCGGACCGCCCTCGGCCGCCTCGGGGCTGACGTGTCCGACGCAGGCGCCGCGGGTCCCGCCCGAGAAGCGTCCGTCTGTGACGAGCGCGACCGATTCGCCGAGGCCCATCCCCATGATGGCGGAGGTGGGGGAGAGCATCTCCTGCATCCCCGGTCCGCCGCGGGGCCCCTCGTTGCGCAGGACGACGACGTCCCCCTTCTTCACGAGACCCGAGGTGATCCCTTCCATGGCCGCTTCCTGGCTCTCGAAGACGATTGCCGGGCCCCGGTGCTTCCGCATCTTCGGCGTGACGCCCGCGGTCTTCACGACGGCACCCTCCGGAGCGAGCGAGCCGAAGAGGACGGCAAGGCCGCCGCGCGCCGAGTGGGGGTTCGTGACGGGGCGGATCACCTCGTCGTTCCTCGTGGGAGCGGCCGCCACGTGGTCGCGGAACGTACCGGCCACGGTCGGGCGGTCCAGATGGAGCAAACCGAGTCCGGCGAGGCGCTCGAGGATCGCCGGAACGCCGCCGGCCTTGTGGACGTCGTCCATGTGCCAGGGGCCGCTCGGCGCGACCTTCGCCAGGTGCGGCGTCCGGTCGGCGACTTCGTTGATCCGCTCGAGCGGGTAGTCGAGGCCCGCCTCGCGGGCGATGGCGAGGGTGTGGAGGACGGTGTTCGTGGAGCCCCCCATTGCGACGTCGAGGGCGAAGGCGTCGTCGATCGCCTCGCGGGTGACGATCTTGCGGGGCGACAGGCTCGCCGCGATCAGGTCGACGATCCGCGCCGCGGCTGCTTTCGCGATCGACTCCCTTTCCGCGGACCGGGCGAGCGCCGTACCGTTGAACGGGAGAGCCAGGCCGAGCGCCTCCATGAGGCAGTTCATCGAGTTGGCGGTGAAGAGCCCCGAGCAGGAGCCGCAGCTGGGGCAGGCGCCCTTCTCGAGCTCGGCGAGCCTCTCCTCGCCGATCGCCCCGGCGCGGTAGGCACCGACCCCTTCGAAGACCGAGATCAGGTCGATGGCGTTGCCGGCGCCGTCGCGGCCCGTCGCCATGGGGCCGCCAGAGACGAAGACGGCCGGGATGTCGAGACGGACCGCCGCCATGAGCATCCCCGGGGTGATCTTGTCGCAGTTCGGGATGCAGACCATCCCGTCGAAGCGGTGCGCCGAGAGCATCGTCTCGACGGAGTCGGCAATCAGCTCGCGGGAGGGCAGCGAGAACTTCATCCCCTCGTGCCCCATCGCGATCCCGTCGTCGACGCCGATGGTGTTGAACTCGAAGGGGACGGCCCCGGCGGCCCGGACGGCCGCCTTCACCAGCGCCCCGAACTCGCGCAGGTGGACGTGGCCGGGGACGACGTCGACGTAGGAGTTGACGATGGCGACGAACGGCTTGTCCCAGTCGTCCTCGCCGACGACTCCCGTGGCGCGCAGGAGGCTCCTGTGCGGCGCCCTTTCGATCCCCTTCTTGATTTCGTCCGATCTCATCGTGTCTCCGTTCGAATTCGGCGGCCCTGAAAAACGAAGACCCCCGGGTTTCCCCGGGGGTCTGCTGATCTCTGGCTTCCTTCGTCCTAGATCAACTGACCCCCGGCGGCGCGATAACGAGGACCGCCAGAAGGACGAGGACGAGGAGCGAAAGGACGACGGAACCGGAAGCGACCGGGCTGGCCGGTGCCTCGAAAGCGTTGGAGACGATGGTCGTCGGCGTCGCGTTCATGTGGAAAAGTTGGCGGACTGTGCGGTATGCGGGGATTGCAAGTCAAGGGAAATCGATTCGGAGTCCCCGGCGGTCCGCATGCGCTCTTCGCGCGTTCCGTTTCAGGAAGGCGGCTCGCCCGGCAGGCGTGCTGCGAGGGCGCGGACCTCCTCGAAGCGCTCCAGGAGCGGGCCGAGGCCGTCCCAGTGTCCCGTCAGGAAGGCCTCTCTGGCCGGGGCGGGAAGGGACGCGGGGGCCTCGAAAGCCCCCGCGGTGACGAGGCGCGACACGAGGTCCACCGAAAGCGGTGTGGCCGGCTCGCGCTCGACGAGCTCCTGGAGCGCGAGAGCATCGGCGTGCGAGACGGTGAGGCACGGGAGGCCGAGGGCGACCGAGTTGCCGAAGAAGATCTCCGAAAATCCCTCGCCGAGGATCGCACGCAAGCCTCTTCGGTAGAGCGCCTGCGGCGCATGCTCGCGCGAGGAGCCACAACCGAAGTTGCGGTTCACGACGAGGACGGTGGCCTCAGAGAACCTCGGATCGTCGAAGGGGTGCGTCCCGGCGAGGGCGCTGCGGTCGTCCTCGAAGGCGTGCTCGCCGAGGCCCTCGAACGTCACCGCCTTGAGGTAGCGGGCCGGGATGATCCGGTCGGTGTCGACGTCGTCGCCGCGAAGCGGAAGGGCTGTCCCGCGAATCCGGTCGATGCGGCTCATCGCGCCCCCTCTGCGGGTGTCCGGGCGGTCCTCACGTCGACGACCTCGCCCGCGATCGCGGCGGAGGCGACCATCGCGGGGCTCATCAGGAGCGTCCGGCCGGTGGGGCTTCCCTGGCGTCCCTTGAAATTGCGGTTCGACGAAGAGGCGCAGACTTCCCGCCCCTCGAGCCGGTCGGGGTTCATCGCGAGGCACATCGAGCAGCCCGCGTTGCGCCACTCGAACCCGGCGGCACGGAAGACCTCGTCGAGTCCTTCCCGCTCGGCGGCGGCCTTCACGGCGACGGAGCCCGGAACGACGAGAGCCTTCACGTGCGGGGCGACGCGCCGGCCGCGCGCGACGTCGGCGGCAGCGCGCAGGTCGGAGAGGCGTCCATTCGTGCAGGAGCCGATGAACGCGACGTCGATCCGCGTCCCGGCGATCGGCTCACCCCCGGAGAAACCCATGTAGGCGAGCGCCTCGGCCACCGAGGCGCGCTCGCCGTCGGGGACATCGGCGGGGCGCGGCACGCGGCCGGAGACGGGGACGGACTGGCCGGGGTTGATCCCCCAGGTGACGTTCGGCTCGATGTCCATCGCGTCGAAACGGACGCGATCGTCGTAGACAGCCTCCTCGTCGGAGGCGAGGGACCGCCACCGTGCGACGGCCTCCCTCCAGGCTTCGCCGGACGGCGCGTACGGACGGCCCTTCAGATACGCGAACGTCGTCTCGTCGGGGTTGACGTAGCCGGCGCGGGCAGCCCCCTCGATCGACATGTTGCAGAGGGTCATCCGCTCTTCCATCGACATCGCCTCGACGGCGGAGCCGCCGTACTCGTAGGCGAAGCCGGCGCCACCGTTCACGCCGAGCCGGCGGATGATCTCGAGGACGACGTCCTTGGCGGTGACGCCCTCACCGAGCGTCCCCTCGACGTCGATGCGCCGGACTCTCAACGGCTCGAGCGCGAGGCACTGCGTCGCGAGGACGTCCCGCACCTGGGACGTACCGATGCCGAACGCGATCGCGCCGAAGGCTCCGTGCGTGGAGGTGTGGCTGTCGCCGCAGGCGATCGTCATGCCGGGCTGTGTCAGCCCGAGCTCGGGCCCGATGACGTGGACGATCCCCTGCTCGGCCGAGCCGAGGGCGTGGAGGCGGATGCCGGCCTGCGCGCAGTTGCGCTCCAGGGTGGCGAGCATCTCCTCGGCCATCGGGTCCCCGAAAGGACGCGCTTGCGAGGCCGTCGGGACGATGTGG
Organism: Holophagales bacterium UBA5066; assembly: GCA_002414905.1. Lineage (GTDB taxonomy): Bacteria > Acidobacteriota > Thermoanaerobaculia > UBA5066 > UBA5066 > UBA5066. The sequence goes on along the minus strand of DIAY01000046.1, from coordinate 38,592 downwards.
TCGACGGTGGCGACGGTTCGCCCGGGAAAGGCGACCGTGAGCCCGCGAAGACGGAGCATGTCGAAGGCCTGCGGGCTCGTCACCTCGTGGACGAGGTGAAGCGCCACGAAGAGCTGTGTCTGCCCGGTGGGAAGGACTCTCACCGAATGCGCGTCCCAAACCTTCGAGAAGAGTGTCGCGGCCATGAGGCCGGAAAAGGTAGCACCCGCGTCAAGCGCAGGACGAGGCATGGATACGTCCGACGACCGGAAAGCACGCGTTCGTCGTCGTCTGGCGGAAGCGGGGGAGCGGCGGACCGCGGGAGGGCAGGCCTACCCGGGCTGCCCCCGCTCGAGGGCGAGGCGGACGAAATCGGCGACGAGCGCGGCGAGGCGCTCTTCGCCGGCCAGCTTCGCCGCGGAGAGCTCCTCGCCCTCCTCGAGCGCCACGCGCAGCTCGAAGTAGTACTTGATCTTCGGCTCGGTTCCCGAGGGCCGCAGCGTGACGCGTGAGCCGCCCTCGAGGAGGTACGCGACGACGTTGGACTTCGGCAGGCCCGCCACGCCCGCGCGGTAATCGCGGGTCTCGACGACGGCGAGGTTCCCGATGGAGGGGGGCGGGTCTGCCCGGAAGCCGTCCATGATCGCCGCGATCGTCGCGGCTCCCTCGGCTCCCGGGATCGTCACGTTCTTCTGCGCGGAAAGGAAGAGGCCGTGGGCGCGCTGGATCTCCTCGAGGTAGTCCCACCCGGTCACCCCGCGGGCCCGGCACCAGCCGGCGAGATCGGCGAAGACGAGGGCGGCGGAGATGCCGTCCTTGTCGCGCACGACGTCGCCGACGGAATAGCCGAGCGCCTCCTCGTAGGCGAAGACGGTCGTAAGGCCTTCCGAACGTTCCAGCTCGAGGGCCCGGTTCTCGAGCCACTTGAATCCGGTCAACGTCTCGGCGTACGCCGCGCCGAGATCGCGCGCGATGGCGCCGAGCTGGCTGGAGGAGACGATCGTCGTCAGGACGAGCGGCTTTCCGGGACCCGGCGCACGCGCGCTCAGGCAGTAGGCGCCGAGAAGGACGCCGAGCTCGTTGCCCGAGAAGAGGCGCATGCGGCCGTGCCTGTCCCTCGCACCGGCGGCGAGGCGGTCGGCGTCGGGGTCGTTGGCGAGCAGGAGGCTGGCCTGGCTCTTTTCGCAGAGCGCCAGGGCGAGATCGAGGGCGCCTGGCTCCTCGGGGTTCGGGAAGGCGACCGTGGGGAAGGTGCCGTCGGGCGCGTTCTGCTCGGGCACCGGATGGACGTTCGCGAAGCCGGCGCGCGCGAGCGCATCGAGGGTGAAGCGGGCGCCCACGCCGTGCATCGCGGTGTAGACGATTCCGATGTCGCGTCCGGCGCCCGGGTGGACGGCCAGAGTCGCGATGGCCTCCTGATAGCGACGGGACAGGTCTTCTCCGAGGGGAACGAAGAGCCCTCTGGCCTCGGCCTCGGCGCGGGGAAGGAAAGGGATGTCCTTCGCGGGGCCCGAAGACGCGATCCCGGCGGCGATACCGGCGTCGACCGGCGGGACGATCTGCGCGGCGTTGTCCCAGTAGACCTTGTAGCCGTTGTAGGCGGGCGGGTTGTGGCTCGCCGTGACGACGATCCCGGCGGCGGCACCGAGCTCCTTCACGGTGAACGCGCCGAGAGGGGTGGGGGCGAGATCGACGAAGAAGAGAACCCGGATCCCGTGCGCGGCGAGGACCCCCGCCGTCTCGAGGGCGAAGTCGTCGCTCCCGCGGCGGGCGTCGCGCGCCACGACGACCCCTCTGCGCCCGGCGTCGGGGACGGTGGCGAGGAGGTGGCGGGCGACCCCGGCCGTGGCCCGGCGGATCACGGCCCGGTTCATCCGGTTCGGGCCGGCACCGAGGAGGCCGCGGAGGCCTGCGGTGCCGAACTCGAGCTCGCCGCGGAAGCGGTCGAGAAGCTCGCATTCGTCACCGCTTTCGAGGAGGCGGTCGACGTCGCGGGCCGTCTCGGGGTCGGGGTCGGCGTTGCGCCAGGCGCGGGCTCTTGCGAGGAGTTCGGCATCCATCCGGGGGATGGTAGCGCCGTCGGTGCTCAGGAGCCCGCCACCTTCACCACGGCGAACCCGGCGTCGTTGCTTTTCTCGTCCCAGACGCCGACGCAGACGCGGGCTTCCGGCCCGCTGCTCTCGATGGTCAGCTCGTAGGTGTAGTGCCCCGCTTTCGCCGTCTCGAGGTTCTGCCCCGGGATCTCGAAGGTCTGGGACCGGCGTGAAACTTCCGAGAAATCTCCCTCGGGGGCGACGGAGGCTACGAAGACCGAGAACGCCCCGGAGACGCCCTTCGCCGTCGGGAGGAGCACGAGCGAGGAGATGGGGATCCGGATCTCGACGCGAATCTGGAACTTCCCCTTCGGACCCGGCTCCGCGGAGGCCGACGCCGAGATCGGAATCCTGGAGCGGGCGTCGGGCTTGAAGAGGTGCGCGAGGACACGGTCCCTCATCTGCTCCTCGGGCGTCTTCTCCTGGAGTGATCCGCGCACTCTCACTTTCACTTTTCGACCCGGCACACGAACGGAAACGGAGGCCGCGTGGTTCGCCCCGGACGGGCTCGGATAGCCGATGGAATACCAGGAGTCGAGATCGGCCGAGACACGATCGATGAACCCCGGGATGCTGCCGGCTCCCGAGGCCGCGACCCCTCCGGTCTTCTCGGCGATGAAGGAGAGGGCCTCCATCTCGTTGCCCACGGCGAGCTGCTCTCGCCCCCCTAAGGGCTGGCCGTTGAGGCCCGGAGCCGTCACGATCGGGTCCGCCGCCGAGGGGGTCGGCGCGTCCATCCCGGTAGGGAAGAGCCCGTAGAGCGTGACCCCGTTCGCGTTGGCCGACCGGGCGACCTCCTCGAGGAGCCTCTTAGTGTCGAACTGTTTCGTCTGGGGGTCGGCCATGGCCTCGACTCCGGTGCGGCTCCTGAGGAAGAACTCCAGGCCGGCGTAGCGGGAAAAGCGGTGGGAGACGAGGACGAGGATCTTCCGCCCGTCCATGCCACCGAGCGTCGCGGTGAGTCCCGTGAGGGCGGCCGTCTTCGCCTTCATCTCGTAGAACGCCTGCTGGGCGTAGAGCGCGGCGGTCGGGGTGAACCCGCCGGAGTCCGACCCGATCCGCGGATCGGCGGCCTGGGACGTGAACCACGCGTCCTCGTCCTGCAGCATGTCGAGGTCCGCCTTCTCGGCTGCGATCCGGCCGCTCTGTCGCTCGACCGAGGCCAGGGTGCTCTCGAGGCTCTCCGGATCGCTCGTGAACGGGAGGACCGTCCGGATCGAACGGTTCCACGTCACGATCATCGCCTCGTCTCCCTCCCCGAGCGTTCCCTCGAGGAAGCCGCGAATCGAGTCGAAGAGCTCGCCTCGCTCCCTCGCGTCCGGAATCTGGAGCCGGTCGATGAAGAGGACGATGCGCCGTGGCGGGCGGGGCGCCGGGGGAACCGCCGCTGGCGCCCCGCCGGGCGCGGCTGCTTCCGATGGCCGCACGGTTGCGGACGGAAACGCTTCTCCCCGGATCTCGCTGAAGTTCGTCACCCCGACGGTACGGCCGCCGTGACGGACCTCGAAGTCCCGGGCCGTGAGGCCGTGAACCGGGTTACCCGCCGGGTCCGTCACGATGACGTCGAGGTTGAAGAGGGTCACCTCGGCCGACGCGGTCGATCGGGGGACCGCCTCCGGCCGTTGCGCCAGGGAGGGTCCCGCCACGAAAAGGGTCGAAAGGACGAATCCGAAGAGTATTTTCATGTTCACCGCCGGTGCGCACCTTGCATGCCGGACCGCGCCGTCCTCGGCAGAATACGATGGAGAGCCATGATTTCGTTCGTCTCCCTCTTCGTCGGGCTCGTCTTCGGGATCGTCAACGTGCAGCTTGCCGCGGGGGCGGGCGTGGACCGGGTCGAGCTCTTCCTCGACGGGCGACCGATCGCCCAGCTGCGCGCGCCCTTCGTGGCGCCGATCGACCTCGGGTGTGATCCCGCCCCACACGAGCTCGTTGCCGTCGCGTTTGACGCGAAGGGCCGGCGGCTCGATCAGGCACGGCAGTGGGTGAACCGGCCTCGGGCATCGGCCGAGGCGGGCTTCGTTCTCGAGCCGGGACCAGGAGGCCGGGGGCGGATCGCGCAACTGACGTGGCGCAGCCTGACGGGCGAGGTTCCGCGTTCGATCTCGGTCACGTTCGACGAACAGCCCGTTGCGGTGACCGACCCGTCCCGGATCGAGATACCCGCGCACGATCCGCAGCAGGTTCATTCCCTGCGGGCCGAGCTCGATTTCGGCGGGGAGGTCCGGGCGACGGCCGAGGCGATCTTCGGGGGACCGAGGAGGATCGAGGCCTTCACGGAGATGACGGCTGTCGCCGTCGAGCTCGACGAGGGCGGGGTCCTGCCCCCCCCCGAGCTCCTCGCCGGCTGGTTCGAGAAAGACGGCGTCCCGCTCGAGGTGGCCGCCGTGGAGGACGGGCCCGCCGACGTCGTTCTCGTCTTCGAGGGAAGCGCGCTCGAGAGATTCCGGCGGTCGTACCGGAGACCCGTCGTCCCGACCCCCTCGGGCCTGCCGGACGATTTCTCATACTGTTTTCTGTTTCCCGTCGGGCAGATGACGGCGCAATCGACGATGGTGGCGAACGTCTACCCGATCTCGCGGCGGCTCGGACGAGTCGACGGCGCCACGAGCTGGATCGCGGGACGCCTCATCGACGGCCCCGTCTGGACCCGGAAGGGGCAGCGTCTTGCGGATGCAGTCGCAGTGGCGTCACTCGCCGCCGCCGGGCAGGAGCGGCGTCGGGCGGTCGTCCTCATCCTGGGCCCCGAGGCCGAGGACGGCAGTCACCTCACGCCGGGCGAGGCGATGGGTTTCCTCGAGAAGCTGAGAGTGCCGCTGCACGTCTGGTCGATCGGGATGAAGCTCTCCCCGGAGGCCGCCCAGTGGGGAGGCGGCCGGAAAATCGCCAGCGCTCGCCAGCTCGACGTCGCGATCGCCGAGCTCTCCGAGCAGCTGAAACGGCAGCGGATCGTCTGGGTGGAAGGAACCCACCTGCCCCAGGCCGTGACGCTGTCCGCCTTGGCGACCGGAGTCCGGCTGGCCCGCTGAGCCTCAGGAGCCCGAAGGATTCACGACCGCGAACCCGGCGTCGTTGCCCTTCTCGTCCCAGACACCCACGCAGACGCGTGCATCCGGTCCTGCGCTCTCGATCTCGAGCTCGTAGGTATAGTGACCGGCTTTGGCGGTCTCGAGGTCCTGGCCCGGGAACTCGAAGGGTTGGCTCCTCCGGGTGACCTCGGAGAAATCTCCCTCGGGTGCGACGGACGCTACGAGGACCGAGAACGCCCCTGCCACCCCCTTCGCGGTCGGGAGGAGCACGAGCGAGGCGATGGGAATCTGGATCTCCACGCGAATCCGGTACTTCCCCTTCGGTCCCGGCGCCGCCGTGGAGGTCGCCCGGATCGGGATCCGTGCCTGCGCGTCGGGCTTGAAGAGGTTCGCGAGGACCCGGTCCTTCATCTGCTCCTCGAGGGTCTTCTCCACGAGGGAGCCGCGCACGCGCACCTTCAGGTCGCGGCTCCGGACGCGCACCGAGACGGACGCGGCCCGCCCTCTGCCGGCCGGCGCGGGGTATCCGAGGGAATACGAGGAGTCGAGGTCGGCCGAGACGCGGTGGACGAAGGCGGAAACGCTCCCGGCACCCACGGCCGCAACACCGCCGGTCTTCTCGGCGATGAAGGAGAGAGCCTCCCGCTCGTTGTCCAGCGCGAGATCCTCGCGTCCGCCGAGAACCCCGCTGGTTGCGTCCGGGGCGATGCCGAGCGTTTCGGCGGCGGAGGCCTGGGGCGCTTCCAGACCGGCGGGAAGGATCGAATAGAGCGTTACCCCGTTCGCGTTCGCCGACTGGGTGACGTCTTCGAGAAGCCTCTTCGTGTCGAACTCCTTCGTCCGGGGATCGCGCAGGTCCGCCACGTCCGACCGGCTTTTCAGGAAGAACTCCAGGCCGGCATACCGTGAGAAGCGGTGGGAAACGAAGACGAGGACCTTCCGTCCCTCCATACCGCCGAGGGTCGCGGTGAGCCCCTTCAGCGCAGCCGTCTTCGACTTCATCTCGAAGTACGCCTGCTGCGCGGCCAGCTCGGCCGACGGCATGAACCCCCCGAAGTCCGTCCCGACGACCTGCTGTCGAGCGCCGCTTCCGGGAGCCGGATCCTCGGCCAGCTTCGTGAACCAGGAATCCTCTGCCCGCAGCATGTCGAGCTCCGCCTTCTCGGTCGCGATCCGACCGCTCTGACGCTCGATGGACCGGAGGGTCTCCTCGAGCCGGTCCGGGTCGCCCGTGAACGGCTGGACCGTACGGATCGACCGGCTCCAGGTGACGATCATCGCCTCGTCGCCCTCTTCGAGCGACTGCTCCAGGAATCCCCGAATCGAGCCGAAAAGCTCTCCTCGCTGGTGGTCGTCCGGAATCTGGAGCCGGTCGAAAAAGAGGACGATCCGCCTCGGGGGGCGCGAAGCGCCCGGTTCGCCTCCGGGCTCTTCGCCCGTGCCCGGCGCAGCACCGGTGGGCCCAGGGGTTCCCGTGCCCGCCGGCGGAAGGCTGCCGCCGCGGATCTCGCTGAAATTCGTGACCTTGACGGGCTTGCCGTCGTGCCGGACCTCGAAGTCTCCGGCTGTCAGCCCGTGGACCGGCATGCCCCTGGCGTCCGTCACGACGACGTCGAGGTTGAAGAGGTTCAGCTCGACGGACGCGGCCGTGCGGGAGACCGCCTCCGGCTGCTGCGGCTCTGCGATTCCCGGCAAGAGGAGCGCCGCGAGAAGGAGTCCGGAAGACTTCATCATCTTTGTCGCCCGCTAGCACGTCGCGTGCCGTGGGTACCGTACTTCGCAGGGTACGCCGGAGCGCCGTGACCCTGAACGCCGGAGCGGCCAGGGTCACGGCGCGCTTGCGGATCGCTACCTCAGCTCGCAGAAGCAGTGGGCGTAAATGCCGTGGGGGTCGTTCCAGACGGAGAGACGGTCGGCCTCGTTCGCAACGGCCCGGAGGATGGCGGCTCCAGCCCCTGCTGCCGGCTCCGGGCTGGGGGCCAGCGTGTAGCCGAACGCCGCGGCAACCCGGCTCGAGCGGACCGACAGGTTCGCCAGCATCTTCTCCTTGAGGGACAGGTCTTTCTCGACGTAGGTCACCTGATAGGTCTTTCCGAGCTTCGCCTTTTCCGCTGCCGAGGCGATCGCCTCCGTCAGGCCGCCGAGCTTGTCGACGAGGCCGCGCTCCTTGGCGTCCGCCCCGCTCCAGACCCGGCCCCGCGCGATCTTGTCGACGTCGTCGCGGCTCATCTTGCGGGCCTTGCTCACCCGGGCGAGGAACTCCTCGTACCCGTGGTCGATCATCGACTGCACCGCCTCGCCGACCTTCGGGTTCAGCTCGCGGTCGATCCGGAGCGCTCCGGCCCAGGTCGTCGTCCCGACGCCGTCGACGTGCATGCCGAGGTACTTCGCGAGAGGCTTCTCGATGGTCGGGAACATTCCGAAGATGCCGATCGAGCCGGTGATCGTCTCGGGACTCGCCCAGATCTCGTCGGCGGAGGTCGAGATCCAGTAGCCACCGGAGGCCGCGACGGAGCCCATCGAGACGACGACGGGTTTTTTCGCGTCGCGGGCGAGCTGCAGCTCGCGGCGGATGACCTCGGACGCGAACGCGCTGCCGCCGGGGCTGTCGACGCGCAGGACGATCGCCTTGACCTTCTCGTCCTGCCGGGCCTTGCGGATGAGGGCGGCGGTCGAGTCGCCGCCGACGCGTCCCGCCCCGGCCGTCCCGTCGACGATCTCACCCTTGGCGACGACGATGGCGACCTTGTCGCCCTTGCCCTTCGCGCCGGGCCGGTCGCCCCCGAGCGCCTCGAGGTAGTCGGGCATCGAGACCTGCTTGAAGGACTTCGACTTCCCGTCCTCTCCCGCGAGCTCGATCATCCGCTTGCGCACTTCGTCACGCGCGGCGAGCCGGTCGACGAGCTTTTCTTCGAGTGCGACCTTCGCCGGGTTGCCCCCGGCGGCCTTCAGCTTCTCCGGGAGCCCCTCGACGAGGGCGGTGATCGCCTCCGGTGTCGTCTTCCGTGCCGTGGCCACTCCCGAGAGATAGGCCCGCCAGAGGTCGCCCATCCACTCGAGGTCGGCTTCCTTCGCCTCGGGGGACATGTCGTCCCTCAGGTAGGGCTCCACGGCGGACTTGTACTCGCCGACCCTGAAGACGTGCCAGGTGATGCCGAGCCGGTCGATCCCGTCCCGGTAGTAGGTCCGGTAGCGGCCGAAGCCCTCGATGAGGACCATTCCGTCCGGGTTGAGGAGGATCTCGTCGGCCTGAGCGGCGAGGTAGTAGCTGCGCATGTCGAAGTTGTCGCCGGCGGCGATGACCTTCTTTCCCGACTTGCGGAAGTCCTTCAGGGCCGCCGCGACGTCCTCGAGGACCGTCATTCCGGCCCCGCCCATTTCGTCGAGGTCCAGGTAGACGGCGGATATCCGTTTGTCGCCCTTCGCGGCGGCGAGGGCGTCGACGACGTCTCTCAGGAGCGTCTCCGCCTGACCGCCGCCGGCGAGCCCGGAGACGAGGTCCTGCGGGGAGCGGGCGGTGAGCTGCTCGACGAGGTTGCCCTTCGGGGCGACGACGAGCGCGCCCCCCTTCGGAACGTCGGGCCCTCCCGCGAAGACGGCGGAAAGGAGGCCGACGACGATCGCGAGGAACAGGACGTTGACGAAGACGCGACGGGACTGGTCGAGGCCGCGGCCGAGGCCGCAGAGCATGCGGCGGGGGAGAGAGCGGGGACGGGTTTCGTTCATTGGGTTCATCCCTCTTTCGAGGGAACTGTACGGTGGAACGGGCTTTCGAGGTTTGCGTACCGTTCTCAGCCGGGGCCGGGCGCCATCGCGACCGGGACGTGCGCGCTCAGGGGGAGCGCGCCAGGAAGCGCATCTCCGAGGCGATGAGCCGACCGTCGAGGCGGGGCTTCCAGTCGAGGCGAGAGGAGACCACCCAGGTGTCAGGCTGGTGATAGAGCGGCACGAGGGGCGCTTCGTTCGTCGTGATCCGGATCGCCTCCTCGAGCAGGGCCAGGCGCGACGTGCTGATGAAGACCGAGTGGCTCGCGTCGACGAGGCGGTCGATCTGAGGGTTGACGAAGCCCGGGTTGAAGACGCCGGTCGCACCGCCCTCGAACCGGCTCCGGACGCAGTCCCGGAGCAGGCCCCCGGCATCGGCCGTGTCGAACGCCCATCCGCCGAGGAAGAGCCCGATGCGTCCCTCGCGGGTCTCGGCGAGGAACTCGCTCCAGGGCATGGGCCGGAGAGTCACCCGAAAGCCGGCCGTGTCGAGCATCTCCTGAAGGAGGCGGGCGACCGCCGCGGACTCGGGATCGGACCGATGGGCCAGGGTGGCCGCAATCGGAAGCCGGTAGCCCGCACCCTCGAGGAGGGCACGTGCGGCGTCCGGGTCGATGCGGGCTGCGGGGAGGGTTTCGGCGTATCCGACAATCGTGGGGGGCACGAGCTGCAGGGCCGCCGTGGCCTCGGTTCCCGTCGCCTCGAGCGCGAGACGCGGACGATCGACGGCCAGAGCCACCGCGGCCCGGACCCTCACGTCGAAGAACGGATTCTCCTCCCCGGCGGGGCGGGCCGGCCCGTTCATCCAGAGGTAGTGGGTCGTGAGCCCGGGGGAGGAGAAAAAGCGGACGCCCCGGGGCGGATCCCGCCGGGCGGTGATCGCTGGAATCTCGGCGACGTCGGCCTCGCCGCGAGCGACCGCCTCGACCGGGTCGAGACCGGCGGGAACGGGGGCGATGCGGATGGCGGGGATTGCCGGCGGACCGGCCCAGTACCTTTCCCAGGCCACGAGGTCGAGCGCCCCCCCGCGACTCCAGGAGGCGACGCGATAGGCGCCGGTGCCGACGGGGGCTGATTCCACCTCGGCCCGGGTCCCGCCGCGGGCGATCAGCACGAGCGTCAGCTCGTGGAGCAGCAGGGCATCGGGGACGGAAGTGCGAATCCGGAGGGCGAGCGAACCTGTTGCCTCCATCTTCCGAGCGGCCCAGAGGGCGCCGCGGACGGTCGAGTCGGGGCTGCTTCGAGCGCGTTCGAGGGCGGTGACGACGGCCGGGGCGTCGAAGGGGGTTCCGTCGTGAAAGAGAACGCCCGGACGCAGCGTAAAGGTCCAGGTCAGGTCGTCCGGGGTCGCCCAATGGGTCGCGAGGGCGGGGGTGATCTGGAGTCGGGCGTCGTAGGCGACGAGGGGCTCGAAGACGTTCGAAAGGGCCGAGAACGTCGCTCCCTCGGAGAGCGTCGGGTCGAGGGAGAGTACGGGAGTCCCGGGCGCGAGACGTGCCAGCCCGGGTACCGAAGGGGCGGCACCCCGGCGGCAGGAGACGCCGAGGACGCCGATGAGGACAAGGCAGACGAGGAAGGACCTGTACGACACGAGTTCCCGATTATCGCGCCGCGGCTCCGGCGGAGGGCCTGAAGAAAATCTCCTGTTGACATCGGCCGGCACGCGGGAGTAGCGTTTCCATGTAAACGATTACATAAGCGATGCGCCGAAGTCGCCGAACCGCCCCTGGGACCCGCGAGGCCGGACGAAGCGCCGCTCCGGCCGCTGCCGCGGATGCCACGATCCGCGACGTGGCCGGCGCTGCGGGCGTTTCCGTCGCGACGGTCTCCCGCGTCGTGAACGGGACGGCTGTCGTGAGGAGAGAGACCCGGCTTCGCGTCGAGGCCCAGGTCGAGCGCCTGCGGTATGCGCCGAACGCGGCTGCGCGCAGCCTCATCACGAACCGCACGAGCACGATCGGCGTCGTCCTGCCGGACATCTGGGGCGAGTACTTCTCGGAGGTCATCCGCGGCATCGACCTGTCGGCCCGCCAGGCCGGCTACCACGTCCTCGTCTCCTCGTCCCACAGCGACGTCGCCGAGACTCGGGACGTCCTGCGCACGATGCACGGGCGGGTCGACGGCGTCATCGTCATGTCGCCCCACGCCTCCCCGCGGGCCCTCGAGGGTTGCCTTCCTCCGTCGCTCCCGGTCGTCTTCCTGAACTCCGTGCCGGGAGGCGCGATCCGGGCCGCGATCAACGTCGACAACCGGGGCGGGGCACGGGCCATGGTGGCGCACCTCCTCGGGCTCGGTCATCGCCGCCTCGCCTTCGTCACGGGCCCGGCCTCGAACTTCGACGCCGCCCAGCGTCGCAGGGGGTGCCGGGATGCCCTTCGCGCCGCGGGCCTGGGTCCGGATGCGGCGACCGAGGTCGAGGGGGACTTCGGTGAGGAGTCGGGGCGGATCGCGGGAGAGGTCCTCCTCCGGCAGTCACCGAGACCCTCGGCAATCTTCGCGGCGAACGACTCGATGGCGATCGGCGTCCTTTTCGCCCTCCGGCGGGCGGGCGTCAGGGTCCCCGAGGAGATCGCCGTGGCCGGATTCGACGACATACCAATAGCCCGTTTTGCGAGCCCGCCGCTCTCGACGGTGCGTCTCGACATCCGGACTCTCGGCGAGCGGGCGCTGGCCCGCCTTCTCGCCGGGATCTCGGGAGAAGGAGCCTCGAACGCGGTCCGCGAGGTCCTTCCGATCCGCCTCGTCCTCCGGGAATCGACCGGAGGATGCGAGGAGGACGCCACGACCGGGCCGAATCGCGCTGCGACCTTTTCCCGTCCCGCATCCGACAACCCATCTTTTCGAAGGAGGAAGGCATCATGAGACGACTCCCGGGGCTGAAAGCCCTCCTGACCATCCCGGCCGTCATCCTCGTCGCTGTGACCCTCGTCGCACTGCCCGCTTTCGGGCAGACGACGACGGGCCAGGTGCGGGGCACGGTCTCCGATTCACAGGGACCCATCCCCGGCGTCACGGTCACCGCCGTGAACATCGCGACCGGCGCGAAATCCTCGGCGGCGGTCGCCGTGAACGGTACGTACGTCCTCGTCGTCCCGGCCGGGAGATACGAGGTCGCCGTCGCCACCGGTGCCCACGAGCCCTGGAAGAAGGCGATTCAGATCGGTGTCGGCCAGAGCCTGACGCAGGACATCGCGCTGAAACCCGGCAAGCTCACCGCGGAAGTCTCGGTCGTCGCCACGTCGGCTGAGGCCCAGGTGGAGCGGATCACCTCGGAGATCGGGACGAACGTGAGCACGGAACAGCTCCAGATGCTTCCACAGTCGTCGCGAAACTTCCTGAACGCCGCCGTCATCGCTCCCGGCATCCGCATCTCGCGCGACGAGGAGCGCCAGGAATTCGGCTACGGCGCCCAGCGCTCGATGAACACGAACGTCTTCATCGACGGGACGAGCAACAAGAACGACATCCTCCAGGGGGGCTCCGTCGGGCAGGATTCCAGCAAGGGGAATCCCTTCCCGCAGAACGCCGTCCAGGAATTCAAGGTCATCACCCAGAACTTCAAGGCGGAGTACCAGAAGGCGTCGAGCGCCGTCATCACCGCCGTGACGAAGTCCGGGAGCAACGACCTCCACGGCGAGGTCTTCGCCTACTACCAGGACAAGGGCCTCGTTGCGATCGACGGCGTCAAGCAGCGGCAAGCGGACCAGGGCGGGTATGAAGCCGTCAAGCCCGAGTACACGCGGTGGCAGCCAGGGCTGAGCCTGGGCGGCCCCATCGTGAAGGACAAGGTCCACTTCTTCGCCGCCTACGAGGGGAACTTCCAGGACCGCGAATCCGAGGTTCGGCCGGACACCTGGGGGGCCTGGTCCCCGGCCTTCCGGCAGGGGTTCAAGCAGTACGAGGGGCTTTACCCGAGCGAGTTCCGCTCGACGCTTCTCTTCGGCAAGCTCTCCGCGAGCCTCAACGACAGCTCCAACGTCGACGTCTCGGGGGACTACCGACACGAGACCGACATCCGCGGCTTCGGCAACGGCCCGACGAGCTACCAGGCCGCCGAGAACGTCAAGAACGACGTCTGGACGGTCCGCGGCAAGCACACGATCCTCCTCGGGAACGTCCTCAACGAGGCGACGGTCAGCTACCAGAACTACAAGTGGAATCCGGTTCCGCAGGACTCGAGCATCTACGGGCAGAACTATGAAGGTTTGATGCGGATCGGGAGCAAGGACTCGCAGCAGAACTTCACGCAGAAGCGCTTCGCCTTCCGCGATGATGCGACCCTGCTGAACCTGCAGTGGGCCGGCGAGCACGTCATCAAGGCGGGGCTCTCGGTCGATTTCCTGGACTACACGACGATCAAGGAAATCAACGTCAACCCCCTCTACTCCTACCGTGCCGACCTCTACATCACGACGCCGGGCGACATGCCGTACCGGGCGAATCTCGGCTTCGGCAACCCGGACCTGTCGGCGACGAACACGGAGTTCGGCCTCTTTCTCCAGGACGACTGGCGCTTCAGCTCCCGGGTCACGGCGAACATCGGCCTTCGCTGGGACTACGAGAGCAACATGCTCAACAACAACTACGTCACCCCGGACGCGATCGTTGCGGGCTTCGGGCCGCTCTACCCCGCGAACTACTTCACCGACGGGACGAAGCGGCCCGCGTACACCGGGATGATCCAGCCGCGTCTCGGCCTCTCCTGGGACGTCACGGGAGAGGGGAAGACGGTCGTCCACGGAGGTTGGGGAATCTACGCCGACCGGACCCTCTTCAACGACATGCTCGACGAGAAGTACCGCACCCAGTGGAACACCTCGGAGATCTGGTTCTCCAAAGACGGCAGCCCCCAGGACGGCAGACCCGCCCTGAAGTGGAATCCGGCCTACTACGACCCGGCCGTGCTGCGGCAGCTCGTCGCCCAGGGAATCGCGGGCCAGCCCGAGGCCTATCTCTTCAACAATGACAACCTCGAGCCCCCCTCGTCTCAGCAGTGGAGCCTCGGCATCCGTCAGGATTTCGGACTCTTCAACGCCTCCGTCGCCTACACGGACGTCCATTCGGAAAACCAGCTGACCTGGACCTGCGCCGTCAAGAAGCCTGGCCAGACCGAGTGCGACTGGGGCGCCCGGCAGGTCCCGGGCTTCGCCATCGCGAATCTTTCGAGGACGAAGGAGTCGTGGTTCCAGTCGTTCCAGGTCGTCGTCGAGAAGCCTTACAAGAACGGTTGGAGCGCCTCCCTTTCCTACGTCAACGGCAAGGCCGAGCAGACAGGGAACGATTTCTACAGCGCCAACGCCCTCGACCCGGCCTACGGCTTCAAGCAGCGGAGCAATCTCGCTCAGGATCACCAGATCACGCTGTCAGCCCTGGCCGACCTCCCGTGGGGCTTCCGCCTCTCGACGCTCGTCACGACGGGCTCGGGCTACCCCTTCGAGGTTACCGATTGCTCTCCCGGCTGGACCAACTGCACGCTTCTCGTCGGCGGGGGCGACCCGCCGAAGTGGACGCAGAGCGTCGACTTCCGACTCGAAAAGCGCTTCGTCCTCGGCGGCCCCTACAGCGTGAACGTCTTCGCCGAGGTCCTCAACATCTCGAACTACACGAACGAGAAAGATTACGAGGGCTTCAAGCCGGCCCTTCCGGACGTAAACGCCAATTTCGGAAAGGCCAACAACGGCTACAACCCGCAGCGGCTCCAGTTCGGCGCCAGCTTCGCCTTCTGAGGAGGTCCGGGTGATCCGGCGGCCCGCGCTCCGAACGTTCGCGACCCTCCTCCTCGCGGCGTTCGTCGCGGGTTGCGGCAGCCCGTCCTCCGCCCGCGCCGGGAGCGTTCCATCCGCTCCCACGCGCGTCGTTCCGGTTGCCGGGGGGGAGCCGATCGCGGCTCCCCCCCGGGTTCTCGACCCCTTCGTCGACGATCTCGAGCACCGGACGTTCCGGTGGTTCTGGGAGACCGCGAACCCGGGGAACGGCCTCATTCCCGACCGCTGGCCCGCACCATCGTTCTCGAGCGTCGCCGCGGTCGGCTTCGGCCTCTCGACGTATCTCGTCGGGGCCGAGCGGGGCTGGGTGACGCGGGAGGAGGCGCGGGAGAGGGTCCTTCTCACCCTGCGGTTCCTCTGGAACGCACCGCAGGGGCCGTCTTCGGACGGGATGACCGGATACCGAGGGTTCTTCTACCACTTCCTCGACCTGGAAACGGGAAAGCGCTGGGGCAGGGACGTCGAGCTCTCGTCGATCGACACGACGCTCTGCCTGGCGGGGGCTCTTTCCGCGGGGATGTACTTCGACCGCGACGACCCGTCCGAGGCCGAGGTGCGCGATCTGGCAACGAAGCTCTACGAACGCGTCGACTGGCGCTGGATGCAGCCGCGGCCGGCCCGGGTCGCGATGGCCTGGCTCCCGGAGACGGGGTTCGGCGTCGCCGACTGGAACGGCTACGACGAGTCGATGATCCTCTACCTCCTCGCACTGGGCTCGCCGACGCACCCGGCGACGGAGGGGGCGTGGGAAGCGTTCTGCTCGACCTACCGGTGGGCGGAGCACGAGGGACAGACCTATCTCAATTTCGCCCCGCTCTTCGGGCACCAGTTCTCGCACGCCTGGATCGACTTCCGTGGCATCCAGGATGCCTTCATGCGGCAGAAGGGGATCGACTACTTCGAGAACTCCCGCCGCGCCGTCCTGGCGCAGCGCTCCTACGCGATCCGGAATCCGGAGGGGTTTCGCGGCTATTCGGCGGACGTCTGGGGCCTTTCGGCCTGCGACGGACCCGCCGACGTGGTCCGGACCGTCGACGGACGGGAGAGGACGTTCCACACCTACGCCGCCCGGGGCGTCTCGTCGTTCTGGTCGAACGACGACGGGACGATCACCCCGATGGCGACGGCGGCCTCCCTGCCGTTCGCCCCGGAGGTCGTCCTGCCGGCGATGAAGGAGATGAAGCGGCGACACGGCGAGCACCTCTGGACCGAGTACGGCTTCTTCGACGCCTTCAACCCGACGTTCCGTCTCACCGACGTCCCGACGCCTCTCGGTAAAGTGGTTCCGGAGGCAGGGTGGTACGCGACGAACTACCTCGGAATCGACCAGGGCCCGATCGTCCTGATGATCGAGAACCAGAGGAGCGGCCTGCTCTGGCGCCTCATGGCGAAGTCGGCGCCGGTCCTCGCCGGCCTGCGGCGCGCGGGATTTGCGGGCGGCTGGCTCGCCGGGATGCCCGCGGAGCGGGGCGCGCTCGAGGCCGCGCCGATTCCGTGAGGGCCCTTGCCGCGGGCCTCGTCCTGGCCGCGGCGACGGCCGCTGCGTGCGGAGGCGGGGACCGCGCCGGTACGGTGCGGCTCTGGGCGTTCGGGCGCGAGGGGGAGGTCGTTCGCGAGCTCGTGCCGGAGCTGGAGCGGCGATACCCCGGGCTGAAGGTCGAGGTGCAGCAGATCCCCTGGACGGCGGCGCACGAGAAGCTCCTGACCGGGTTCGTCGGCCGCGAGATGCCCGACGTGGCCCAGCTGGGGAACACCTGGATCCCCGAGATGGCCGCCCTCGATGCGATCGAGCCGCTGGACGAACGCGTGGCGGCCAGCACCGCCGTCCGTCGGGACGATTACTACTCCGGCATCTGGGAGACGAACGTCCTGGACGGCGTCCTCTACGGGGTTCCCTGGTACGTCGACACCCGGCTCGTCTTCTACAGGAGCGACCTCCTCGCGGCGGCGGGCGTGTCCGAGTTCCCGAAGAGCTGGAGCGGCTGGCGGGCGGCCATGGAGGCGGTGAAGCGGAAGGGGGGAGCGGGACAGTTCGGCATCCTCCTCCCGACGAACGAATGGGCCCAGCCGGTGACCCTCGCGGTCGCTGCCGGCGCCGAGCTGCTGTCGGGCGACGGCCGCCACGGCGCCTTCCGCGCGCCCGAGTTCCGACGGGCGGCGGAATTCTTCCTCGGTCTCTACCACGACGGCCTCGCGCCGCCGCTTTCGAACTCGCAGGTCGCGAACCTCTACCAGCAGATGGCCGCCGGCGAGTTCGCGATGTACGTCACCGGGCCGTGGAACCTCGGGGAGTTCCGCCGGCGTCTCCCGGCGAGCCTGCAAGGCTCGTGGACGACGGCGCCGCTCCCGGCGCCGGACGGCCTGCCGTGGCCCGGGGTCTCCCTCGCCGGGGGATCGAGCCTGGTCGTCTTCCGCTCCTCGAAAGTGAAAGACGCGGCGTGGAAGGTCGTCGAATTCCTCTCCGAGCCCGCCACGCAGAAGCGCTTCTGGGCCCTCTGCGGCGACCTGCCGGCGCGCCGTTCGGCCTGGGACGAGCCGGCCCTCGCCCGCGACGAGAAGACCGCCTCGTTCCGCCTCCAGCTCGAGCACGTCCGCGCGACGCCGAAGGTCCCGGAGTGGGAGCAGATCGCGGCGAAGATCTGGGAACGCCTCGAGCCGGTCGCCCGGGGGGCGAAGGGGCTCGACGAGTCGCTCGGCGCGCTCGACGCGGACGTCGACGCGATCCTCGAGAAGCGCCGCTGGCTCCTCGACAGGAAGGCCGGGGAGGCTGGAAAGTGAGGGGCCTCTCCACCTGGCGGGCGCGCGAAGCGAAGGCGGGTCTCCTCCTCGTGGCGCCCGGCCTCCTCCTCCTCTCCGTCTTCCTGGCGCTGCCGGTCGTCGCCTCGCTTCTCCTGAGCCTGACCGACTTCGATCTCTATGCCGTCGGCGACCCGTCGGCGGCGCGCGTCGTCGGCCTGCGCAACTACGCACGTCTCCTCCACGACCCGGTCTTCTGGAAGGCGCTCGGGAACACATTCTTCTTCGTTCTCGTCGGCGGGCCGCTCACGGTCTCCCTCTCCCTCGGCGCTGCGCTCCTCCTGAACCACAAGCTCGTGCGCTTCGCGGGCCTCTTCCGGACGATCTATTTCGCGCCCGTCGTCACGACGCTCGTGGCCGTGGCGGCAGTCTGGAAGTACCTCTACCACCCGAGATTCGGCCTCCTGAACGCCGCCCTCGGCCTCCTGGGCATCCCGGCGATCGACTGGCTCGGCGACCCGCACTGGGCGATGCCAGCCATCGTCCTGATGGCCGCGTGGAAGAACTTCGGCGCGAGCATGATCATCTTCGTCGCGGGGCTGAAGGCGATTCCAGAGAGCCTCCACGAAGCGGCCCGCATCGACGGCGCGGGGGCGTTGCAGCGGTTCCGGCTCATCACGGTGCCGCTCCTCGCGCCGACGTTTCTCTTCGTCGGCCTCACGACGACGATCGGCTACTTCCAGCTCTTCGCCGAGCCGTACGTCATGTCGGGAGGGGACGGCGGCCCGATGAACGCCACGCTGAGCGTGGCGCTCTTCATGTACAAGCAGGGCTTCCGCTGGTGGAGCATCGGCTCGGCCGCCGCGATCGCCTTCGTCCTCTTCGCCGTCATCCTCGGCGCGACGCTCCTCCAGCGCCGGCTCCAGAAGGGAAGCGAGGCGTGAAGAGGAAGACGCTCGAGACGCTGGCGGTTCACGCGGCCCTCGTCGCCGGCGCGGTCATCACGCTCGCGCCGCTTCTCTGGATGGTCTCCGCGTCGTTCATGTCGTCCGGCGAGGCGAACACCTCTCCGCCGCCGCTCCTGCCGTCTCGCGCGACGCTCGGGCAGTACCGCGAGCTCTTCGTCCGGTTGAATCTGGGGAGGAGCTTCCTCAACAGCGCGCTTCTCGCCTCGTGCGCAGCCCTCCTCTCGGTCGTCGTGAATGCGGCGGCGGGCTACGCCTTCGCCAAGCTCCGCTTCCCCGCACGCGGACCGCTCTTTGCGGGGCTCCTTGCGGCGATGGTCATTCCGGGCCAGGTCGCGATGCTCCCGGTCTTCCTCCTCCTGCGGTCGATGGGGCTCGTCAACTCGTACGCCGGGGTGATCCTCCCTGGCGTCGCGAGCATTTTCGGCATCTTCCTCGTGCGCCAGTACGCGGCCTCGGTTCCCGACGAGCTCCTCGACGCGGCCCGGATCGACGGCGCGGGAGAGCTGCGGATCTTCCGGTCGATCGTCCTGCCGCTCTGCCGTCCCATCCTCGTCACCCTCGGCGTCCTGACCTTCCTCGGGACGTGGAACGACTTCATGTGGCCTCTCATCGTCCTGACCGACGACACGAAGTGGACACTCACCGTGGCCCTCGCGAGCCTCGCGGGCGAGCACGTCCAGGACACCGAACTGATGATGGCCGGGGCGGTCGTGACGGTCCTTCCCGCGCTCCTCCTCTTCCTCGCCCTCCAGCGTTCCTACATCGACGGGATCACCGCCGGGGGCATCAAGGAATGAAGCGCCTCGCCCTTCTCTTCTCTTCCGTCTGTCTCCTCGCCGCTGCGCCCGCCCCGAAAGTGACGTCGATCGGCACCGGCGACCCGGCCGCGTGGACGGCGGTGCCGGCGCCGGGAGTCTGGCTCGCACTCTCGAAAGCCGCGACCGCTTCCGGTGCTCTGCGCCTCGACTTCGACTTCCGCGGCAAGGCAGGCTGGGCGGCGGCGACGCGCAAGGTCGACCTCGTTCTTCCGGCTCGCTGGGAGATCCGTCTGCGGCTCCGCGGAGAGGCGCTCCCGAACGACCTCGAGCTGAAGCTTTCGGACCCTTCAGGAGAGAACGTCTGGTGGTTCCGTAAGAGGAACACGACTTTTTCGCCCGACTTCGTTCCCCTTCGCGTCAAGCAGCGGCAGGTGGAATTCGCATGGGGTCCGGCGGGCGGTGGAGCCCCGTCGCGGATCGGATCGATCGAGGTCACGGTGACCGCCGGAAGCGGCGGGAAGGGGTGGCTCGAGGTGTCGGACCTCGAGGTCGTCGACCTGCCGCCGCAGCCGCCGCCCGTGCCGCCATCGGCTTCGGCCTCGTCGGAAGCTTCGGGGTACGGCGCGGCACGCGCCTTCGACGGAGATCCCGCGACCTCGTGGCGCGCCGCCTCGAGGGGCCCGGCGGAATGGACGGTCGACCTCGGCTCGCTTCGCGAGCTGGGAGGCCTCGTTCTCGACCAGGGCGCCTCGTTTGCGAGCGCCTACGCGGTCGACCTCTCCGTGGACGGGAAGACCTGGACGACGGTTCGGCAGGTCCGGGACGGCAACGGCGGGCGGGATTACCTGGCACTTTCCGAGAGCGAGGCGCGCAAGGTACGGCTGAGGCTTCTGGCGGGACCGGGGCCAGGACCGTTCGAGCTGATGGAGGTTGCGGTACAGCCGCTCGCGTTCGGTGCGACTCCGAACGCCTTCGTCACACGGGTGGCGGAAGACGCGCCGCGCGGGGCCTGGCCGCGGTTCCTCACTGGAGAGCAGTCGTACTGGACGGTCGTCGGCGTGGACGGCGACGCGGCCGAGGGGCTCCTCTCCGAGGACGGCGCGCTGGAGGCGGGGGCCGGGCTCTTCTCCGTCGAGCCGTTCCTTCTCGACGGGGGGCGTCTCGTCACCTGGGCCGACGTCACGCCGAGCCAGACGCTCGTGGACGGCGACCTGCCGATCCCGTCGGTGACCTGGGAGGCGAGGGAGGTCGCGCTGGAGACGACGGCTCTCGCGGCCGGCCTGCCGGGTGCCTCAGCGCTTCTGGCACGCTACCGGGTCTCGAACCTCTCGAAAGCCGCGAAGAGTGTCCGCCTCGTCCTGGCGATCCGCCCGCTCCAGGTGAACCCGCCGTGGCAGTTTCTCGGTACGCCCGGCGGCGTCTCACCGATCCGCTCGCTCGCATTCGCAAACGGCCGGGCGATCATGAACGGCGCGCAGCCCGGCGTGCAGAGTGGCGCGCAGAGTGGCGCTTCAACAATAGTCCCGCTCGTGGCGCCGTCTGCGAGTGGAGCGACCGCGTTCGACTCGGGCGACGTCTCGGACTTCCTCCGGGCAGGTGCGCTCCCCGCGGCGCGCGAGGTCGAGGACCCGACCGGCCTGGCCTCGGGGGCGTTCGCGTTCGACCTCGACCTCCCTTCCGGCGGCTCGCGCGCGGTCGTCGTCGCCATTCCCTTCGCTCGCGAACGCGCTCCCGCGGAGTTGGCGTCGGCCTTCGGGACCGACGACTGGCCGGGCCTCGCACCGGCCAACGCTTCGGCCCTTTTCGACACCCTCCTCGCCAGGGAGCGGGACGGGTGGCGAAGCCGCCTCGACCGCGTCACGTTCGACGTCCCGCCCGAGGCGGAACGCTACGTGAAGGTCCTGAAGTCGCAGCTCGCCTTCATCCTCGTCAACCGCGACGGCCCGGCGATCCAGCCCGGCTCACGCTCGTACGCCCGCTCCTGGATCCGTGACGGCGCGCTCACGTCCGAGGCGCTCCTGCGGCTCGGGCACGCGGGCGAGGCCCGCTCGTTCCTCCTCTGGTTCGCGTCCTTCCAGGGAGAGGACGGACGCGTGCCGTGCTGCGTCGACGCGCGCGGTGCCGACGGAGTTCCCGAGAACGACAGCCACGGCCAGCTCCTCTTCCTGATCGCCGAGACCGTGCGGTACACGGGCGACCGAGGCCTTGCCGGCCGCATGTGGCCACATGTCGTCTCGGCCGTCTCGTACATCGACCAGCTCCGCCGGATGCGCCGGACACCGGAATACGAAGCGCCGCAGAAGCGGGTCTTCTACGGGCTTCTTCCCGAGTCGATCAGCCACGAGGGGTACTCGGCCAGGCCAATGCACTCCTACTGGGACGACTTCTTCGCCCTGCGCGGCCTGAAGGACGCCGTCTTCCTCGCGACGCTTCTCGGCAAGGAGAAGGAAGCCGTGGAATTCGCGCGGAGCCGCGACGAGCTCGCCACGGATCTGCAAGCCTCGATCCGGCTCGCGATGCAGCAGCACGGAATCGACACGATCCCCGGCTGCGCCGAGCTCGGCGACTTCGACCCCACGTCCACGACGATTGCCCTCGCGCCCGGCGGCGAACAGGCGTCCTTGCCGAAGGCCGCGCTCGAGAGAACCTTCGAGAAGTACCTCGAGAACGTGAGGAAACGGGAGGCGGGGGAGGGAGACGCCTACGCGCCCTACGAGTGGCGGAACGTCGGGGCGCTCGTGCGCCTCGGGCGGCGCGCCGACGTGCTGCCGCTGATCGAGCTCTTCTTCCGCGACCTGCGTCCCGCGGGCTGGAACGCGTGGGGCGAGGTCGTCTGGCGCGACCCGCGGACGCCGAAGTTCGTCGGAGACATCCCGCACACCTGGGTCGGCTCCGATTTCATTCGCTCCTTCCTCGACATGTTCGTTTACGAGCGGGAGGAAGACGCTTCGCTCGTCGTTGGAGCCGGGCTTCCCGAGGCGTGGGTCCGCGCCCCACGAGGCGTCTCGGTCAAGGGGCTCGGGACTCCCTACGGGCCTCTCGATCTTTCGCTCGCGGCCGAGGGGAAAGGCGTCCGCGTCCGCCTCTCGGGCCTGAAGACCCTTCCCCCGGGGGGCCTCGTCGTCCGCCCTCCGCTGTCGTCCGGCGCGCGGACGGCGACCGTCGACGGACATCCGGCACCTCTCTCTCCGGGCGGCGACGTCGTCGTCCGCGCCCTTCCCGCGGAGGTCGTCGTCCTGCCGTGACGACCTCCTCCTCTCTCCATCTCTCCGTCCGGAGGATTCGATGAACGAGGCCCCCGAACGCCCGGTCCAGACCGCCAACGCCTACGGGCGTTTCAGCGAGGATGGCCGCGAGTTCGTCATCACCGACCCGCGAACGCCGAGGCCCTGGGTCAACGTCATCGCGAACGAGCGCGCCGGCCTCGTCGTCAGCCAGACGGGCTCGGGCTTCACCTGGGTCGACAACTCGCAGCTCGCCGTCGTGACCCGCTGGGAGCAGGACCTGACGAGGGACTCGTCGGGCCGCTTCCTGTATCTGCGCGACCTCGACACGCGCGAGGTCTGGTCCCTCTCTCCCGCGCCATGTTTCGCAGCCTACGACCGGTTCGAGTGCCGGCACGGGCTCGGATATACGAAGTTCATCACCTCCCTGCGAGGGCTCTCGGCCGACTGGACCCTCTTTGCGGACGCCGAGGCGACCGCCGAGCTGTGGCGACTCACGTTGACCAACGAGCTCCTCTCGCCGCGCCGCCTCGAGCTCGTCGCCTTCGTCGAGTGGAACTGCGGTGTCACGCCGTCGCCCCGGCGCGAGTTCACGAAGCTGTTCCTCGAATGCGAGAGGGACGCCGGTCGCAACGCCGTCTTCGCGCGCTCCCACATGTGGGAGGTCGGCTCGGAGCGCTGGGGGCATTGGAACACCCCCTTCCCCTACGTGAGCGCTTTCGCCTGCACCGAGCGGGTCTCGGAAGCCGAAGGCGACAAGGCCGCGTTCCTCGGCCGGCTCGGGACCTTCGCTTTGCCCGAGGCCCTCTCGGGGAATCCGTGGCCGGGTTCGTTCGGGCGTCACGGCGACGCGGTCGCGGCGCTGCGCGTGCCGATCGAGATCCCGCCGGGAGGCACGGTGGACCTCGGGTTCGTCCTCGCAACCGCGGAGACGGAGGAAGAAACGCAGACGCTTCTGGAGCGCTTCGGAAGCGTCCGGGCGCTCGACGCCTCCCTTGCTGGTGCGAAGAGCCGCTGGAATGAGCTTCTCGCCGCGCATCGCGTTCAGACTCCCGACGCGACGTTCGACGTTTTCCTGAACGACTGGGTTCGCTACCAGGCGATCTCGGCGCGCATCCGGGGTCGTTGCGGTTACTACCAGCAGAGCGGCGCCTACGGCTTCCGCGACCAGCTCCAGGACGCACAGATCTGGCTGACGATCGACCCCTCGCTCTGCCGCGAGCAGATCGCCCTCCACGCGGCGCATCAGTTCGCCGACGGCTCGGTCTACCACTGGTGGCACCCGCTCTCTGAGCTGGGGCACGTCACGAAGATGACCGACGACCTCCTCTGGCTCGCGTTCGTCACGGCGGCGTACGTCCGCGAGACGGGAGACCTCGCAATCCTCGCCGACCGGGCTCCTTTCCTCGACGACCCGCGGCCCGCGCCCCTCGTCGAGCACATCCTGCGCGCGTTCGAGCGCGTCTTCCGGCGGACGAGCCCGCGCGGCCTTCCGTACATCGGGGCCGGCGACTGGAACGACGGCTTGTCGGCGGCCGGTCTCGAGGAGAAGGGGGAGTCGGTCTGGCTCGCGCACTTTCTCGCCGGGCTCCTCGGAGAGTGGTCGGAGATCTTCGGTGTCACCGGAGACGCGGCGCGAGAGGTCGACTTCGCCCGGCGCCGCGAGGATCTGGTCACAGCAATCAACGAACACGCGTGGGACGGCAGCTGGTACTGGCGCGCCACGCTCGACGGCGGCGGGAAAATCGGGAGCCGCGAGAACGAGCGGGGGAGGATCTACCTCAACGCGCAGACGTGGGCCGTCCTGAGCGACGTCGCCCCGCCCGACCGCGCCGCGGCCGCGATGGCGGCGGTGAAGGAGCACCTCGTGAGCCCCGCCGGCGCCCTGCTCCTCGCCCCGGCCTACGACCGGCCCGTCCGGGAAATCGGCTACATCACGCGCTACGCGGCCGGCATGCGCGAGAACGGCGGCGTCTACACGCACGCGGCGACCTGGGCGATCTCGGCGGCGGCGAAATCGAAGGACCCCGAGCTCGTCGGCCTTCTCCTCGCGGCCATCGACCCGACGCGAAAGGACCCCGAGCGCTATCGGGCCGAGCCGTACGTCCTCCCCGGGAACGTCGACGGCCCCGACTCGCCGCTCCACGGCCGCGCCGGCTGGACCTGGTACACCGGCTCGGCACAGTGGCTCCACAGGGTCGTCTGCGAGTGGGTGATCGGCGTGCGGCCGGAGCGGGACGGGATGCGTTTCGACCCCTGCCTTCCCCTTTCCTGGGACGGAGCCCGGATGACGAGGCCCTGGCGGGGAGCCACGCTCGACGTGACGATCGTCCGCGACGGCGTGCTGGCGCCCGGCGTAGTGCGCGTCGAGGTGGACGGCCACCCGCTCGATGGCACTCTCCTACCGCCGCTGCCGGCGGGGGCCATGGTGAAGGTGAGGGTCAGCTACCGGCCGGCGTGAGGCAGGCCCCGTTCGTCCGGATGACCTCGGCGTAGAAGCGGGCGCTCGCCTTGGGCGTCCTCTTCTGCGTCGCGAAGTCGACGTGGACGATTCCGAAGCGCTTGCGGAAGCCGTGTGCCCATTCCAGGTTGTCCAGGAGCGACCAGGCGAAGTAGCCCCTCACGTCGACGCCGTCGGCGATCGCGCGGCGGACGGCGCCGAGGTGGGCATCGAGGTAGGCGACCCGGAGCGGGTCCTGGAGCGGGGACTCGGCAGCGACCGGGGGGTCGTAGAACGCCGCACCGTTCTCGGTGACGTAGAGAGGGACGTTCCCGTAGCGCCGCCGCACCCACGTCAGGACGTCGTAGAGGCCGTCGGGGTAGACCTCCCAGCCGGTCTCGGTGTGGGTGGCGCTGCGCTGGAAGGCGCGCCCTTCCATGACGGGGAAGCTCCGCGGGTCGTCCTGGACGACGGCGCGGGTGTAGTAGTTGACGCCGATGTAATCGACGGGAGCCTTCATTACGGCGAGCTCGGCGTCGGTGGGACCTTCCCACGCCTCGCCGAAGATCTCCGCGAGCCCCTCGGGCACCTTCCCGAGGAGCGCGGGGTCGAGGTATTGACGGTTCATGTAGGCGTCCGCGCGGGCGACGGCGGAGAGGTCTTCCGGGCGTTCGGAGGCCGGGTACTTCGGCTCGAGGTTGACGACGAGACCGATCTGGCCCTTCCCCTCGGCGCGGTAGGCCGCGACGGCGGCCGCGTGGGCGAGCAGGAGGTTCTTCGAGGCGCGCGGCGCCTCCCAGGGGCTCGCGTGCCCGGGGGCGAGGACACCGTGGAGGTAGCCACCGTCAGCGACGACCCACGGTTCGTTGATGGTCGTCCAGAGGTCGACAGCGCCGTCGAGGGCGCCGAAGCAGGCCCGGGCGTAGTCGGCGAACCAGCCGGCGACGTCGGGGTTCGTCCAGCCCCCGCGGTCGTCGAGCGCGGCGGGAAGGTCCCAGTGGTAGAGAGTCGCCATCGGGCGAATCCCCGCCTGCCGGAGCGCGTCGACGAGGCGGCGGTAGAAGTCGAGCCCTCTCTGGTTCACCGGGCCGCGTCCCTCGGGCATCACCCGGCTCCAGGAGATGGAGAAACGGTAGGCGCCGAGGTCCAGCGACTTCATGAGCGCGACGTCCTCGCGGTATCGGTTGAAGTGGTCGCAGGCCACGTCTCCCGTGTCGCCGTCCCTCACCTTGCCTGGGGTCCGCGTGAAGCGGTGCCAGATGCTCGGCCCGGCGCCGTCGGCCAGCGGCGAGCCCTCGATCTGGTAGGCCGAGGTGGCGGCTCCCCAGAGGAAGCCTTCCGGGAATGGGGCGGATTCGGTCATCGGACCTCCTCGCGGGGTGGGTCGTGCACGGCCGGCATCGGGTTCCCGATTATCCGCGCCGGACGCAGAATCGGGGGATGAGCGACGTGTCACTTCTCGGAACCGGCCTCCTCGGCGCCCCCATCGCCCTCCGCCTTGCATCCACCGGTCTCGAGGTGACGATCTGGAACCGGACCTCGTCGAAGGCGGAGGCCCTCAGGGAGGCCGGGCTGGAAGCCGCACCGACGGCGGCGGACGCTTTCCTGGCCTCTCCCGTGACGATCCTGATGCTTGCGGACGGGCCCGCCATCCGGGAGGTGCTCTCCTCGCCGACGGTCCTCACCGCTCTCGCGGACCGGATGGTGGTCCAGATGGGAACGATCGGCCCGGACGAGAGCCGCACCTTCGCTGCGGAGGTGATCGCGGCGGGAGGCGAGTGGGTCGAGGCTCCCGTCCTCGGGAGCATCCCCCAGGCCGATTCGGGAACGCTCCAGATCATGGTGGGCGGGACGGCGGACCAGCTCGAGCGGCTCGGGCCGCTCTTCTCGCGCCTCGGGACGGACGTGCGGCTCGTGGGAGAGGTGGGGCAGGCGGCGGCACTGAAGCTCGCCCTGAACCAGCTCATCGGCTCGCTGACGGCCGCGTTCGCCACGAGCCTCGCCTACGTGCGCGCCGAAGGGGTCGACCCGGAGATGTTCATGGAGGTCCTGCGGCCGAGCGCCCTCTACGCGCCGACGTTCGAGAAGAAGCTCGGACGGATGCTCGACGGGGAGTACGCGAACCCGACGTTCCCGCTCCGGCTGCTGCGAAAGGACCTCGAGCTCTTCGGCCGGGCCGCGCGCGCGGCCGGC
Organism: Holophagales bacterium UBA5066; assembly: GCA_002414905.1. Taxonomy (GTDB): domain Bacteria; phylum Acidobacteriota; class Thermoanaerobaculia; order UBA5066; family UBA5066; genus UBA5066. The sequence continues at coordinate 11,642 of DIAY01000046.1, read as the reverse complement.
CTGGAGCCGCGGACGGCCCAGGCCGTGCTCGCCATCGTCGACACGGCCGTGGAAAAGGGCCTGGCGGAGGGCGACTACTCGGCCCTGGCGGAAGGGCTCATCAGGGCGCTTCCGGAGTCGGCCCCGCGCCTGTAACCTCGACGGATCGTGAGCGGCGCTGTAGCGGAAGGAACCGTCGTCGAGGTGCCGCTCGTCGTCGACCTCGACGGAACCCTCGTCCTCACCGATCTGCTTCACGAGTCGGCCGTCCTGGCCGTGACGAGGGCGCCCGTCGCGGCGCTGGGGGCCGTGCCCGCCCTTCTCCGCGGGGACCGGGCGGCGTTGAAGCGGCGGCTGGCTCAGGCCGGTCCCGTGGAAGCCGCGGACCTGCCGCTGCGAGAAGAGCTCGTCTCGTTTCTGAGGGAGGAGAAGGCGAAGGGGAGGCGGCTCGTCCTGGCGACGGCGGCCGACGAGCTCCTGGCCCTTCCCGTCGCGGCGCGCGTCGGCCTCTTCGACGAGGTTCTCGCGAGCGACGGAGCCCGGAACCTCAGGGGGGAGGCTAAGCGGTGCGAGCTCGTCGCCCGCTACGGCGAGAAGGGCTTCGACTACGCCGCCGACGACAGGTCCGACCTGCCCGTTTTCCGGAGTGCGCGGAAAGCGATCCTGGTCGGACCGGGGGTCCGCCTTCGGGCCGAGGTGGAACGTGCCGGTACGCCGGTGTCCGCGGAGCTGCCCGGCCGTCCGGTCCGCCTGCGGACCGTCCTTTCGGCAATCCGCGTCCGGCAGTGGGTCAAGAACGTCCTCGTCTTCGTCCCGCTCGTCACGGGTCAGGTGTTCGACGTCCCGGTCCTGCGGTCGGCCGTCTTCGCGTTCTTCGCGCTCGGCTTCCTCGCCTCGGCGGTCTACGTCCTGAACGACCTCGGCGACCTCGCTGCGGACCGGCGGCACTACGCGAAGAGGAGGAGACCGCTCGCGAGCGGCGACCTTTCCATCCTCGCGGGGCTCTCCCTCGTCCCTCTGCTCCTCGCGGGGTCCTTCGCGTTTGCGCTCGCGCTCCCGGCGGGCGCCCGGGTGCTTCTGGCGGCCTACCTCGCGACGACGACGCTCTACACGCTGTCGCTGAAGCGCAAGGTGCTCGTCGACGTCTTCACGCTGGCGTTCCTGTATACCCTCCGGGTCCTCCTCGGCGGGGCCGCGACCGGCGTTCCCGTGTCGCCGTGGCTCCTGGCATTCTCGGTCTTCCTGTTCCTCTCCCTCGCGTTCGCCAAGCGCGCCTCCGAGCTCCTCGCGATGAAGGAACGCGGCCACGACGGCGCGGCGGGCCGGGACTGGTTCGTCTGGGACTCTCTGGTCGTGCAGATCCTCGGGGTCGCGAGCGCGTACCTTTCGAGCCTCGTCCTCGCCATCTACATCCACAGCGACGTGACGAAGAGGCTCTACGCGCATCCGGGCTGGCTCTGGCTCCTCGTGCCGGCCCTTCTCTACTGGACGAGCCGGGTCTGGGTCCTCGTGGGGCGGGGGGAGATGGACGAGGACCCGATCGTCTTCGCCGCCCGTGACCGGTTGACGTGGGCGCTCGCCGTGGCGACCGCGGCGGTCCTGCTGATGGCGGCGCGCGGACCTATCGGGATCCCGGGCCTGATGGAGTGAGCGTACGGCCCGCGTGCTAGATTCCACCGAGGGCGTCCGGCGGGAAAGCCGGGCGCCCTCGCCCCTTCCGGGGCCGGAGCCGATTCCGTGACAGAGAACGACGCGGCAGGTCCGCTCACCCGCATCACCACCCGCGCGACCTTCAGCTCGGCGCACCGCCTTCACAACCCGTCCCGCGACGAGGAGTGGAACCAGACGGTCTTCGGCAAGTGCAACAACCCCCACGGGCACGGTCACACCTACGGGCTCGAGATCACCGTGGAGGGGGAGATCGACCCGGAGAAGGGATGGGTCCTCGACTTCTCCGAGCTGAAGAAAATCGTCAGCGAGCGGATCGTGAAGAAGTGCGACTGCCGGAACCTGAATACGGACGTCGATTTCCTGGCGGGCGTGATTCCGACGGCCGAGAACCTCGCCGTCAGGTTCTGGGACGAGCTCGCCCCGCACGCCGCGCCAGCACGGCTCGTGGAGCTCGTCCTCCACGAGACGGAACGGAACAAGGTCGTTTACAGGGGCGGCGCGTGATGCGCGCGCTCGTCTCGAACGACGACGGCATTCACAGCCCGGGAATCGAGGCCCTCGAACGGGCGGCGGCCGCCGCCGGTTTCGAGACCTTCGTCGTCGCCCCCGACCGCGAGCAGAGCGCGTCGTCCCACGCGCTGACCCTTCACCGGCCGCTGCGCGTCGTGAAGACGGCGAAGCGTTCGTGGGTCGTCGACGGTACGCCCACCGACTGCGTGAACCTCGCCATCTGCAGCCTCCTGCGCGAGGTCCGGCCCGACTTCGTCTTCTCGGGGATCAACCAGGGGCCGAACCTCGGGGACGACGTGACCTACTCCGGGACGGTCGCGGCCGCCTTCGAGGGGACTCTCCAGGGAGTCCCGTCCATCGCCTTCTCCCTCGACTACCGCCGCGACGCCGCCGACGCTCCGCCCGATTTCACCCAGGCCGAGGTGATGGCGGAAGAGGTGATCCGCCTCGCGCTCTCGCGCCCGATGAGCCCGGACATCCTCTGGAACGTGAACATCCCGTCCGGCAAGCCGGGGGGGATCCGTGCGACCCGGATGGGGCGGCGCCGCTACGGCGAGGGCGTCGTGGAGAAGATCGACCCCCGGGGACGGCCCTATTTCTGGATCGGTGGCGCCCACATCGACACGCACGAGGACGGGAGCGACCTGACGACCGTCGCGGGCGGCTACGTCTCCGTGACGCCCCTCCACCTCGATCTGACGGCGTACAAGGCGCTCGAGGACCTGGCCGACAGGCTTCGCGGGAGCCGCGCCAACGGCACGGACGAACGCTAAGATCCCGGCGTGAGGCCGGAGGACCCCGAAGTCGCGCGTGCCGCCAGAGCGGGCGCCCAGGCGCGGCGCGCCATGGTCGCCCGGATCGTCGCGGCTGGTCTCGTCTCCGACGCACGGGTCATCGAGGCGCTCGGCGTCGTTCCCCGGCACCTGTTCGTCCCACAGGCTCTCGTTGCGGAGGCCTACGGCGACCACGCCCTGCCGATCGGCGCCGGGCAGACGATCACCCAGGCGGCCAACGTCGGGCGGGCGGCCGAGCTCGCCGCCATCCGGCCGGGGGCTCGCGTCCTGGAGGTGGGCACCGGGTCGGGGTACCAGGCGGCCGTCCTGGCCCGGCTCGCGGGTCAGGTGTTCTCGCTGGAACGGATCCAGGCTCTGGCCCTCGAAGCCCGGCGCGTCCTGGCGTCGCTCGGCGTGACGAACGTATCGGTCAAGGTCTTCGACGGGACCTACGGCTGGCGGGAGCACGCCCCCTACGACGCCATCGTCGTCGCCGCGGCCGCACCGGAGATTCCGGCCCCCCTCGTCTCGCAGCTTTCGGCGACGGGCCGGCTCGTCGTACCGGTGGGACCCGCAAACCGCCAGCGCCTCCTCGTCGTGAAGAAGCTCCCGAGCGGTCGCACCCGTACGGAGGACGCCGGGGATGTCGCCTACGTGCCGCTGGTCGGAAAATTCGGGTGGGAGAAGAGTCCGGCCGAGGGGGGGAAGTGAGCGACGGATTCGAGGCCGAAGCGCGCCGCTGGCTGGTCTCGGGTCGGGTTCAGGGGGTTGGCTTTCGCGCCTTCGCGGCCCGGACGGCGCGCAGCCTCGGGTTGAGGGGCGGCGCCTCGAACCTTCCCGACAGGCGGGTTCTCGTCGTGGCGGAGGGGCCGCTGCACGCGCTCGACCGGCTCGAAGCGGCGCTCTGGGAAGGGCCCCGATTCGCCCGCGTCCAGCGCGTCGAGGCTTCAGGCGCGACGACGGCCGAGGCGCTCGGGGCGTTCGACGCCGAGTTCGGCAGCGAGCGCTAGAATCGGCTTCTGCTGATGTCGAAAAAAAGGATCCTCGTCGTGGACGACGATGCGGACGTGCGGTCCGTCGTCGAAGCCGCCCTCTCCGCCGCCGGCTTCGAGACGATGGGTGCGGCGGACGGCAGCGAGGGAATCGAGCGTGCCGTCCTCGAGCGGCCGGACCTCGTCCTGCTGGATGTCCTCATGCCGAACCTCTCCGGATGGGAGGTCTGCGCGACGCTTCGGAGCCTGCCGGAGACGTCCTCGGTCCCGGTCGTGATGCTGACGGTGAAGTCGGAGATACGGGATTTCGTCGCGGGCCGCCAGGCCGGAGCCGTCGACTTCGTCACGAAGCCGTTCACCAGGGCGCGCCTCGTCGAGGCCGTCGCATCCGCGCTCGCCGGGCGCGATGAGCCGCGGCCCCGACGCCAGGGTGGGGAAATGCCGGCACGCCGGACGCGGGGGCTCCTGCAGGACACCCTGACGGGTTTCCCGACGGTTCCTCTCGTCGTGGACGCCCTGCGGGAGAAGCTCCTCGTGGACCAGGACCTCGGCGTTTTCCTGATCGACATCGATGCGGTCGAGTCTCTCGAGGACCACTACGGCTGGGAGGTCGTCGATGAGGTCGTGAAGGAGGCCGCGACGGGGCTCCGGCGTCTCATCGGCACTCTCTTCTCGACGGGCGACCTCCTCGCGGTCTCGAGACCGGGCTCTTCGGCTCTCGTCGCTTTCGTCGCCCTTCCGTCCGGCCAGGGCGAGGTGGAGGCCGCCGCCCGCCTCGAGAGGAAGGCCCGGCAGGTCGAGGAATCGTTGGGGGCGCTCCTCGGAGAGCGTTTCCTCGGCCGCGTCCATCGGCGGATCGAGGTGACCGTGGCGGCCTCCCGCCTGAGGTACAACCCGCAGGTCCGGGTCGAGCGGCTCGTGGAGCGGGCACTGGCCGAAGCGGCGGCCGCTGCCTCCTCGAGAGAGGAGGAGCGGGTCGTCTCCCAACGCGAGGAGTTCGGCGCAATCCTGAGGCGTCGCGCCATCGGGACGGTCTTCCAGCCGATCCGCGACCTCGAGACGGGCCGGGCCGTGGCGTGGGAGGCCCTGGCGCGAGGACCCTCGGGCTCGGCCTTCGAGAGTCCGGAGGTCCTCTTCGACTACGCCGCGCGGCACGGCCAGGTTCTCCCGCTGGAGGAGATCTGCGTTCGTTTCTCCGCAGCCCGCTTCGGTGCGAGCGAGTCCGGGCTTCTGTTCGTGAACGTGGAGACGAACGTCGTGAACGAGCTCGCGCGGGGAGGGCTCGAGGTGCTCGGTCCGCTCGTCGCGCTCGGACCGTCGGTCGTCCTCGAGATCACCGAGCGGGGAGCGATCCCCGACTTTGATGCGTTCCGGGAGGGAATCTCCGCCCTCAGGAGGGCCGGATTCCGGATCGCCCTCGACGACGCCGGCTCGGGTCACGCTTCGCTCCACGCACTTGCGGAGCTTCGGCCCGACTACCTCAAAATCTCCCAGTCCCTCGTGACGGGACCTCACCGGGACGGCATCAAGAGCGAGATCGTCGAGATGCTCGTTCGGCTCGGCGGGCGGATCGGCGCCGTGACGGTGGCCGAGGGGATCGAGACCGAAGAGGATCTGGCGGGTGTCCGCGAGCTCGGAGTCACGCTCGGCCAGGGTTTCCTGCTCGGCCGGCCGGCCCCGGTCCCCGTGCCCTGACGGAAAGGGCGGGAAGCGGCGTCTGCGCCCTGAAGACGAATCGGAGCGATCATCGGGGCGAGGAGATCCCCATGACCGAGCACGAGGACGACGAGGCACAGCTTCCCGAAGGATTCGAAAAGGTGGAGGCGACCGTCTGCCGGCGTGGAGAGGAACTGATCGTCTTCGGCACCCTGGAGGAAGGACCGTTCGTCTTTCACCTTCGCCTGGCGCGAAAGGAGGAGGACTTCGGGCCGCCCCCGCCGGGTTTTGGCTGGACGGGAGAAGAGCGTCCTCCGAAGAAGGGTGAGTGGTTCTGGTCGGAGCTGAGGGGACGGGCGATCCAGGCCATCAAGGACGAGGAGGGGGTGAACCAGTTCGGGGAGCCGACCGGCGGCCGGAGGATCCTGAAGCCGCTCGGCACCTCGGGCCGTGCCGTACCGCCTTCCAAGAGGGGCCTGCGTCTCGTGAAGGACGAAGATCCGGCTGAGTGATCAGGCGGAAGCGGCCGGTGGCGTCCCGGCCGGGGGCTCGGTTTCGTCCTCGGCGTGGCGGGTCACCGCGAGGTAGACCCTCAGGTCGTCGAGGACCGCCTCCAGGGCGGCCTCTTTCGAGGAGGCGACGAACGGCTCCTCGGTGACGAAGCCTCCCGGGACGGACCAGGGGACGAAAATCGTCTCCCAGGACGTCGCGAGGCCGTCGTCTTCGTCACGGATGCCGGGAGGGTGAAGGCCGTATTCGAGGAGTCTCCAGGTCCGGCAGCGGTACTGGCCCGCGCGTGCGGCGTCCTCGAAGACCTCGATCCGGATGTCGGCCGGATCGCCGTCGAGCAGGGTCTCCACCTCGGCCACCTCGACCAGGCGGAAGACGGTGAGGTGCTGGCGTTGCGACGGCATCAGGTGATCTCGAGAGCGGTCTGGCCTGCCCGGACGGAGGCTGGCGAGGGGCGCCCGGACGGAACGGAGTGAGTGGTGGGCCCGGGGAGACTCGAACTCCCGACACACGGTTTAGGAAACCGTTGCTCTATCCACCTGAGCTACGGGCCCGTTCTTAAGGCGCCGCGCGGGAGCGGCGGGAGGCGGAGTGTACCGGAGTCATTCCTCGAACGGCACGACGTGGAGGTGCCTCACGAGGAGGACCTTGTTCGACCTCACGGACTCGGCCTCCCCGAGAGGCAGGAAGTTGTCCTCCTGCCGGGCGATGTAGCGGGAGCATGCGTCAATAGCCTGGATGACGTCGTCGGACTCGAAGGGCATCAGGAATTCCTTCGGCTCGACGAGCCCTTCGACGACCAGCTGGAAGGTGTGAAGGTGTTTTCTGTCCATTTGCTCCTCGAGGCGGCGGAATGTCGCCCGGGGGGCGGCCGCATCCGGCATCGTATCCTTCGCCGCGTGTCGCGTCCCATCCTTCGGCTCGCGGTGGTCCTCGCACTGGCTGCGGCCGCCGTCTACGGCCTGGCCGCCTTCTCGCGGGACTTCTGGTCGCCGGACGAGCCCGACTTTGCCGACGCCGTGAGGGAGATGAACGTGCGGGGGTCGTGGCTGCTCCCGTGGCAGAACGGAAAACCCTACTCGGAGAAGCCGATCCTCTACTACTGGACGATGGCCGCGACGACACCCTTCACGGGAGGGGACGTCCACCCCGGAGCGCTCCGGATCCCGTCAATCGTTTCGGGAGCCTTTCTCGTCTTCGGCGCGACCCTGCTCGCGGGGTGGCGGGGCAGCCGGAGGGAGGCGCTCCTGGCCGGCTCGGCGACGGCCGTCGCGCCCCTCGTCTTCTGGCAGGCGCAGTTCATCCAGATCGACGCCTTTTTCACGGCGATTCTTTTTGCGGCGTTCGTGGCCCAGATGCTCGTCGAGCTCGACGCCGGCCGCAGGGAACGCTGGGTCTGGGCGTTCCAGCTCCTTCTCCCGCTGGCCGTCCTGACGAAAGGACCGCTGGCGATCGTCCTGACAGGCCTCGTCGCCCTCGTCCGGTGCGCGCTGGGCCGCAGCTTCCGGCCCGTTCTCGACCTTCGGCCGTTTCGGGGAGCGCTCGTTTTCGTCGTCCTCGTGGTCCCCTGGTACTGGTTTGCGACCCGGGCCGGCGGACCGGAATACACCTACGACCTGATCGTGAAGCAGAACTGGATCCGCTTCTTCCACGCGTTCGACCACATCCAGCCCTGGTGGTTCTTTCTCGAGAAGATGTGGGGCGACTTCGCCCCGTGGACCCTTCCGGCCCTGCTGGCTCCGTTCACCCTCCGTTCGTCCGGGCTCCTTTCGCGCCGGCCCGAGCTGAAGTGGGGCCTGACGGTGGTCCTGACCTGCTTCGTCTTCCTCTCGACGTCCCAGTCCAAACAGGGGAAGTACCTTCTCGTCGCCTACCCTTTCGCGGCGGTGCTCCTGGCGGCGGCGATTTGCGAGTGGGAACGGCGCGACGGACGAGGGTTGAAGCTTTTCCGCGGGTACCTCCTCTTCGTCGCCGGGCTTCTGCTGGGAGCGGCGCTGGCGCTCGCGCCCGTGGCGGCCCGGAAGGCGCCCGCCTTCGGCCATCTCACACCCTTCGTGGCTCTTCCCCTCGGCGTCGGGGCCGCGGGAACGCTCTGGGTGCTCTGGCGGAGGCGTGGCGAGGCGGCCCCGGCCGCTCTGGCCCTCGCCGCGACGCTCGCGGCGGGGGAGGCGGCGGCCGGCCCGTCCATTTTCCGTGCGCTGGACGTCCCCAAGACGGGCCGGCCCTTCTACGACCGCGTTCGCCCGCTGGTGGGCGACCCGGCCATCCCGCTCGCCTACTGGGGTGAACCCTACCGCAGCTATCCGATGCTCCAGCTGCGCCGGCACACGGACCACGTCCTGACCGAGCCGGCGCTCGTCGAGTGGCTGTCGGCGAACCCGAACGGTTTCGTCCTCGTCGACGCGAGCGCATCCGTGAAATGGAAGGACCCGGCGCTCGTCCGCCTTCGGGTCGTCGACGGACAGCCGACCGGACAGGACCGGATCCTCCTCCTGGGGCGGCCTTGACGGGAATCAGCGAGGATCTGGAGACGATTCCCGGCATGGCGGTCTATCCCGGCCGGCACGACGTCCGCGATGCCGTGCTCGTCCGGGGAGACGAGCGGATACCAGTGGTCGTCAAGAGGATCCGCCGGGATTTCCGCCAGCCCAAGGGCAACACCCGGGCGGAGAGGGCCGTCCGGATTGCGCGGCACCTCCTGACCCATGGTCTCGACACTCCCGAGCCGCTTGGCTTCGAGGTGACGCCGGCAGAGAGCGTTCTCGTCGTGAGGAAGCTGGAAGGCGCGGTCCAGGTCAGGGCCTTCTTCCTCAGGCGCGACGACCCGGGCCGGGA
>DIAY01000046.1:0-2487 GCA_002414905.1 Holophagales bacterium UBA5066 | reverse complement strand
CGTCTGAAGAAGGTCCTGAGGCCCTGGCGGCGCTGAAGGGCTATCCTCGGCCCGGCGTAAACCCAGGGCTCTTCCGGCGCGTCTTTACGGCATGGCGAGGGCCTTCGGTACCGCCCGGGTCCCGGGGCTCCTGGCAGCCCCTCGAGGGAGAAGCACGAACGTGGTGAACGACCTCCCGGGAGAATCCTCACCGGCGATGGAACCGGGGCGCAGGGAGCGCGAGAGCGAAATCCTCGGACGGGTCCGAGCAGGGGATCCCGAAGCCTTCGAGTACTTCGTCCGGACCTACCAGCGAAAGGTCTTCCGCCTCGTCTACACGCTCGTGAGGAACGCGGCCGAAGCGGACGGGCTGACCCAGGATGTCTTCGTGAAGGCCTGGCGGGCCGTGCCCGACTTCAAGGGGGAGGCCGCCTTCGAGACCTGGCTGAACCGGATCGCCGTCAACGCCGTCCGCGACTCGGCCCGGCGCCGCAGGCCGGTCGTCTCATTCTCCGACCTCGTCGCCGCGGAGGAGGTCGACGGAGCCGATCTCCCGCGGGCGGCCGATCCGACGGACGGTACCTCCCCCGAGCGGGATGCTCTTTCTCGGCAGATCCGGAAACGGATCGGGGAGGCCCTCGAGGAGCTCTCTCCGCGGCAGAAGGCGGTGTTCGTCATGAAGCACTACGAAGAGCGGTCGATCGCCGAGATCGCGGCCGCGACCGGACTGGACGACGGCACGATCAAGTCGCACCTGTTCCGTGCGGCGCGAAAGCTGCGCCTGAAGCTGGAGGACCTGCGATGAGTGGCCGGCACCTGACGGAAGACGAGGTCGTGGGGCGGATTTTTCCGGTCGAGGAAGGACCGGCGCCCATTCCCATCCACCAGGCGGTCTGCCCCGAGTGCCAGCAGCGAGTGGCGAAGCTCCGTGAAGCGTTTCTCCTCGATCGGGGGGCCATCACGGGAGTCGTCGAGGCTCTGCCGGGCGACTTCTGGAGCGGCCAGAGAAAGGCCATCCTGGGTCGGATCTCCGAGCTGGCCGCCGTTGAGGCGGAGCAGAATGCCACGCCTTTTCCGGCCCGGTTCACCCGGTCGATCCTTCACCGCCGGGCGCTCGCGTTCGGGAGCCTGGCCGCCGCCCTCGCGCTCGTGGCCGGGCTGACCATTCTCCGCGACGGGAACGACGCCGGCCCGTCGGCCGGCGTCGCGACTGTGGCCGCCCTCCCGGCGTCCGGTCCGGCCGGGCTCTCCGCAGCCGACCGCGACGACGACGAGCTCCTCCGCGCGGTCGACAGCGTCTTGTCGACCGAGGCGTCGCACGAGGCGCTTCTGCCGGAGGTCATGAGATGAGAAGGATCCAGGTCGGCGGTGCCCTCGTGGCAGCGCTTCTGGCGGCCGTCCCCGCCGCAGCCCAGATGCTCGAGATGCCGGGCGGGAAGTGGTGGAAGCGGCCCGCCGTCGTCGAGACGTTGAAGCTCACGCCCGAGCAGCAGCAGCGTCTGGACGAGGTCTTCCTGAAAAACCGGCGGGCATTCGTGGACCTGAAAGCCGATGTGGACCGGCGGACGATCGATCTCGAGGACCTCCTCGAGGCGCACGACGTCGATCCGCGGAAGGCTGGTGCGGCCTCCGAGGCCCTGGAGCAGGCTCGCGGAAGGCTCGGGAAGGCTCGCACGATGATGGTCATCGAGATGAGGGGCATCCTGACCGAGGCGCAGTGGAAACAGATCTCCGACCGTCGCGATCAGTGGCGCGCTGACCGGGAAGGGGAGATGCGCAGGCGCTTTACCGAGCGCCGGGGCGCGGATCGTTCAGGAAAGGCCCGGACCGGACCGGCTCCTGCGCCCAAAACGACACCTGGCCCTCCCGAAGAGCCCTAACGGGGAGCCCGGCCGGGGCGCTTGCGGGCGAGGACGAGCCATCGGGTTCCCTCCGGCTGGAACGACAGCCAGCCGGAGGCGTCGGCGAAGAGCCGGGGCGTGAAGCCTGCCTCGCGCAGGACCCGATCCACGGTTCGCCGGGGCCACGCAATCTCACGGTAGAGCTCGCGGATTCTCCGGAAGCGGCCCGGATGGCCCTTCTCGGGAAGAAACCAGTCGCGGGTGACGGTCCCTTCTCCCGTCGCCGGATCGAAGGAGCCCCTCTCGGCGGACAGGCCGCCCGCTTCGAGCGACGTGACCCTGTGGTGATCAGGGAAGGCTTCGATCGTGGCCGGCGTGTTGAGGTCGAAGAGGAAGTGGCCGCCAGGCCGGAGTGCCCTCGCCACCTCCGCGAGTGCGGGGGCGAGCTGTGCGTGGCTCCCGAGGTGGTTCAGGACGTCGAACGTCGCGAGGGCGAGGTCGAACGATTCGCCGGGACCGAGCGGGAGCGAGAGTGCCCCTCCACGCCGGACCTCGACGGGCAGGCCGGCGGACCGGGCCGCCTGGCGAAGCGGGCGCAGGAACGAGGCGACCGGATCGACGGCCACGACCCGGCAGCCGCGCCGCGCCAGCTCGAGGCTCTGCCAGC
>DIAY01000266.1 GCA_002414905.1 Holophagales bacterium UBA5066 | reverse complement strand
GGGCGCGACGCGGTAGGGATAGATGTGTCCTGCGTTCGTGAACGCGGCGGTCCGGGCAGCGAGGTCGAACCGCACGTGGGCGAGCGTGACGAACGCGCGACGCTCCGTCGTCCGGCGGACCTCGTCGTCGAGGTGGGCGAGAAGCGTCGTCGCGTCGGTGCCGCCCCGCGAGAGGGCCGAAAGGCTCGCGAGCGCCGAAGCCATGACGATTCCGGCCGGGAGGCCGTGTCCTGCGACGTCGGCGATGACGACCGTCAGGCGCGTCTGCCCCTCGCCGAGGAAGTGGTAGAAGTCGCCGCCGATCGCGGCTGCGGGGCGGAAATCGGCTGCCAGCTCGACGCCCGGAAACGAGAAGTCGGGCGAAGGGAGAAGCCGGTGCTGCAGGTCGCGAGCGATCGCGAGCTCCCTCCCGAGAGCCTCCGCTTGCGCGCGCGCGGCCATGCTCGTCTCGAGGTGCCCGGCCATCTCGTTGAAGCTCGTCACGAGACCGGCGAGCTGGTCGTGGCCCCCCAGCTTCTCGCGCACGCCGAAGTTTCCCTTCTCGATCTGGGCGAAGCCGTTCGAGAGGCGCCGAGCGGCTCGGGCGATCCGGAAGACGAGGATCGAGGCGACGAGGAGGGCGATGAAGTAGACGATGGCCGTCGAGAAGCCGAGGCCCTTCAGGACGGAGATGGCGATGGAGCCGGCCCCCTGGCCGGACGTCGAGAGCTTCGCCTCGCCGAAGAGACTCCGGAACTCCGCGGTCATCGAGGTCCTGACGAGAAGGGCAACTCCATCGTCCTTCGTCACCGCTCCGGTCGTAGCGTCGAGGACGGGAATTTCGAGGGGAAGGAACCAGACGACCCACCCGCCATCGCCCGGGCCGGGCTGCTTTTCGCCACGTGCCTCGCGCTCGGTCCCGTTGATCGACGAGACGCGCGTCGTCCGGCCGGACGATTCGATCGTCACGCCCCCCTTCGAGCCCTCCGCCCGGGAGGCCTTCGCCTCGCCGGTGGCAACGGTCTTTCCGAGCCCGAACCGGACGTTCAGCCCCGCCTCCGCGGAGAGCTCGTCCTCGAGCGTGGCGTCGGCGGTGCGGTAGAGATACAGGGAGCCGGCCTTCGTCCGCCGCCCGACGAGGAGGAACGTCTTCCCGCCGCTCCTCACGAAGGCGCGGGTTCCTGTCTCCGCCACGGCGATCTTCCCGAGGTCCGTGCCGAGCGGGCCGTCTCCTTCGGCAACGCCGCGTGCGGGGAGGAGTGCCCAGCCGTCGAACGAACCGCTCCCCGTCGCCGCCTCGGGACGACGCGCCCTTTCGCGCCCCGCGAACTCCGACGCCTTCGCCTCCAGGGCGTCGAGGCGCGCGAGGAGCCGGGTCTCGGCCCGACGCGCCCCGGACTGCCCCGAGAGGATGAAGAGCGCGGCCGAGACGAGGCCCGCTATGAGCAGGAGCGGCAGGACGCCGATGAGGAGGTAGGAGACGAAGAGCCGGCTGCCGACCCTCCAGAGGAGGCCGCGCAGGAGGTGACGGAGCGCGCTCACGGCGAAGACCGGCGCGGCGAAGACGGCCGCCAGGACCCCGACGACCCTGACGAGCTCGAGGAGGCCGTGGCCCCCGCCGAGGTTGGCGAGGAGGATCCCGGCGAGAAGCGCGAGGCCCGAGACCTTGAACGTCCGTGTGACGGTCAACGAAGACTCCCGCGGCCGAGTGCCGCTCATTTCCAGATACGCAAAGGTTACATCGTCCCACCCGTCCCGCGTCCCGGCCTAAGATGCCGGCGGACGCCACGGCATGAGCCTGACCGAGATCCTCGCCCTCGCCGTTGTCGCGCTTGACGTCGTGGCCCTCGTTCACGCCGTGACGCGGCATCTCGGCGTCACCTCGACCCTCGCCTGGATCTTCTTCATCCTCTTCCTTCCGGGCATCGGCCCCGTGGCCTACTTCCTCCTCGCGAGCCCCCGTATCCGGACGACCCGCCGGCGACGGCAGCTCGCGGGGCGGGCCGTGCGCGCCGCCATCCGCCGGAGCCTCGGGAGCGCTCCCCTTCCGGCAGAAGTGGAAGAGGCGTCGCCGCTGGCGCGCTCGGTCCTCGTCCTCGGAATGCGTCTGACGGGTCTGCCTCCGCGGGCGGGGAACCACCTCGAGCTCCTCCTCGACAACGAGCTCGCGTTTCGCTCGAAGTCCGAAGCGATCCGGGGGGCGGAGCACTCGGTCTGGGCCGAGTACTACATCGTCGAGGACGACGCGACGGGGCGCGCCTTCCTCGCCGATCTCGCGGAACGGGCCAAGGCGGGGTGCGACGTGCGGCTCCTGTTCGACGCCGTCGGCTCGTCCGGCATTCCGGAGAAGAGCCTCCGGGCGCTGCGTGCCGCGGGCGGCCAGACGATGTCCTTCCTGCCGCTGAACCCGCTGCGAAAGCGCTGGTCGGCCCACCTGAGGAACCACCGCAAGATCCTCGTCGTCGACGAGAGGATCGGCTTCACCGGCGGCATGAACGTCGGAGACGAGTACGCGACCGGAAGCTGGATCGTGACGGGGAAGGGGAGCGGCCGGAGGGACCGGCCCTGGCACGATGCGCACCTGCGGCTGGAGGGACCCGCGGTCTTCGACCTGGCGACCGTCTTCGCGGAGGACTGGACCTTCGCCTCCGGGAAGCGGCTCGTCCCGTCGAGTATTCCGCTCCCGTCCCGCGGCGGTTCGGTCGTCGCCGTCCTGCCGAGCGGCCCCGACCAGGCCGCCAACGCGAACGCCCACACCTATTTCGCAGCACTCACCGGCGCCCACGAGCGCTGCTGGCTGACGACGCCCTACTTCGTCCCCGACGAACCCACGATGCGGGCCCTCTGCAACGCCGCCTACCGGGGAATCGACGTCCGCGTCCTGATCCCCGCCGAGAGCGACGTGCCGGTGGCACGGGCCGCGGGCAGCTTCTTCTACGGCACGCTCCTGCGTTCCGGCGTGCGGATCTTCGAGTACCTGCCCGGTGTCCTCCACGCCAAGACCGTCGTCGTCGACGGCTCCTGGGCGCTCGTCGGGTCGGCGAACCTGGACTTCCGGAGCTTCTCCCTGAACTTCGAGCTCGGGGCCCTCGTCTTCGACCGTGCCTTCGCTGCGCTCCTCGAGGAACGCTTCACGGGAGACCTCGCCCGGAGTCGCGAGGTGACTCTCGCGGAGGTCGGGCAGCGCAGCTTCGTCGATCGCGCCCGGGTCGGGCTCGCCCGCCTTCTCGCGCCGCTCCTCTGAGGATTCGTTTCGAATGAGACTTCGCCACCTTCTCCCGATCGTCGTCTCCGCCCTCCTCGTCGCCGCTCCGTTGGATGCGGCCGACGTCCCGATCCACGACATCCAGGGTGCGGGGGCCGAGAGCCCCCGCGCCGCCCAGGTGGTCTCGACGACGGGCGTCGTCACGGCCCGAAAGGGAAACGGCTTCTTCCTCCAGTCCCCCGACGCCGAGACCGACGCGGACCCCGCAACCTCCGAGGGAGTGTTCGTCTTCACATCGTCGGAGCCAGCCGCCTCGGCGGCGGTCGGCAGCCGCGTGCGCGTGACGGGGACCGTCCTCGAGTACCGCCCGTCGTCCGACCCTTCGGGCCCGCCCCTGACCGAGATTGGCGGAAATCCGCAGGTCGCCCTTCTCTCCACGGGAAACGCTCTTCCGTCGCCCGTCCTCCTGACGTCTGCCGACCTCTCTCCCGCCCTCCCCGCGGACCGGCTCGAGCGCTACGAGGGGATGCGGGTCCGCGTCGACGCGCTTCTCGTCGTCGCGCCGACCGGGGGGACGGTCGACGAGGAGACGGCGACCGCGAGGACGAACGGTGTCTTCTTCGGCGTCCTGGCCGGCACGCCCCGCCCGTTCCGCGAGGCCGGGTTCGACGCGGGGCTTGCCCTTCCCTCCGGAAGCCCGTGCTGCGTTCCCCTCTTCGACGGAAACCGGGAACGGCTCCGCGTCGATTCCGACGGGCTCGCCGGCGTCGCCCCGCTCGACGTGGCGGCCGGAACGACGCTTTCCGGCCTCGTCGGACCGCTCGACTATGCCTACCGGACCTACACGATCCTCTCCGAGAGCTCTCCGTCCGTCGCGGGCTCACCGGCGGCTCGCGCCGTGCCGGTCCCGTCGGCCGGCGACCTGACGGTCGGCTCCGTGAACCTCGAGCGCTTCTTCGATGCGAAAGCGTCCGGTGCCGGCCCGACACTCTCGTCCGAGGCGTTCGAGGGCCGCCTGAAGAAGGCCTCTCTCGCCATCCGGACCCTTCTTCGCAACCCCGACGTCCTGGCTGTCGTCGAGGTCGAGGACCTTGCCACCCTCGGCACCCTCGCCTCGCGGATCACCGAGGACGCCCTCGCCGCCGGTGCGCCCGACCCGGCCTACCAGGCTTTTCTCGTGGAAGGAAACGACGTGAGCGGTATCGACGTCGGTTTCCTCGTCGCCGGGCGCGTCTGGGTCCTCTCCGTGGTGCAGGAGGGCAAAGCGGCGACCTATCCCGATCCGACGACCGGGAACGCGCTCCTGCTGAACGACCGGCCGCCCCTCGTCCTGACGGCCCGGAGGACGGCGCCCGACGGGAATACCGTGCTCTTCACCGTCGTCGCCAATCACCTTCGCTCCCTTTCGGCGGTCGAGGAGGACACCTCCGATGGCCGGCGCTGCCGGGCCAAGCGCCAGGCGCAGGCCGAGTTCCTCGGGTCCCTCCTCTCGCGCCTTCAGTCTGGGAGTCCCGACGCGATTCTCCTGGCCGTCGGGGACTTCAACGCCTTCGAGTTCAGCGACGGCCTCACGGACGTGATCGGGACCGCCCGCGGAGCCCCCGCCCCCGCGAACCAGGTCGCCGTGAACCGGAGCGTCGACCTCATCGAGCCCGACCTCGTCGACCTCTGCGCCATCGACGCCTTCCTGCCTCCGGCCGAGCGCTATTCCTTTGTCTTCGACGGGAGCGCCCAGCTCCTCGACCACGTCCTCGCCTCGGCGGCCACCGCACCACGCGTGACCGGCCTCGCCTTCGCGCGCTTCGGAAGCGACTTCCCCGAGGCGTGGCGCGCCGACACGACCCGCCCCGAGCGCCTCACGGATCACGATGCGCCGGTCGTGAGGCTCCGGCTGGACGTGAGCGGACGTCGCCCGGTGACGATTCCACGCAGAGATCTCGAACAGCCCGCCCCGGTGCGAATACCAGGTCCCTGAAGATGAGCAACGACGTTCTCGAGACCCTCGAATCCGCCCGGCGCCGGCATCCCGGGGCCCGCGAGGCCGAGGTGGCGCTCCGGGCCGCCGCCTCGTTCGAGCCGCGTGACGCCGCGACGCTCGCCCGTTTCCACGACACGCTCCTCTTTCTGCGCGCCTACCCGCACTCGCCGCGCGTCCTCGCGCTCGCCGACGAGGCGCTCGCCCGCTCGGGCGAGCACGTCGAGCGCCTCGCGGAAGCCTCCGCCAGCCTCGCGGACCTCGATGACCCCTCCGTCGCCGGCCTCGCCGGCGTGCCCATTGCGATGCCCTTCTCGTGGGCCGCGGCCTCCTGGCTCGCGCGTCGCGACCCACTTCGCCTTCGTGTCGACTGGGACGCGGAGGACCTCCCCGACCGCCTCGCGGCCTTCCTGCCGCGGTTCATTCCGCTCCTCGAGGAGCAGGCGCGCGTCGACGCGAACGTTCCCTTCCGCGACTACGTCGATGCGGCCCGCGGTGCCGAGCCGGATGCCGCCTGGCTCCTGCGCCGACTTGCCGCCCTCCCGCTCCCAGAGCCGCTTCAGGCCGAGCTCTGGGAAGCGACCGGCCTCCAGCTCGTCTGGACACCTCGCCCTTCCGACTCCCGCGGCCTCGCGCGACTCCCCCCTCCCTCCTCCTTCTGCTCCGACTCACCGCTCCTCTCGCGTCGCGAAGTCTCCGTCGCCGCCGAGCTGGCCGGGCCCCCTCCGCGCCCCGTCCGCCTCTCGCGCCCCGAAGGCGCGGCCCTTCTCGATGCGGCTCGGGCGGCAATGGCCGTCCGCTACCGCGAGCTGCCGGCCTTCTCGGCGGGCGACCCCTCTTCGGTCTTCCGCTTCGATGTCGGCCGGGGCGTTTCGATCTTCGTCACCGGCCTCGCCCGTGACGCGCGTCTCCCGCTCCGCGCCGGCTTCGGGACCCTGTTCGCACGCAACGGCGTTTCCGTCGGCTATGGCGACCTGCACGCCGCCTTCTCGAGGGCCGACGTCAGCTTCAACGTCTTCTATGCCTTCCGCGACGGCGAGTCGGCCTGGCTCTACGCGCGCCTCCTCGCGGTCTGCCGCGCCGTCACCGGAGCCACGCAGCTCTCGGTCGATCCCTACCAGGTCGGTCTCGGCAACGAAGAGGCGATCTCTTCCGGCGCGTTCTGGTTCTACCGAAAGCTCGGCTTCCGTTCCTCCGACCCGGCCCTCGAACTCCTCGCCAGCCGCGAAGAATCCCGCCTCGCCGACTCGGCCTCCCGCCGGACCTCACCCCCCACCCTCCGCCGCCTCGCCGCCGCCCCGCTCCTCTATGACGTCCCCGGCGAAACCTGCGGTCTCCCCGACACCTTCCACCTCCGCGACCTCGGTCTCGCCGCCGCCCGTCGCATGGCGGCCTCCGGCCTCTCCGCCGAAGCCTTCCGCACCCGCGCCGCGCTCCGTGTCGCCCGCCTCCTCGGCCTCGGCTCGCTCACCCCTCCCTCACGCGAAGCGCTGCTCCGCCTCGCCCCGGCGCTCGCCCTCCTCGACAACCTCGCCTCCTGGTCCCCCGTCGAAAAGCAGGCCCTCTCCGCCCTCCTCCTCTCGAAATCAGGCAAGGACGAGCGCGCCTACCTCCGACTCCTCCGCAACCATCCCCGCCTGGAGCAGGACCTCCTGAAATCCGCGGTCGCTACGACTTCCCAGGAGTGACCTCGAGTCGAACGCAGACAGAAGCCTCTGCGGACATCGGGGATAGCGCATACGGGATTTGAACCCGTGTTACCGCCGTGCGGGGGGGTGCGGGGGGTCTCCCCCCGCAGACAAAGGCAGCCCGGCCCGCCGCCCTCTCACGGCGGTAACCGCACAGGGCTCAGAAGCTGGAAGAGGGCCGGATGAAGGTTGGTAGCGCATACGGGATTTGAACCCGTGTTACCGCCGTGAGAGGGCGGCGTCCTAGACCCCTAGACGAATGCGCCGTTCCGGTCCCGTTCGGCGGGGGCTCCCCGCGCGAGGGCGGGCTTTGTACCACGGGTCAGAGCCTCTCGGCAAGCGGGACCCACAGCGCCCCACGACGGCGGACCCGCGATCGGTGCGGCCGCGTCCGAACCGGCCCCGGTATCCCCGGGGCCGGTTCAGGCCGGGCTCAGTCGGCGGCCCGGGCCCAGCGGATGATCTCGGGAAGCGTCGGCTTCTTGCCGTACATCAGGATTCCAACGCGATAAACGCGCCCCGCGAACCAGGCGACGGCCCAGATCGAGACGAGGAGGATCCCGATCGAAAGGGCAATCTCCCAGGCCGGAGGCGGCTGCACGGAAATCCGCATGAACATCAGGAGCGGGGCCGTGAACGGGAAGAGGGAGAGGACCCGCGCCAGCGTCCCGTCCGGTGTGTTGAAAGCGAAGAACCACATCGTCGACGCCAGGATGAGCATCATTCCGGGAATCATCACGAGCTGCTGCGCTTCCTGCTCCGTGTTGAACGGCGCCGCGAGGGCGGCGTAGAGCCCGGCGTAGAGGAAGTAGCCGAGGAGGAAGAAGACGACGAACGCGAGGATCGTCCCGCCCGGGATGCTCGGGATCGTTCCGCCCGCGACGCCCATGAGCCCGACGATTCCGGGCAGCGTCAGGGCGAAGGCGAAGAGCCCCCAGACGGCGTACTGCGTCAGGCCGACGAGGCCGATACCGATGATCTTGCCGAGCATCAGGGTCGTCGGCTTCACCGACGAGATGATGACCTCCACGATCCGGTTGTTCTTCTCCTCCAGGACGCCCCGCATGATGAAAGCGCCGTAGATGAAGATGGAGATGTAGATCAGGAAGAAGAGGACTCCGGAGACCGCGAGGTTCACGCCGACGTTCTTGGCGTCCTCCGACGTCTCCTTTTCCGAGGCTTCCCGCGGGTCGAGCTTCACGGTGAGGCGCGCCTTCTCGTAGACAGCCGGGTCGACTCCCCGGTCCTTGAGCCGTTCCTTCGTCCCCGCTCGCGCGAGGGCCCGTTCGACCGATTCGCGCAGGACCATGTCGGCCTTCACCGACCGGGCCCGCCACTCGATATTTCCGGTCTCGAGACCGTCGGCGGGAATGACGATGTAGGCCTTGATCTCCTTCTTCTGGACCCGCCCGTTCAGCTCCTTGCGAACCTCGGGGAGCGTCTCGGCGGTCGCCTTCACGTCGAAAAAGGTGATCTTCGCCGGTACGCGGCGCGCCTTCTCCTCCGGCTTGGCGTCCCTGGTGTCTTTGGTCTCCCCGGAGTCGGTGTCGGACACGGCCCTCTGCTCGAGGACGAGGGGATCGTAGAGACGGCCCGTGAGATCGACGACGCCGATCTTTCCCTCGGGGATGAGCGTCGAGGCGAGGATCACCTGGAGGTAGACGAAGACGAGGCCGAGCGAGGGGATCAGGATCGTCCCGATCCAGAACCCCTTCGTCTTGATCTGCTGGAGGTACTCGCGGCGGATGACGTGAAAAAGCTTCCTGTTCATCGCCGTCTCCCTATTTCAGCTCTTCCGACGTCGGGGCCTGAAGGCCCGATTCCTCGACGGCCTTGATGAAGATCTTCTCCAGCTCCGGCTCCGGCTCGACCGGCGGTGGGAGCGGCACCCGGTCGCGGTAGGCCGCCTTGATCTCCTTCACCGTTCCGTCGAGGAGCTTCCGCCCGCGGTAGATCAGGGCGATCCGGTCGCAGAGCTTCTCGGCCTGCTCCATGACGTGCGTGGAGAAGACGATCGTCTTGCCCTGCTTCTTGAAGTCGACGAGGAAATCCTTCACGAGGACGACGTTGATCGGGTCGAGGCCCGAAAACGGCTCATCGAGGATGAGGACCTCCGGGTCGTGGATGATCGTCCCGAGAAACTGCACCTTCTGCTGCATTCCCTTGGAGAGCTCCTCGGTCTTCTTCGGAAGCCAGGGGCGCAGCTCCATCACGTCGATCCACTTCTCGAGACGGGAGAGTGCCGTCTTCCTGTCGACGCTCTTGATGGCGGCGAAGAAAAGGAGCTGGTCGATGACGGTCATCTTCCGGTAGAGCCCGCGCTCCTCCGGGAGGTAGCCGATCCGCTCCTGCATCTCGTCGGCGAGGGGTTTGCCGAGGACCTCGATCCTCCCCTCGTCGGCCTTCGTGATGTTCATCACCATCCGGATCGTGGTCGTTTTCCCGGCCCCGTTCGGCCCGAGGAGGCCGAACGTGACCCCCTCCGGGATCTCCAGGTCGAGTCGGTCGACGGCGGTGTACTTCCCGAAGCGCTTGGTTACACCCGAGATCGAGATCGCAGAGGCCATCCTGGGTCACACTCCTGAGTCCCTTGTTACGTTGGCGCCGCCATTGAGTTTACGTGCGGTCCCGGGAGGCTTGCTTTTCTCCCCACGCCGGGTTACCTTCCTTGGCCCGCGTGCGCCCATAGCTCAACTGGATTAGAGCGTCTGACTACGGATCAGGAGGTTGGGGGTTCAAGTCCTCCTGGGCGCACCACCTCTTTCCCTTTACCCTCCTTCGTCCGGTCGTAGGCCAGTCCGCCCGGCCCGGTCCCGCCCGCCTCCCGGCTGTCGGTTCCAGCGCCCGTCCAGGGCTGTGCTCCCGGAAAGCCCTCCGTCAGCTTGCTAGACTGTCGGGTCAGCCCTCTGGTACGCGTTCATGGCACTCGAGATCACCTTCGCGTTCCCGCTTCCGGGCGGTCTTCACGCCCGGCCCGCGAGCCGTCTGCGGGACGAGGTGGCGCCATTCCGCTCGGTGGTCACGTTTCTCAATCGCGCGAGTGGCGCCTCGGCGAGTGCCCGGAGCGTCCTGGGGCTGGTGGCGACCCGAACAGCGCACGGCGAGCCGTGCGTCCTTCACGTGCAGGGAGAGGACGAGGTGGCGGCGGCGGATGCGCTCCGCCGGTTCGTCAGGAAGGAGCTGCCGGGGCTCGACGAAGCGCCGTCGGCCCGGGCCGCGCCAGGGGGGCCGCTGCCCCGGGCGCTCTTGGTCGCCGGAGCGCGCGTCCTGAGGGGGGCTCCGGCGAGCGGCGGCGTCTTCCGGGGCCGGGCTGTCGTCATCGGGGCGCTCCGTCCGCCCTCGGCGTTGGGGGAACGCGCCGGGACGACGGAGGAAGAGCAGGCGCGGCTCGAGGCGGCGTTCCTGCGCGCGGAGGCTTCGCTGCGAGCGCGCATCGAGACCGCCGCCAACGATACGGAACGCGAGGTCCTCGACGCACACGTCTCGATCGCCGAGGACCCCGGCCTGCGGGCGCGGGCCGCGGCCGCCGTGGCGGCGGGAGAGGAGGCCGCGGCCGCCGTCCTCTCCGCCGCCGGGCACTTCGCCGAGGTCTTCCGCGCGAGCGGGAGCGCGCTACTGGCCGAGCGGTCGCTCGACATCCACGACGTCGCCGAGGCAGTCGTCCGCGCCCTGGCGCCGGACGCGCCGCCGCAGCCGCCGGTCGTTCTCGGGGACGACTCCATCGTCGTCGCCGCGCGACTCGGGCCGGCCCAGCTCCTGGCCCTTCCCCGCGCCCGCATCCGGGGCCTCGTCCTCGCGGAAGGCGGGACGCTGTCGCACACGGTCGTTCTCGCACGGGCCTTCGGGGTGCCGTGCGTCACCGGCATCGACGGCGTCGAACGGGTCCTCGCGACGGAGGACGAGGTGATCATCGATGGAGAGAGGGGGCTCGTCGTCCTGGCGCCGAAAGAGGACGTTTCCCGCTTCTACGAGCGCCAGACCGAGTGCCTGGCGGCGGTGGCCCGAAGGCTCGAGAAGTTCCGGACGACGCGCGGGGTGTCCGCCGACGGGCGGCGGATCGAGGTCGGTGCGAACGTCGGGACGGTCGAGGAAGCGGGCTCCGCGTTCGAGATGGGCGCCGAGGGGATCGGCCTCTTCCGCACGGAGCTGATGTTCCTCGACCGGGACGAACCGCCCACCGAGGAGGAGCAGTTCGCCATCCTCGCCGAAACGGCGCGCCTGGCCGCGGGCCGGCCCGTCATCGTGAGGACGCTGGATGTCGGCGCCGACAAGCCCCTGTCCTGGATGCGCCTCCTGCCGGAGCGCAACCCGGCGCTCGGCTACCGCGCGATCCGGATGTACGGCGAGCACGCCGGGCTCGTGGAGGGGCAGCTCCGGGCGATCCTGCGGGCGGGCGCGATCGGGCCGGTGAAGGTGATGTTCCCGATGGTCGGAACGCCGGAGGACGCGCGCGAGATGCGCGCCCTCGTGGAAAGGGTGAAGGGACGCCTCGCGGCCGAGGGCGTCGCGCACGATCCCGCGGTCGAGGTCGGTGTGATGCTGGAGATCCCTTCGGCCGTCCTCTCGGTGAGATCGATCGCGCGCGAGGTCGACTTCTTCAGCGTCGGCTCGAACGACCTCGCGCAGTACCTCTTCGCGGTCGACCGCGAGGACACGCGGCTGGCCCATCTCGGCAACCCCTTCCATCCGGCGTTCCTCAGGATCCTCGAAGCGGCCGTCGAGGGTGCGCACGCGGAGGGGCGATGGATCGGCCTTTGCGGCGAGCTCGCCGGACGGCCCCTGGCGGCCCCCCTCCTTCTCGCCCTCGGGTTCGACGAGGTGAGCGTCTCGCCGCCGGGCGTCCTCGCGGCGAAGGCGGCGTTCCGGCGGACGAGGTGGGCGGGCGCGCGCACCCTTCTCACCGAGGCGCTCTCGAAGGCGACGGCGGGAGAGGTGGAGGCGCTGCTCATCGAGCGGGTCCCTTCGATCCGCGCCCTCGTCGACGCGGGGACGGTGCGGTCCGTGTCGGTGAGCCGGAGCCGCGAAGAGGCGATCCGCGAGCTGGCCGACGTGCTCCAGCTGACGCTGCGTGTCGATGATGCCGACCGGGTCGAGGACGCGATCTGGGAGCGCGAGGAGAAGGCCTCACCGGCCTCCACCCCGGGGATCGCGATCTCGCGCTGCGTCTCGCCGCACGTGAGGGTCGATTCGATCGCCGCCGTCCGGCTCTCTCCCGCCGTGGAGTGGGGAGACGGGGGAGGGCCGGTTTCGATGGCGATCCTGTTCGCGGCGCGGAGCGGCGCGGCGGTCTCCCGCAACCTCAGGACGATCGAGGCGCTCTCGGGGAGGCTTTCCGACGCGGGTTTCCGGGAGCAGCTCCTCGCGGCCCCGGACGACGCGGACGTCGCGGCGCTCCTTTCGGAGGCGGCCGGCGCCCATCACCCGGCGTCCGGCGAATCGAGACCGGCGGCGGAGGCGGGAAGGTCGTGACGTCGTGAACCCCCCGATCGCGCCCGCCGACCCGCACGCGAAGGATGACCCGGGACCCGAGCTGAGCGTGCGGCTGCGGTTCCCCGAGAGGCTCGACCCCGCGCCGGGGGCGCGCCCCGGTCTCGGCCCCGAGGACCTCGCGCGGCTCCCGACCCGCCCGGGAGCGGCGCACGTCACCTGCGTCGACTTCAGCCCTTCCGAGTTCCGCAGCCAGAAGGTCGACGACCTCGAGGCGTTCCTCGCCGAGCACCGGCCGCCCTGGGCGAGCGAACGCTGGATCGACGTCGGCGGGCTCTCCGACCTCGGGGTCATCGAGGCTCTGGCCCGCAAGTACCACCTCCACCCGCTCGCGGTGGAGGACGTCCTGCACGTGCCGCAGCGGCCGAAGCTCGAGTCTTACCCGCCGCGGGGCGAATTCCAGGCGCGGCTCTTCGTCATCGCGCGGGTCCTCGGTCTGGAAGACGGCCGCCTGCGGGAAGAGCAGGTGAGCATCTTCCTCGGGCACAACACCGTCCTCACGTTCCGGGAGCGGGACGGGGACGACCTCTGGGCGCAGGTGAGGCACCGCCTCTCGGTCGACGGGTCGCACGTGAGGGCGCAGGATGCGAGCTATCTCGTCTACGCCCTCCTCGACTCGATCGTCGACAGGTGGTTCCCGCTTCTCGAGGAGCTCGGGGAGCGACTGGAGCAGCTCGAGGACGAGGTCCTCGAGAGCGCGAGCCGGGAGGCGATCGGCCGGGTGCACGCCCTTCGAAGGGAGCTTCTCGTCCTGCGCCGCGTCGCGTGGCCGATGCGCGAGGTGATCGCCGGTCTCCAGAGGGAGCCGCACGAGTGCCTGAGCGACACGACCCGGACCTACCTGCGCGACGTCCAGGACCACATCGTCCAGGTCATCGAGATGATCGACGCCTACCGCGAGGTCGTGGCGTCGATTCAGGAGACGTTCATGACGGCCATGAGCAACCGGATGAACGAGGTGATGAAGGTGCTGACCGTCGTCGGCACGATCTTCATCCCGATCACGTTCATCGCAGGCGTCTACGGCATGAACTTCCGCCACATGCCCGAG
Organism: Holophagales bacterium UBA5066; assembly: GCA_002414905.1. GTDB lineage: Bacteria > Acidobacteriota > Thermoanaerobaculia > UBA5066 > UBA5066 > UBA5066. Next base: position 9,717 of record DIAY01000266.1, on the reverse strand, counting down.
CTCGAGGCGCGGTGGACCTATCCGGGCTTCTGGATCCTCTGCGTCACCGTGGCGGGCGGGATGATCCTCTGGATGAAGAAGCGGGGCTGGATCTAGGCGTGACCGTTCGGCCCCGCCTTCCGGCCGCCGGCCCTCTCCGCCGCGAGCAGCCGGAGACATGAGCGGTGAACCGTGGGCCCGGGGCAACTCCGGGCAGAGGCGGGTCCTCGTCGCGGTCATGGCCGGCGCGATCCTGGGGCCGATCGACGCGAGCATCGTCAACGTCATCCTTCCCGTCCTCGCCAGCTCCTTCTCCTCGAGCCTCGCCGTCGTCCAGTGGGTGCCGATGGCCTACCTCCTGGCGAGCGGGAGTCTCGTCCTGCTCTTCGGACGGTTCGGGGATCTCCGGGGTCACCGGCGGGTCTTCCTCGACGGCCTCCTCGCCTTCGTCGTCGCCTCGGGGCTCTGTGCGATCTCGCCGTCGATCCACGCGCTCGTGGCGTTCCGGGTCCTCCAGGGAGTTGCCGCCGCGGCCCTGATGTCGGTGCCGCTCGCTTTGTTGACGGCGACCTTCCCGCCCGCCGCACGCGGCAAGGCGATCGGCCTTTTCGCCGCGAGCATCTCCGTGGGCCTTGCGGTGGGTCCGAGCCTGGGGGGCCTTCTGGCAGCGACGTTCGGGTGGCGGGCCACCTTCCTCGTCAACATCCCTCTCGGCCTCCTGGCCTGGGCGTTCGCCCGAAGGGTTCTTCCCGACGTCCCGGTGAGGCCGGGGCGCCTCGACCTCCTGGGAGCGGGAACGGCGCTGGGCGCCCTCGTCGCCTTTCTTCTCTTCGTGAACCACGCGCAGCAGGAGGGCCTTTCGTCGCGGACCCTCCCGCTCCTGCTCGCGGCCCTTGCCTGCGGGGCGCTCTTCCTGCATCACGAGAAGCGCACGGCCGAGCCGCTGGTGGAACTGTCGATCTTCGGGAATCGGCAGGTCGCGTTCGGCACCTCGGCGGCCGTCCTCAATTTCATGTCGCAGTACGTCGTCGTCTTCCTGACGCCGTTTCTCCTCAGCCGCCTCCTGGGAGAAGGCCCGGGACGCGTCGGTCTCGTCCTGACGGCTTTCCCGCTCGCCGTCCTCTGCGTCGCCCCGTTCGCAGGAGCGCTCTCCGACCGGGTCGGCTCGGCGCGTCCCGCGGCCACCGGGGCGGGGCTGTCGGCCGTGGGGTGCGTGCTCCTTTCGGCGATGCCGCCCGGGACCGGGGCGGGAGGCGTCGCCTGGCGGCTCGCCATCTTCGGGATCGGGACGGGGCTCTTCCAGTCTCCGAACAACAGCGCGGTGATGGGGAGCGCGCCGATCGCCCACCTCGGCGTCGTCGGGAGCCTCCTCGGGACGGCCCGGACCCTCGGGATGGTCCTCGGGGTCGCCGCGGCGGGTGCGGTCCTCTACGCGTTCGTCCCGGCCTCGGCTCTTCACAACGGCGGGCTCGGTCCGGAGCACGTCGCCCCGTTCGCCGCGGGGGTCCGGAGGGCTTATGCGGCGGGAGCCGTGTTCGCCGTCCTCTCCGCGCTCCTGGCCTTCTCGACGGACGGCAGGAAGTGGGCGACGCTCCCGGCGTAATAGTCGAGGAGAGACCGTGAACCGGGTGGGGCGTAAAGGAGCCCGTCCTTCTCGACGACCGCGTGGCGCAGGACGAGCATCCGGAGGCCGACCGTCAGGGCGTACTCCAGGTCGCGTCGCGGGACGTGGACTTTCGCCCCGCGGCCGGTGAGCTCGGCGGCGAGGCGGAGGACCTCGGTCTTCAGCTCGAGCTCGGTGAAGGAGCGTCCGGGCGCGCGCGAGAAGACGGTGGCCACGAGCGGCACGGGGAGGACCGGGATGACCCGCGAGATGGCGGCCATGAGGTCGGCGGCGAGCTCGGCAACGCGGGCCTTGCGCTCGTCGGACGGGAGAGAGCGCGGGTCGAGCCCTCGCCCGTTCATCCACGCCGCCAGGGAGACCGGGGCGCCGAGGTGGACGCAGGCATAGCCGAATCGCCGCCAGCGGTTGCGGACGAGGAGGAGGAGGTTCTTTCCGGTGAAGGTGACGGTCGAGAGGACGGTGCGGGCGGCCCCCGGCTTCACCGCCGCGGGTTCGAGGTCCCTCAGGAGAGTCCGATCCTCCAGGACCCGGTCGTAGTTGAGGCCGACGGGGACGAAGACGAGGTCGCGGCCCGACGGGTCGAAGGAACGGACCATGTAGTCGAGGATGCCGAGGCGCGGCGGGCGGAGGCGGCCGTCGCGTGACAGCCCTCCTTCGGGGTAGACGGCCTGGGTCACGCCGCCGGCCGTCGCCATGGCGACGTAGCGCTCGAGGACCTTCCGGTAGAGGGGGCTTTTCGAGTCGCGCCGGATGAAGTAGGCCCCCATGGCGCGGAAGAGCGTCTGGAGCGGCCAGACCCGCGCCCACTCGCCAACCGCGTAGCTCAGAGCCGTCTTCTCGGCCACGAGGTAGGAGACGAGGACGTAGTCCATGTTGGAGCGGTGGTTCATGAGGAAGACGACAGTGGCGCCTTCCGGCACGGCCGCGAGGGTCTCATCGGCGCCGAGCCGCACGCGGTAGAGGGCCCGTGCCGCCTGCCGGGCGATCCAGTAGCCGACGCGAAAATAGACGTACGCGTTGAACGCCGGGACGATCTCCTCTGCGTAGGTGGCAGCCCGCGTGTAGGCGACGTCGCGCGGGAGGTTCTCGTGGCGGATCGTCGCCTCCACCGCCTCGAGGACGGCCGCGTCGTTCAGGATCCTGTCGACGAGGACCTGGCGTTTCGTCAGCTTGAATGGCTGGATGCGAATCGAGAGCCGGGAGTCGACCTCTTCGAGGACTCGGGTCACGCGCCGCCTCACGAGCCACTTCACCCCGGGCGCCAGCAGGCGCTCGAAGAGGACGACGGCCGCCAGGACGAAGAGCACGGCCGCGAGCCAGAGCGGCAGGGAGACGGATTCGGTCATGACCGCAGGTACCGGGACGATACCCCGCGGGCGAACCGGCTACGAAGAGGCGGGCGGCCCCGCGGCCGCTGCATCTTCCCCTTCGAGGCGAATCGGTCCCTGCATCGCGGGGAAGCGCCCGGTCCTGCCCGCGTAGAACGCCCGGACGAAGTCCATGTCGGCGCGCAGGTCGCCCGTCGGTCGAAGGAGCGGGCCCAGTCCGGCCCGGCGGGACCCCCAGTCGAGGTAGGAGAGGCAGATCGGGACCTTCGCGGTGAGCGCGACCCAGTAGAACCCGCTCTTCCAGTGCGTGTGGCTCGAGCGTGACCCCTCGGGGGGGATGGCCAGGATGAGACGCCTGCGCCCGGCGAAGAGGCCGGCGAGCTGCTCGACCCGGTTGCCTCTCGAGCGCCGATCGATGGGGATGCCGCCGAGAAGGCGGAGCAGCCCTCCGAACGGCGGCCGGAAGAGCGAGTGCTTGCCGACCCACGACGGCCACATGCCGAAGGAGACGGCGCAGAGGAGCATCAGGACGAGGTCCCAGTTGCTCGTGTGGGGCGCCGCGATGAAGACCCACTTTGGCTCGGCAGGGAGCGACCCCTCGAGCCGCCAGCCGAAGGCGCGAAGCAGGAGCCGCGCTGCCGGGCCGAGAAGGCGCGCCCAGAACGGCCGGTGAGGGGAGTCCGGTGCGGTGGCGTCGGGGGTAGGGGGCTTCGGTGGGGTGTCGCTCGGCATCAGCGGGGACTGAAGAGGATACCCGAGAGGATGATTCGATCCCGCGTGTCCCGTAACCTATGCCGTGTGACCGTGAGCGGCCTCCTCTTCGCGATCCTCGCAGTCGCCCCGGGAGGTGGAGTGTCCGCCGGTCCTGCGCCCGGCACCCTCCCGGCGGAGTCCCTGGCCGCGTTTGCCCGGAGCGAGCTCGCCGCGGAGCCGGCCGCGGGGATTGAGGATGTCTACAAGTGGCTCTTTCAGGCGGCCCGCGGAGGCGAGCACGCCGTGCCCTCGGAGGAGGCGGCGCGGAAATGGCTCGAGGCGGAGTGGGGAAGGCTCGGTCCCCCGCTCCCCGGCGAACCGCTCGTGGTTTCGTTGCGCCCGGACGGGGCCGTCGTGAGGCTCAACCTGCGCCCCTTCAAGGCTGCGGGAGGGGACCCGGAGACGCTCCTGCGGGCCTTCCTGTCGAGCGCCCGGAGCTTCGTTCCGGATCCCGAGCTTTTCGTCGCGGCATGGCGCGCTTTCGGCCGCGGGCTCACGGGTGGCGAGGCGAACGGGCGGAATGCCGGGGCGTTCGAGGAGCTGGACCGCTCCTCGGAGAAGGCCGGCTGGCCGGCGCGGCACCACAGCCTGGGTTACGCGCACGCCCGGGCTCCTGCCTACCGGGTCCTCACGGGAGCGGAGGCCGAGCGGCTGGTCCGGGCCGGTGGAGGTCCGGGGTGAGGCTCCCGCCGTCGGAGGACCTGCGCTTTATGCGCGAGGCCCTTCGCGCGGCCCGCCGGGCGCCCGCCCACCGGGACGTGCCGGTCGGGGCCGTCGTCGTGAAGGACGGTCTCGTCGTCGCCCGCGCCCACAATCGCCGCGAGGCGGACCAGGACCCGACCGCGCACGCCGAGGTCCTCGTCCTGCGTCGCGCGGCGCGGCGGCTCGGGACGTGGCGTCTCGACGGCTGCACCCTCTACGTGACGCTCGAGCCGTGTGCGATGTGCGCAGGGGCGATCGTCCTGGCGCGCGTTCCTCGACTCGTGTACGGCGCGGCCGACCCGAAGGCGGGCTTCGCCGGGTCGCTCGGGGACCTTTGCCGGGACGCGCGCCTCAACCACAGGGTCGACGTCGAGACGGGCGTTCTCGGTGAGGAATGCGGGACAATCCTGAAGGAGTTCTTTCGTGAGCGAAGAAGAGAGCCGGCCCGCTGACCGCGAGGCGTTCTCGCCCCGGGAAGCCCCCACCTTCCGATGCCCCTCCTGCGGCGCCCCCGCGGCGAAGGACGCGCGAGGCTGCGTCCACTGCGGGTCGCTCCTGGCGACGAAGCGCTGCGTCACCTGCTTCGCCCTCTCTCCGCGGGAGGCCGAGCGGTGCGTGAAGTGCGGCGCGCTCCTCCCGGCTCCGGCCTTCGTGGCAGAGGGGGCGGGACGCTGCCCCGACTGCCGGCTCGATCTCGTCGCCCACGCGTTCGGTGCGGTGGGCTACGCGGAGTGCCCCCGCTGCGCCGGTCTCTTCCTGAAACGGGAGGCGTTCGAGGCGGTGACGAAGGACGCCGACACGCGGACGAAAGTGCGCCTCGCCGAGCCGCCGGCCGAGGCGGGACCGGTGGCACCGGCCGCCCCCGGCAAGGGGGCGAGCGGCGCGTTCCCGGCCGTGAAGTACCGACCGTGTCCCACCTGCGCGAAGCTGATGAACAGGTCGAACTACGGTGGCGGGTCGGGAATCGTCCTCGACGCCTGCCGCGACCACGGGCTCTGGTTCGACAGGGGAGAGCTCGCCGCGATCGTCACGTTCCTCGAAAAGGGGGGCTGGGACAGGATCCGCACCAGGGAAAGGGAGAAGCTCTCGGAAGAGGTCCGCACCCTGCAGAACAGGCGTGACTTTTCGCGATCGGTCGGGATGCCGTCCTCCGACTGGGAGCGGAGCCAGCAGGGGCTGGACGCTCTCGGAGGGATCGCCGGACTCCTCACGGGGCTGGCCGGGTGGTTCCTGAGGCGCTGAATCGAGAGGGCTGCCCTCTCGGGCGGCTCGGAGAGCCCTGGCTCGTCCGGCTTTTCCTGAATCTTCCGGGGCGAATCAAGTGGCGGTGAGGGTGGGATTTGAACCCACGGTAGCCTTTCGACTACACCAGTTTTCGAGACTGGCCTGATAAACCACTCCAGCACCTCACCACGATCGGCCTCGGAGCGGGCCGAAGAGGATATCGCAAGGTCCCCTGCCGGGGAAGCCCGTCAGTCGAGGAACGTGACCAGGAGCTTCATCTTCGTGGCGCGCCCCCAGTCAACGGTCCTGACCCTCATCGGAATGCTGAAGACGTCCTCCGTCTTCTGCTTGCCGAGGGTCGTCGAGCGGCCGGAGTCCGCGAGGACCCCTCCGGCCTCGTCGAGGAGCAGGGCGCGGACCTTCACTTTCTGCCGCGTCCACCCGTCGTTGCGGTAGGAGAACCGGAGGAGGACCCAGGTCTTGTCGTTCGGGTCCTTCGTCCGGGCCTCTTCGACGTCCTCGGGTTTCGGGTCGTTCTGGGACTCGAGGGCGAAGATCGTCGACTTCTCGAAGGCGAGGGCCAGCGGGACACGGGTCGCACGAGGGACGTCGACCGTCTCCTCGACGAGCTTTCCCGCGGCGGCGGCGGGCAGGGCCGTCAGGAACGCGAGGGCCGCCGCGAGGGCGGTCGGGACGAGGCGGAAGAAGGAGCGAGACATCACGCTGTCTGATACGTCTCAGGAGGCCTCCGCGTTTGCCCCCGGCGCCCTTTTTGCGAGATCCCGCTTGACGGAATGGCGTGGCCGGGGCAGAGTCTCCGTCCCCGCGGACGTGGACAGGTGTCCGAGCGGTTTAAGGAGCACGGTTGGAAGCCGTGTGTAGTCGAAAGGCTACCGTGGGTTCGAATCCCACCCTGTCCGCCACGTTCGTTCCGCCCGGCGCGGCCCGTTTTCCGCCCGCAGTCGGGCTCCGCTGGTCTAAGATCCCTCGCCCGGGCCCCTGGGTGAGTTCGGGTCCCGCGCGACGATCCCCCCCGAATCGTGTCAGGTCCGGAAGGAAGCAGCACTAAGAGGACCGGATCGAGCGCCGCGGATCACCCGGACTCATCGAGGGGCTCGGGTCTTCTCATGACGACGAACACCTTCGTTCCCCTCGCGAGAAAGTGGCGGCCCCGGACGTTCACGGATGTCGTGGGACAGCCCGAGATCGTCCGTGCCCTGACGAACGCCCTGACCCAGGACCGGATGGCTCACGCCTACCTCTTCTCGGGTCCGCGCGGCGTCGGGAAGACGACCTCGGCGCGCCTTCTGGCGGCCGGCATCAACTGCCGGACCGCCTCCGGTCCGACCCCGAGCCCTTGCGGAACGTGCGAGTCGTGCGTCGAGGTTCTCGAGGGGCGGTCTATCGACGCCCTCGAGATCGACGGCGCCACGCACGGCAAGGTCGACCAGGCGCGGGACCTGATCGAGATCGTCGGCTACGCGCCGGTGAGGGACCGGCGCAAGGTCTTCATCATCGACGAGGTCCACGCCATCTCGGCGGCGGCGTTCCAGGCGCTCCTCAAGACGCTCGAGGAGCCACCGTCGCATGCCGTCTTCATCCTCGCGACGACGGAGCGGCACAAGATCCCGGCGACGATCCTCTCCCGCTGCCAGCGCTTCGACTTCCGGCGCCTTACCGATTCCGAGGTGGCGGACCGGCTCGCCGAGATCGCGCACCGCGAGGGGTACGCCGTCGACGCCGTGGAAAAGCCGGCGCCCTGGGTCGAGCCTGCCGCGCTCGCGGCCCTCGCCGCGGCGGCGACGGGGAGCCTGCGCGACGGGCTCTCGCTTCTCGACCAGGCGGTTGCCCAGACCGGCGGCCGGGTCACGGCGGGCGACGTCGCCCTTCTCCTCGGCTCCCCCGACCGGACCTCTCTCGTCGCCCTCCTCGTGGCCATCCTCGCCGGCGACCGGTCGGCGGTCCTGCGGGGCGCGGCCGAGCTGGAGGCCGCGGGGTCGGACCCGCGCGCGACGGCCCACGACCTGACGGCGCTCGTTCGCGGGGCCGTCCGGTTCTCCGCAGATCCGTCTGCGCCGGGCGTCGCGGGAATCTCCGAAGAGGGCGCCGCCACGCTGCGGGAGATGGCGCAGACGACGCCCTATTCCACGCTCCTGCGGACCCTGACGCTCCTTTCCGAGGCCGAGGGAATGCTCCGCCGCAGCGATGTCCCGTCGCTCGCCCTGGAGGTGCTTTTCCTGCGTCTCGCCGAGCTGCCAGGTCTCGTTTCGATCGAGGAGATCCTCTCCTCGGGTGCCGCTCTTCCCCTTCCGGCCGCGCGGGTCTCTGCTCCGCCGCCGGCGGCACCGGCCGCGACCCGGAAGGCGGCCGTTCCGGCGGCCGAGCCACGGGTGCGGCCGGTCGCACCCGAGCCCCGCCCTGCCCCGGCGGCGGTCGAGGCGCCGCGCTTCGTCGGCCTGACGCCGCTCGAAGTGGCCGAGCCGGAGCCCGCGGCGGTGGCCGACAGCGTCGCCGCCTTCCGCGAAGCCGTCGACAAGCGGCATTCGAACCTCGGCGCGGCGCTCGAGGACGTCTCCGTCTCCATCGACGGCAGGACCGTCCGCCTCGTCCTCGATCCTCCCAGCCCGCCACTGGCTCGCAGGCTCGGCGAGCCGGCGATGAAGAAAGTCCTCGACGAGGCGGCCCTCGCCGTCCTCGGGCCGAAAGCCCTCGTGACGATCGAGAGCGCCGAGCCGGCCGGAGGTGACCTGACGGCTGCCGCCGCCGCGGCCGACTCCGGGACGGTCGAGCGCGAGAACCTGAGGAACAGGGCCACTTCGGACGAGAGGGTCCGGAAGATCCTCGACCTCTTCGATGGCGAGATTGCCGAAGTGAAGCCGGACGAGCGCAAGCCGTGACCTCGCTCCCGGCGCTGGCGCGCCTCGTCGCGGCGCTGGAGCGCCTTCCCGGAATCGGTCCGAAGAGCGCGCGACGGATCGCACACTTCCTCCTCGTGGCCCCTCCCGCCGAGGCCTCCGGGCTTTCCGGCGCCGTGCTCGAGGCGCGCGAGAAGACCCGCTCCTGCTCCGTCTGCCACGCTCTGACGGAGGAAGACCCGTGTTCCCTCTGCACCGACCCCTCGCGCGACGGCGCGCTCCTGGCGGTCGTAGAGGAGCCGTTCGACGTCGAGGTCCTCGAGAGGACGCGGGAGTTCCGGGGGCGCTACCACGTCCTGGGCGGGGCCCTCGCCCCGCTCCGGGGAATCGGCCCCGACGACCTCCACGTCACCGGCCTCCTCGAGAGGGCGGCCGCGGGGGTGACGGAGGTCGTCCTGGCGACGAATCCGAACGTCGAGGGAGAGGCCACCGCCCTCTACCTGGCCCGGCGGCTCAAGCCGCTCGGCGTCCGGGTCACGCGCCTCGCGTTCGGCCTTCCCGTCGGCGCGGCGATCGAGTTCGCCGACGAGGTGACGCTCGGCAGATCGTTGTCGGGGCGGCGGGAGGTCTAGCGGCAGGTGACCCGGAAGCATCGGTTACACTAACGAGGATCGGCGTATATGACGGATTTCGTCCTCTTCGACGAAGAGTTTCAGCAGATAAAAGAAGTCATCGGGCGGCTCAAAGCAGACGCCCAGGCGAAGGTCGTCTTCATCGTCGACAAGAACGGCCAGCAGATCGCCGCCCAGGGCGATCTCGAGTCTCTCGACACGACCTCCCTCGCCTCGCTCACCGCCGGAAACGTGGCGGCGACGGACGGGCTCGCGAAACTCATCGGCGAGAAGGAGTTCCCCGTCCTCTTCCACGAGGGAGAGAAGGACAACGTCTACATCGCCATCGTCGACCAGCGGGTCATCCTCGTCATCATCTTCGACGAGCACTCGTCGCTCGGCCTCGTGAGGCTGCGCGTCCGCAAGGCGACGCAGGACCTCGAGAGGATTTTCGTCACCATCCAGCGGAAGGTCGAGGAGGAGAAGGAACGGCGCCACGGGGGCATCGACTCCCCCTTCGCCGAGATCACCGACGAGGACATCGACAGCCTCTTCCGGGAGTGAGCATGAGAGCCGTGCCCCGTCGACACCCTGAGGGAACCTCCCGCCGTACGGGAGATTGTCTGAGAGTGCCGAAGCGA
>DIAY01000167.1 GCA_002414905.1 Holophagales bacterium UBA5066 | reverse complement strand
GCGAGGGCGGTGGAGAGACCTTTTCGGACGGGGAAGAACGTGAGGGCGATGAGGATTCCGGCTCCCGCCTCCACGAGCCCGCGCCCGTACGGGATTCCCGGCAGGACGTCGCCGAGGTCGACGACCTGAGCGAGCGAGAAGAGCCCCGCGCCGAGGAACGCCGCGCCGAGGAGCGCGACAGTTTCCCGGGTCAGGATCTCGACGTCCCACAGCCTGTAGCGGGTCAGTGCTGCGAGGAACGCGACCGGCACGAGGACGAGCGGGACGATGGAGAAGCTGGAGACGACGGGGATCGGCCCGCCGAAGAGGCGCGGCAGGAAGTCGAGCAGGGCGACGGGGAGAAGGCCCCCCGCCGTCCCCGCGAGGAGGAAGCGGACCTGCTTCTCGGCAAGGAGATCGAGCCGGCGCGTTGCGAGGGAAACGAGACGGGCGACCGCGAGGGAGATGCCCAGGAGGAGAGCGGCCTGCTGGAGGCGGTCGAGGCGAAGGATGAGGGGCGTGGCATCGACGTCGGCGGCGGGCGGGTTCAGATACGTCGCGAGCGAGAGGAGCGTGAGGGCGAAGGCGGGGACGAAGAAGAGCGGGCCCGGAATTCGCACCGCCCGACGGGGAAAGCGGAAGACGAACGCGAGCAGGAACGCCGGGAAGAAGGCGCGGGCGGCGTCCTCCAGCAGCGTCGTCACCCTGAAAAGCGTGTCGTAGGGCGGGGCCGGCGTGATGACGAGGACGACCGCAGCCGAGAACGCAAAGCCCGCGAAGAGGAGGTGGCTGGCCGGGTCTGCCTCGCGCGGCGCATTTCTCAGGACGATGCCGGTCGTGACGAGGAAGACGGAACCGACGAAGAGGAGGAGGAGATAGCGGGTATCCCAGGGAGAAGGTCCGATGCGCCCTTTCAGCCGTATCGGCTGTCCGTCGCGAAGGATGGTCAGTTCGTGCTCGCCCATTTCGATGGCGCCCACCGGGTCGGGGAGGGTCCGGGCCTCCTTGCCGTCGACGAGAAGGAGCAGGTCGCCCGGCCGGAGGCCCGCGGTTTGTGCGGTCCCGGCGGTGCGGACCCGGAAACCGCTCTCTTCCGGCGTCAGGAGGACGCCCGAACGTCCCGTGGTGGCGAGCTTTCTCGCGGCGGAGAAGCCGATGGGAACCAGGAGAGCCAGAAACGCTCCGAGCAATCCCCAACGCAGGAGCGCGATGGCCCGCCTACGAGATTCCCTCATTCCGGGAAGGCACAGGCAAACGGAGTGCCAGTAATCCGGTTCGTTGGAGTCCTTGAAGCAGCCATTCTTGAACGGTTTACGGACGTTCGAGGTCCGAGTGCGTCACTCCGTCCCGTAGAAATTGAATCGAAATCCAAAAAAACTGGACGAATCAGAACGAAAGCGAGAGACCTCCCGCCATCTGGCGGTTCTGTCTGGGGTCGGAGTCTCCCTCCTGCCGGCTTCCCGTTGCGACCGACAGGAGCGCCTGCCAGCGGGAGCCGGAGGCGCGGAGGATCGGGACCGGAATCTCCTGTGCAACGGTGACATCGACCGACGTGCGAGCGTTCCGGTACGCCTCGGCGGCAACCCCCAGCTCCTGCTCGAGGATGCGGTAGCGGACGGAGACCGAGGTGCCGCTCGGGAGGACGTCGATCCGTGCGCTCGAGGTCAGGTAGCGGGCTTCGTTCGAGCTTGTTCCGGTCACGGCCCCATCACCCCGGACGTGGCCGCCGACCAGGGCGAGGCGGGCCGCAACGTTCTGGTGGACGGCGAACGTGAAAGAGCCGGAGGCCTCGTCGGCCACATCGCCCGGGAAGAGATAGAGAGCATCGACGCGGTCGATGATGTCGGTGTCGAGCAGGAGCTGAAAAGCCTCCGAGATCTCCCGGCGGCTCGCTTCGAGCTCGAGCCTGCCAACGGCGTGGCTTTCGAATCGGGCGCCGGCCCGGTAGAGAGCCCTGGTGGCACGGACGAGGTCAGCCTCGTCGAATCCGACGATGCCGGAGTAGAGCGCACCGGGGAAGCTCTGGTCGAAGCGGCGCGAGGCGAAACCGTAAACGGTCAGGCCCGCGAGAGCCTCGAGGGAGAGCGTGAGCTCCGGAGTCACGCCACGGGAGCTGACGGAATAGTCACCGGTGCCTCCGGCCTCCACGAGAAGGGCGTTGAGAATCCGAACGCCCGCGACGCCTCCGATCCGTGCTTCGTGGTCGGGGCGCGGGCCCGCCGTAGAGGAGGTAGAGGAGACGGAGGAGCCGGGATTGCCCGAAGCGTCCAGGGTTCGTCCGGTTACGTCCGATCGGTAGCCCACCTGGACCCTTACGAACCGTCCCTGTCCAAGCTCGCTGCGGTACCGCGCGTCGACCTCGAGGGCGCTTCCTTCGGAGCGGAACAAGGCCTTCGGAAGGGCTGCGGGCTCGAGGTTGCGGTGAGAGAGAAGCCGGGCGGAGACGGAGGCTTGAGAGCCGTTGTCCCGGCTGGCGGTCCAGTCCACCGAGTGGGCGTCCAGGCGGGCATCGGCGTTCTCGAGGCCGGGGATCTCGCTCCTGCGGCTGGAGACGCGAATGGACTGACCCTCGTTGGGGAGGAGCTCGAGCGCCACGTGCGAGGCGCCGCCGAGCCTCTCGCCTTCCTGGGATATCACCCGGTCGTACTCGCCCGAGACTCCCCACCGCACGCCGCCGCCAAGGCTTCCACGGACATCGAGCGAGGTCTGGGAACGGGCCCCGGCCCCTTCTGCCGCGAAGCCCTGCAGCGACGCGACGGAGCCCTGAAACGGGAAGGGCGTGACGATCGAGCTCGCGGCCGGCGTGGCACCGATCAGCTCGGGGGCCGGCGCCGGCGAGACGGTAACCTGGGCGGGGGCCTGGTCCCTGAGGACGTCGCCACCGACGACCGCCCGGGCCGCCCACGGGTCCAGGGTGCCCCCCGGTCCCGCCGGGAGGATTCCCTGGCGGTCACGGTCGAGGTCGAGACGGACGAAGGATAGGCTGTCGGACGAGGCGCGATGGAGGACCTGCGCGGAGGCGGAGCGGAAACCCGGCACGGCGGCGAGGATGGAATAGACCCCCGGCGCCGCATCGCTGAGGCAGAAAGTTCCTTCCGCGTCCGTCTTCAGGATTCGCACCATGGAAGTCGCTGCACCTGTGAGTCCGCGAATGACGAGGGAGACTCCCGCGAGGGGAACTCCGTCGGCGCGCAGGACGCCCGAAAGCGGGGCTGAGGGGAATGAAACGTCGCGGGGCGCTCCCATCACCGGCGCGGCGATAAGTGCCACGACACATCCGGCGAGCACGGCCGGGCGAAGGGTCTTGACAAAGCGCCTCAACCGCTGGGGTCCAGCCCTAGTAAGGGCATCCTCTCTCATCATGGTCCTCTCTTCGGCCCGGCGTCAACCGGATCCTCCCGAAGGTCCTTTCGACCGTCAGGACTGCGCCGGACCCATCCCCAGGATCATCCGGACCGTGTGGCGGGCGATCGAAGGGTTCTCTTTGAGGCGGCGGAGGGAATACGCGTACCAGTCCCGGCCGAAGGGCACGTAGACGCGCAGCCTGTGCCCGGCGTTCAGGATCGTCTTCCTGAGGAGCGGGTCGACGCCGAGAAGCATCTGGAACTCGTACTGGTCGGGCCTCAGCTTCAGCCGGTCGATCGTGGCGAACGCCCTCTGAACGCACGCCTCGTCGTGCGTGGCGATGCCCGCGTAGCAGCCGGCCGACAGATGCTTGTCGACGATGGCCGCGTAATTCTCGATGACGACCTGGCGGTCCTTGAAGGCGAGCTCGCGCGGCTCGACGTAGATCCCCTTGCAGATCCTCACGTTCATCCTGGCGGCGACGAGCCGGTCCATGTCGGCGAGCGTCCGGCGCATGTAGGCCTGAACGACGACGCCGACTCCGGGAAACTCTTCCTTCAGCCCCAGGACGAGCTGGAGGGTCTTCTCCGTAAAGGGCGAATCCTCCATGTCGATCCGGACGAACGTCCCCGACTCGGCCGCCTTGCGGCAGATCGCCCGGCAATTTTCGCGTGCGAGCTCGGGGTCGATGGAGAGTCCGACCGCCGTCGGCTTGATGGAGACGTTGGCCTCGAGCCGGTTCGCGACGATCGTGTCGAGGACCCTGATGTACTCCTCGCGCGTCTGCTCGGTCTGCTCGCGCCGCGTGACGCTTTCGCCGAGGACGTCGATCGTGGCCAGCGCGCCCTCGGCGGAGAGCTCACGCACGGTTCGGACAGCGTCGTCGAGCGTCTCGCCCGCGACGTAGCGCCGGGCGAACCTGTGGACGATGGCCCTGGGGACGATCGGCAGCGTGCCGACGACGAGGCGGTCGAAGAGTGAGCTCATGCGGTCTCCAGGTGGTCGTGATGCAGGGGCCCGGCCTCGGGGGTCCGGGCCAGGACGAGAAGGTCGACGCGCGATGCTCCGGCCGCGACCAGCGTGTGTGCGGCTTCGAAGACAGTGGCGCCGGTGGTCATGACGTCGTCGACGAGAAGGAGTCGGGTGCCTCGTGCCGCCCGCGAGGTGGCGAACGCGCCGAGGACGTTCCGCCGGCGCTGGGCGGCCGGGACGGTCGACTGCGGCGGCGCCTCCCGCACGCGCGACAGGAGAGCGAGGAGCGGCCGGCCCAGCTCGCGCGCGACCTCCCGGGCCAGGAGGGCTCCCGGGTCGTAACCGCGGTCCCGGTTCCGGCGGGAGGTGGAGGGAACCGGAACGACCGCACTGCAATCCTGGTCGAGGCCGCGGATCCGGGCCGTCGCGGCCATGAGGGTGCCCGCGGGTGCGGCGAGGATGTCGTGGCCCCGGAACTTCAGGGCGTGAACGAGACGGCGGGTGACGCCCTCGTACCGGGCGACGGCCGCCGCTCGCCGAAACGGGGAAGCACCGTTGCGGCAGGCGCGGCAGATAGGGGCCGCGGAGGGGAGCGCGCACGTCTGGCACGCCTCTTCTCCGTCGATCAGGGGAAGCGCCCGCCAGCACGCACGGCAGAGGCCGCCTCCGCCGACACCACGCCGGGCGGCGCCGCAGGAGGCGCAACACGACGGGAAGAAGAAATGGAGGAGGAACCGCCCGGGAAGGAGGAACCCGGTCCCGAAGGCGCCCGTCACGACCTCAATTCTAGACGAGACGGGGAGGACCTCCGTACGCTGGATATGCATATTGACGCCCCTTTCAGCGTCCCTCTATCCTGCCGCAGGATGAAAGCCTCCCGCCCACCGCGCCTCGCGCGAGCACTCCTCCTTTCCGCCCTCCTCGTCGCCTCCGTTACCCTGAGCTCCCGTGCCCCTGCCCAGACGTTCGCTCTCGGCGCCGGAGGGGGCCTCCTGAACGACACGGGGTCCGCCGAGAACCTGAAGAGCTTCTCCACGGGCGCCGCGTTCGGATTCGTCGAGATGAAGCTCGATCCGGGAGTCTTCCTGCAGGCCCGCTACACGCGCATGGAGCTGCCGCCGTCAGCCGAGAACGGTCCCGACATCGGCGTCGACGCCGTGACGCTGACCGTCGCCTACCTCTTCAGGGAAGACTGGTGGCAGGCTGGCTTCGTGGCGGGGGGAGGAGGCTATTTTCTCCGGCCGAAGACTCCCGGCGCCGGGCAGGTCACGACCGACCCGAAGGAGTCCGTCTTCGGGCTGACCGGCGGGCTGCTGACCGTCTTCACGGTGAATCGGCGCTTCGACGTCCGGCTGGAGGCTGTCGGAAACCTCATCCGGGACGAGTCCCGACGGAAGCCGATCGTCGTCTCAGCGGCCGTGTCCTGGAAGTTCTGACGGAAATGGCGGGGTTCCCGCCCGACCTCTGGGGTCGGGCGGGAAGTGCGGCGGTGGGATTTTTCTGGTGGGGCTGAAGTGAGGGGTATTGGGTGGTGGGCCCGCAGGCGGGGAGCCAGCGGGGCTTTACGGGCGGGTTTTGAAGATCTGACGCCACCGTAGGCGCTGGAGTTCTTGTTTGATCTCCTGCTCGTTACTACGCAACCGGGATGCCAACGGATTCTCGTCGACTCTCAACGCCGAAATCGCGTTTCCCAAAGGGCTTGCGCCGACCCCTTCCATCCGCTTGTGTGAGCGATGTCTCAAATCGAGTCGGGCCGTGGAGCATTTCGGCATTCGGGCTACCAAAATGGCACCGGCCGCCCTGAGAGGTGGACGGAATCAGGTAACGGGAATGAGCGTCGAGTCTTTCTTGATGGACAGGGAGAGGTCGACCCGCGTGCGGACCACGCCCCGGATCGTCTGGATTCGCTGTCGGAGGACGGCCTCGAGCTGCTCGAGATCCCGGGCACGGACCTTCAACCGGTACCCGTAGTCCCCGGAGATCGCATAGCACTCCTGGACGGAGAGGAGGTTCTCAATCTCATCCAGGAACGCGCGCTCGAAGCTCGGATGCTCGAGCTGGACGTCGACGTGGGCGACCGCAGCCATCCCGACCTGCTGAGGGTCGAGCAGCGCGGTGAAGCGGCGGATGAAGCCGCGGGTCTCGAGCTTCTTGATCCGCTCGTTGACGGACGGGGTCGTCAGGCCGACGTTCTCAGCGATTCGCGCCTGGGAGATCTTCCCGTCGCGCTGGAGCATGTCGAGGATCTGGCGATCGATCTCATCCATATAAAATTCGGGGAGGTGGCGAAACCTCCGAACTTTATATGGAGATACGAGGCTATTTGCAAGTTCTTTTGATCAAGGGGGAGGGATTTTGACGCCCTTGGGAAGGACGATGACTCCTCCCTCCGAAATGTGGAACTGCCTTCGGTCGCTCTCCAGGTCGAATCCGATCTGGGTCCCGGGTGGGATCTGGACTCCCTTGTCGACGATGACCTTCCGGAGCCGCGCGTGGCGGCCGACGTCGACTCCGTCCATCAGGACGCTCTCCTCGACCCGGGAATAGGAGTTGATCCTGACACGGGGGAAGAGGATCGACCGATGGGCGGTCCCGCCCGAGAGGATGCATCCGTCGGCGACCATCGAGTCGGTCGCGACGCCCGTCCGGTTCGAGGCCGGGTCCGCGAAGACGAACTTTGCGGGAGGAAGGTGAGGAGAGAGGGTCTTCAGCGCCCACTTCGCGTTGTAGAGGTTCAGCGGGGGGCTCACGGAGATCAGGTCCATCGACGCCTCCCAGTAGGAGTCGACGGTCCCGATGTCGCGCCAGTAGGGAGCGAGGTCCTCGTCGCCGGGAACGCTGCTCGCCGAGAAGTCGTAGGCCCAGGCGGACGTGCCGCCGGCCAGGAGGGCCGGGATGATCGTCCTGCCGAAGTCGTGCGACGTGTCCTGCAGGGCGTCGTTCTCGAGCGCCTCCCGAAGCACCTTCGGCCGAAAGATGTAGTTTCCCATCGAGGCCAGGGCGAAACCGGGAGCGCTGGGGATCTCCCGCGGCTCCTTCGGCTTCTCCTCGAAACCGGTGATACGTCCCCGTTCGTCCACCTCGAGAATCCCGAATCGCGCCGCGTCCGAGACCGGCACCGGGAATGCGGCGATCGTGAGGTCGTGCCCCCCGTCCTCGTGGAATGCGAGCATCGGATTCACGTCCATCACGTAGACGTGGTCGCCCCCGAACACGCAGACCTGCGTCGGCTCCTCGTCGAAGATGAGATCGAGGTTCTGGTAGACGGCGTCGGCCGTGCCGCGGAACCAGTGCGGGCCGCGCCGCATCTGGGCCGGGACCGGGTCGACGAACTGGCCGATCTCGGGGTTCAGCCGCCAGGCCCGTATGAGGTGCCCGATGAGTGAGTTGGACTTGAACTGTGTGAGGACCTTGATCTTCATCAGGCCCGAGTTGACGAGGTTGTTGAGGACGAAATCGACGATCCGGTACCGGCCGCCAAACGGGACCGCTGGCTTGGCACGATCTCGCGTGAGCGGGTAGAGGCGCTCTCCCATTCCACCGGCCAGAACGATCGAGAGGACGTCCCGGTGCTGAAGAATCTTCACGGCCGATCCTGGTTTTTCTTATTCTAGACGTCGTGTGACTCGAATTGGCCGTAATCCGCTATCGTCCCGTTCATGGCGATGAGGGATCCCTACGAGGTTCTCGGCGTTTCGCGCACGGCTGCCGATGCGGAGATCAAGAAGGCGTACCGGCGACTCGCGAGGAAGTCCCATCCGGACGTGAACCTCGGCGACACCGGCGCCCACAAGCGCTTTCAGGAGATCGCGGCCGCTTACGAGATCCTGAAGGACCCCAAGAAGAAGGAGCGGTACGACCGGTTCGGAGATACGGGGGAGGCGCCTGGTCCGTCCGCCGGACCGCCCCGCGGCGGGGTGCCCCCGCAGGGGCCGTTCGGACGGGACTATCGGCAGGCACCGTCCGGGCGAGGCGAATCGGGGGGAGGCGGATTCCGGTGGTCGGGCGACGTCTCCGACCTCTTCTCGGACCTTTTCTCCGGTTCCGGTTCCGGCATCGGAGTCGGCGAGGACGAGGACGCCGCCGCGGCCCTCACGATTCCATTCCGAGACGCCGTCCTCGGTGGCACCGTGTCCTTCTCGGCGCGCATCCCGCGCCGCTGCACCCGCTGCCGGGGTACGGGGCGTTCGGCGAAGGCGACCTGCGCGGCTTGTCACGGCTCGGGCGCAATCGTCGAAACCGAGAGCCTGACCGTCCGCATTCCCGCGGGTGTCGATACCGGCGCGCGAATACGGGTTCCCGGCAAGGGCCGAACGGAGAACGGCGATCTCTACCTCGCGATCACCGTCGAGAAGCACCCCTATTTCAGCCGCGAAGGAGACGACATCGTCGCCGAGGTGCCGGTCACGGTTCCCGAGGCCTACCTCGGCGCCGAGATCGAGGTGCCGACCGTCAAGGGCGCGGTCCGCGCCCGGATCCCCGCCGGCACCATCTCGGGCCAGCGATTCCGGCTGAAGGGGAGAGGCATCGAGAACCTGCGCACAGCAACGACCGGCGATCACTACTACCGGGTTCGGGTCGTCGTTCCGACGGTCCAGAGCGAGGAAGGCCGCCGCCTCGTCGAAGCGCTCGGGACGCTCTACGCACGGGATCTTCGCGCCGGTCTTCCTCGGGGGCTGTGAGGCGCATCAGCACGGGGTAGCTCGAGGAGGCGACCCGAAAAGCAGAGCGCCCCGTTGGGTCGGGGCGCTCGACAGACAGCGGGGAAGCCCGGTGTCAGTTCTTTTCGGCGAGGGCCTTGACGAGGCGTGTGGCCTTCTCGGCGGAGAAGTCGGGGCGAAGGGAGAGCTGCCGTGCCGACGCCTCCTCGAGGTCGTCACTCCGTACGAATCGCATCGCCGACCCATCGACCCAGTAGAAGGTGGTGATGCCCTTCTGGGAGATCGTGGCGTCGACGTCGGAGAGCGTGTCCAGGTTGAGCGGGATCCTGCCCGTTCCGGCGCTGCGGCCGATCGGTACGTGCGCTCGCGCCCAGGCCTCTTCGGGGACCTTCGTCGCGCCCTTGGGCGCGAGCCTGGTGAGGTCGTCAGGGAAGCTGATTCGCAGGACCTGCTGCTGCCGCGTCGCCAGGTTCGCGAAGGTGACGAGGACGCCCCCGTTGGACGTCGGGTCCGCCTGGACTGCGGGGTAGGAGAAGGCCGCGAGGGGGAGACCCGTGGGGTCGGTGATGCCCTGTGCCCCGGCCAACTCGTTCAGGTTCCATGCCTGGACCGCATCGACCCTCAGCTCACCGTCCTCGACGAAGATCGGTGCGTACCGGGCCTGCGAAGGCCCGCTCTCCTCCCACCAGATGAGGGAGAAGATGGACCGCGACTTCGTGACGGGAAGACCGTTGTCGTCAAAGTCGACGTACTGCTGCCGCGTCACGATGACCTTGGGATTGATGGAAAGATAGAAGCCCTGATTCGGAAGGATGTCGCGTCCGGACCAGACCGCGCTGCGCCGGACGGCGACATGCATGTCGGCCATGAAGCCACGGGCCTTCGTGTAGGCGACGAAGAGGGTGCCTGTCGTCTCCTCGAACTCGACGGAGACCGAACCCTCCTGCTGGTCGTCGAGGGTGCCGTCGACGATCTCGATCTCGGACGGCTGGCCGGAGCGAGTGACACGAAGAGCGAGGACCGGAGTATTGGCGCCGAAAGACCCGCCGGGCACGGTGACGACGTCGCCGTACCGCGCCGGGAAGACCTCGTACAGGGCTCCGTCGGAGGCCACGACGGCACTGTCTGCCAGAACCGGACCCGAAACCAGAATTGTCGCGGCGGCGAGAGCCACGAAGGCGGGGAGGAGTCGGGAGAAGCGCGTCGATTTCATGGCGCTCACCTCACGAACGAAGATTGATGACGTTCCGGAAGTCGAAGACCTCGAGGTAGGCCCTCAGGTTCCGGAAGTCGGGGTAGAGGGATGCGAGTCGATCGAAATAGTCGCGGGCGGCGTCCTCGTCGCCACCGAGGTGACAGGCCTCGCCGAGGAGATACAGGACGTTGCGCTCGATGGTGTCGTCGCCGGAGAGGGGTGCCCGCTCGAGGCATGCCTCTCCGAAGTAACGGGCCTCTTCATAACGGTCTCCCTTGAGGTAACCGAAGCAGAGGTCCATCAAAGGGAAGACCGTATGAGCCGTGGCCCCTGCCTTCTCGATCGTCTCGAGAGCGTCGTGGACGAGCGGAAGCCCTTCTGACGTCCGGTCGAGGGCAAGAAGGCAATAGCCGAGGTTGTCCTGCCAGAGGGCGCGGAACAGTGCGGGGACACGAACGGGCGGTGCCGATGTCTCGAGGGCTCGGCGGTAGCACTCCGCGGCTTCCTCGAATCGGCTGTCGACGACCAGGAGCGTCCCCTGAGTGCTCTCGGCACCGGCGAGCAGGAGCGGGTCTCCGATCTCGGCAGCGTGCTGGCGGGCAAGGCGCGCGTAGAAGGCGGCCTTGCGGAAATCGCGCTTCAGCTCGTAGATGCGCGCCGCGTTGTATGCGGCGCGGAAGGCCGTCTGGCTCTCGCGACAGCGGAGCAGGATCTTCTTCAGCTCGATCAGCTCGCTCTCTGCAGGGCCTGCTTCGGCAGCCGCAGCGGCGCGGCAGGCGAAGATCCAGTCGACGAAGGCGGCGTCGGCCGTTTCGAGAGCGGACTCGAGCGACTCGTCGTACCTTGCGAGCGACGCGGCGAACTCGCCTTTCTCGAGGTAGGCGACGGCCTCGGAACGCAGCGCTTCGGACTGGCTCCGGAGCGCTGCAGAATCACGGGCGGAAACTGTCATCTCGTCCCTCGTCCTCACTCGCTCCGGCTCGGACCGCCGGGGCGGCCGAACGGAATCGGGGACCCACCGGGAGCCGGCTCGGCCTCGGCGGGCGTGAGCTCGGGCCGCCAGCGAGGCTGGCGATTCTGCTGCTGGATCTTCTTGAAGGCGATGAAGTCACAGACCTCGCGCCGGGAGTCCTCGTCGAGCTCCTCGAAATCGGCGACGAGCAGCTGAGTTTCGGCTGCGGTATCAGGGGTAGACGTCTCTTCGGCCTCGACGGCATCACTCGCCGGTTCCTCGAAAAAGTGGCTCATCGACAGCTCGAAGACCTGAAGGATCCGGAAGAGAGTGTCGAGGCCTACCTTGTACTCGCCATTCTCCATGCGGGAGAGGTCCGACTGCGTTACGCCGATCCGGCCGGCAAGGTCGGCCTGGGTCAGGCGACGACTCTTCCGTATTTGACGGATCTTTTGCCCGACCACGATAATCTGCGAGCGGCGCACGGTGGCATTCATCGACACGTTCTCGGCCCTAAGGTTAGGCTCTCCGGGTTTCCTGTCAAGTAGATCTTCAGCACCTGCAAATGAGTCGCACCGTCCGTGATCCCTTGAAACGAAGCCTCTTTCTTCTGTCCGAGCTCGTCCGCCGCGATCTGTCGGTCCGGTACGCGGGGAGCTTCGGCGGTGCCGCCTGGGCACTCCTGAACCCGCTCATCCTTTGCGGACTCTACAGCTTCGTCTTCTCTCTCATCGTCCGGATACCCCCGCCTGCTGATTTCCGGGGAACCTATACCGAGTTCCTCCTGGCCGGTCTCCTCCCCTGGATAGGCATGCAGGATGGGTTGGTCCGAAGCGCGTCGGCGGTGACGGATCAGGCCCACCTCGTGAAGAAGATGTCCTTTCCGGTCGGGATCCTCGTCGTGGCGAGCCTCCTGTCGGCTCTCGTCCTCCAGGCAGCCAGTCTCTGCGTCTTTGGAGTTCTGTCAGGAGGTTTCGGCGCAGGAGAGATCCACCTGCTCCCGCTCGCCGTCGGCTTTGGGTTTCAGGCTCTGGTCCTCGCTGGCCCCGCATTTGCTTTAGCGGCGACCAGCGTGCTGTTTCGAGACCTTGCCCAGCTGATCGGTCCCCTCCTGACGGTCGTCTTTTATCTGACGCCGATCCTCTACCCGGAATCTCTCGTTCCTGCCCGCCTGGCCTGGGCGCTGGACGCCAATCCCGTCCGGGACGTCGTGGGATTCTTCCGTGCCGGTCTTCTCGGAACGGAGGCGCCTCCGGCCGGCAGAACCCTCGTCTGGGCCTCTGTTTTCGCCGTGCTAGCATTTCTTGGGCATCGATTCTTCGAGCGGAGCCGGAAGGTCTTCGCCGATGTTCTATAGGCCCGACAGGCCGTCGCCCGGACCATTCATGCGGCGGGCCGACTTGCCACCGCATCCGCTCACACCAGGAGAGACCTTGAAAAGACTCTGTTTCCTCGCTCTGCCGCTCTTTCTGATCGTCGCTCCCGGTTGTTCCTCCTCCCAGGCCGGAAAGGGGGGTGCGGCATCCTCCCCGGCGGAGACGTCGACCCCGACGCCGGAGCAGGCCGAAAGGGCACGGACGTTTTCGGAACAGGCTCGCCTGATGGCCGGTGCACCGGAGCCCGGACCGGGCGAGACCACGGAGGAGCTCTCAGTCATCATCACGGACGAGAAAACCGGGAAGAAGCTCGAGCGAATCCCGAAAGGGCCGATGCTCCGGGTCGAGGATGGAAAGCTGAGGCACATCCTCCTGAATCCGAAATTTTCCACCGTCGAGCTCGTACGCGAAGACGAGAAGTACTACTACGTGGAGGTCCCCGACGCGGCCGCCGTGAAGGCGAAGAGACGAGTCGAGAAGGCCCCCGAAGGACTCTTGCCGCTCGTGGACGTTCCTGCGAGCGAGTATGAAGTGGTGACGCCGAAGGCATCCCGGATCCGCCTTCGGCTGGAGGAGATGTCCGGCGGTCTTCCCACCGCGGGATTCTGGCGCTCCAACATGGATGTCGCGGACCTCGACGGGGACGGGAAGCTGGAGATCGTCACGCCCCCTCCCCGCCTCGCCGGCGGCCTCTTCCGGGTCTTCCGTTTCGACGGCGCGGTCTGGCAGGAGGTCACGGTCCGGGTGGAATCTGCCCAGGATGGGCTCGGGTTCGCGTACGGCGGGGTCACCGTGGCCGACATGAACGGCGACGGAAGGCCGGACGTGCTCGGCGTCGGCCACGGGTCGGGGCCGGTCGTTGCGTACAACCTGGGTGACTGGCGGTTCCGTCTGGAGGCCCGCGGGCTTCCCAGAGAGATGAGCGGCCGTTCTCTCGGAGCCGGAGACGTTGATGGAGACGGACGGCCTGACATCGTCGTCGTGTCCGACGAGCCCGAGGCCGACCTGGCGATGGAGGCACGGGACAAGGCTGCCACATACAAGCCGGCCGCGGCCACGCAGGGAAAGTCCAGCGATCCGAACGTCTACCAGAAGGGCACCGACATGCGTGCGTTCTTCGCCCAGCCCGATGGGAGCTTCAGGGAGTCGACGGCGGGATTCGAGCAGGCGTGCTTCGGCTACTCGATGAGTCTGGCTGCGCCGGCTCCGGGCGGAGGGACGCCTTTCTTCGTTTCAGGGTGCCGGTATCAGGGTGGACGGGCTCTCCTCTATGAATGGGACGGCCCCGCGAAGACCTTCCGGCATGTCGGCCGCGGAGTCGTGGAGGAATTCAGCTTCCACAGCGGAGCGGCCGTCGGCACCTACCACGGATTCCCGGCGGCCTTCTCGTCCTACGTCAAGGGAAACGCGCCCGGCGCGGTGGAGAAGCCGATCCGGGGGAACGGCCTCTCCATCTACTACCGGGACCACGACGGCTGGAAGGCGAAGCGAGTCCTCAAGGTCCTGTCGGATACCCCGGCCGAATCGCAGGGCCTCGGCGTTGGCGACCTGAACGGCGACGGACTCGACGACATCGCCTGGGCGGACGAGTCCGTCGGGCGGCTCCGGGTCTTCTTCCAGACGGCAGCAGGCGAGTTCGAAGAGCTCGACCCCGCCCGTCAACCCCGCTTCGTGAACCACTCCATGTCCGTGAAGGTCGTGGACGTGGACGGGGACGGGAAAAAGGATCTCGTTCTCATGTACGAGTTCCGGACGACCGACAAGACCCGTGCGGGCGGGCTGCGGTTCTTCCGGAACCTCGGTTGAGCCTCTTCCGCGGGGTCGTCAGGGCCAGGTGGACCGGGTATGGGGTGAAAGCATATTTCTCCTCTCGAATGCTTGACATTTCCGAATAGCGCCCCTACTCTTTCCCGGAGCAGCATGAACGCGCCTTTCTTTCACCGCCATTCTTCTGGCCTCGGAGGCCTGCCGAATGTGCGGATCGGACTTGGCTCCATCGAACTAACGGGAGGTGATCCGGTATCGGGGGAGTGCCTGACTCTCTGCCGCGTCGTTTCTGTCCCATCGAACACCACACTTCAGCAGGAGTAAAAATGAAGAAGTTTACTGTCTTGGTTGTCCTGGCGCTCCTCGCGGCGACGGGGACGAGCTACGCCGTGACGTGCTCGACCGACAACGTCCCGGGCGCCACGCTTCTCGTCCCCTATTTCAACGTGAGCGGCCCGGCCACCGGCAACATCCCGCCGGGTGGGGTCGACACGCTCGTCGCCATCACGAACGTCTCTCTCTGGGGCGCCATCGCTCACGTCACCATCTGGAACAAGCAGTCGGCCGCCGTGCTCGACTTCAACGTTCCGATGACTGGTTACGACGTTGCGTTCTTCTCGATGAGGGACGTCCTCAACGGGAACCTGAACGTCAACCCGAACACCCAGAAGCTCAGCAGCACTGGCGTTGACCCGTGCCGCGTCGCCACCAACATCGGCGACACGCAGCCCAAGTTCATCCGCTTCCAGCACCCGCAGTGGGCGGACCCGGCCCTCCCGGGCACCGACTACTTCGACTCGATCGGCTTCTACGCGACGCCGGCCTTCGGCACGACCTTCCGCAACAAGATCCTCGACTCCCTCGACGAGGCTCCCGTCTACAAGAACATCTCCACCCGGCCGACCGACGACGACGACAACCCGGCTTGCGGCGTTGCCTCCGACGGCGTCTTCACGTCGAGCTTCACGGGTTACATCACGATCGACGTCGTGAACTACTGCACCAACTGGTTCCCCAACCAGGCTGACTTCTACCAGTACGAAGCCATCGCGACCAGGGGCTGGGACGGCAATGGTGGCCCGAACGTCCTCATGGGCGACGTGTTCTTCGTCGACGCGAGCGCGAGCGGCAACATCTCCGGCGAGTCCGCCGTCTCCCTCGAGTTCGACGTCCGCCTCGAGTCCACCACCGGGGATGCCTGGGGTGGTTCAATGAACAAGACCTTCTACGGTCGCTACGGCGTTGATTCGGCCAGCGGTGCCATCATCGACACGACCAACCTGCCGCCCGGGGCCACCGCGACTCGTTTCGCCTTCTTCGGCGACGGCCGCGAGCCTCTCGGTTCGGTCTACGGCTTCCGCTACCTGAGCGATACGGCGAACGGCCTGCAGACCTGGGCCACGATCTGGCGCTCCGACGTGTGGGACGCCGACGACAGCAGCCTGACCCAGGATCCCGACTTCGCCTCCGACATCTGCGACATCACCTACAACGGACGCCAGATCACGGTCTCGACGTGGGATAACGACGAGAACCAGAACCGGCAGACGGGCGGCGGGCCTTCGGGCGACACGCCGATCAGCAACAAGACGAACGTGTGGTGGGAGACCAACCGCATCAGCCTCCTCGAGAACGCCGACATGAACCCCGCCGGCTACAAGGGTGGCTGGACGCGCTTCACCTTCAACCGCAACTACGACGCCCGCTACCACCAGGCATACGTGAGCATCGAGCACACGGCTCCTGGCGCTTTCGTCAGCGTCGGCCACGGCGCCACGCTTCTCGACAACCAGTTCCTCTGCCCGTTCGGCTACC
The DNA here is from genome assembly GCA_002414905.1 of Holophagales bacterium UBA5066. Classification (GTDB taxonomy): domain Bacteria; phylum Acidobacteriota; class Thermoanaerobaculia; order UBA5066; family UBA5066; genus UBA5066. The sequence goes on along the minus strand of DIAY01000167.1, from coordinate 6,901 downwards.
CCTTCACCGACCCGGGTAACCTCGGCTACGGCATCTGGGCAGGGCCCGCCGAGTAAGCTCTGAGTTCAGAGAGTCATCTCTGAAGGCGGGCGGCGAAAGCCGCCCGCTTTTTTATTTGTACGGTGTGAAGGCGGAATGGGTGTCGGCGGCGAGGCGGCAGGCTCGGAGACACCTCAGGGGGCACCTCCGAGAATCGCGGGTCCCGCCGTGGGATCCGGAAGCCCTCCGCCACTTCCTCCGGATGAGGAGCGCGACGCTGTCGGACCGCCTACCCGGGATTCCGGCGCGGAGCGTATACTCACGAAGTCCTGTTTTTTCGCCCTGGAGGCGCCGAGTGGCATCCAGGGCATCCAGTTGTGGGTGCCATTCGAAGGGGGTCACATGGTTCTGATCTGGTCGCGGCGTCGGGTTGCCCGAAACGCAATACTCCTCGCCTCCCTCCTGGCGATTTCCGCGTCCTCGGGTTCAAGGGCGGATGCCCAGTGCCAGCTTTTGTTGGCACCCTCGAAGTTTGACCCGCCGGAATCGGGCCTGCCGAGCTACTTCAGGTTCCAGCCGGGGAAAGGTGCCCTGAGCGCCGGTGGCACTGGCGCAAATGCCCGACTCGCCGTCCGCTACAACTACGGCTTCATTGTCTACGGCCTTTCGAACCCCGGCGCTCCGGCAAGGACCTCGATTGAGGATCTCCTGGCCGACGATGGCTACCCGAAGAACGGCGATGGACAGAGCAGGGTCGGGCCCCTGACCCTCTCGGCCGACGGTACGCGCGCGCTCGAGACCTGGACCGACGTGGCCGCCTACGGAACCGTGGCCCTGAGTCGGTCCTCTTCGGCATTCATCCCTGGCGGGGACTTCATTCCGCGGGGCTCCCAGGTGACGGCCCTGGCCACGATGAAGATCGGGAGCCGCTACCTGGGGTTCTCCTTCGTCGGCGCGGGGGTCTACGCCGCGGACATCACCAGTTACACGAACAACGTCGGGTCGGGCGTCAAGAACGGCATCTCTTCCGAGCTGATTGCGAACTCCGCCCTCGATACCGCAGTGGGACTGGCAGGGGTCGAGTCCTCGGGACGCAGCTACGTCGTGGCCTGGTCGACCACCAAAGTCGCCGTCATCGACGTCACCAACCCGGGTTCGCCCGGAGCAGGCCTCACGGCGAACTTCACCACGAGCATCTTCACGGCCAGCCAGCTCGGCATCTCGGCGCCAAACAGCATCTCGGCCGTCGCAGCGGCGAGTCACCCGACGGACGGGTCCCTCCACATTCTGGTGGAGGGCGGAAAGTACTCCGGGCCGGACTTCGTCTCCGCCGGTGTGACGCTGAACAAGGTCCCTGCCTCGGGGGGCCTCGAGAGGATCGGCGGTCCCTACCAGCCTCCTGTCGGGGCGAGATATGCGCAGAGCCAGATCCTGCTCCTTCCGTTCGAGACCGAGCTCGTGGCGTTCTTCCTCGAAAGGACGGACTCGGGACCGCTGAAGCTTCACGCCCACTCCTCCGGGGACTTTGCGACGAACCTTGCCGACTCGCTGTCGGACTTCACCCAGCCTCTGGCGGTCCTCTCGATGGCCGGCCTTCGGGCCTCCGGCGGGAACGTCTTTCTCTACATGATGGCCGCGTCCGGCACCTACGTCGCCTCGCTGAACTGCACCACGGCGCCTACGCCGGTTCCGGCGACGGCATTGCTGAGCGTGGAGAAGGTCCCCTATTCCGGAGGCGCCACGACGCCCGTCACGGACGGAGGAAGCGTCTTTATCGGCGACCAGCTCCGGATCAAGCCGGCGTTCCTGCCGGCGGACTCCGTTCAGCCGCTCCTGGACTGGCGGCTCGACTACGACTTCCATGACGGCAACACCCTCGACTCCAACGCGACCACGTTTCGGCTGAAGGAACCCGATCTCCACGTGACGGCGGGCGGGAGCTTCCCGACGCAGGCCACGCTGATCGGGCCCTGCGATCCGGCCCAGGTTCCGCAAGGGGGCTCGGCCCCCGTCCCGTCGTCGGGGACAGGGTGCTGGGAATCGGTGACGACGAACGGCACCTGGACGGTCCCGGGAACGCCTGACTTCTCGGCTTTGGCACCCGTCGAAAAGGAGCTGACGATCGGCTTTGAGGCGCAGAACGCGCTCAACGACGGCTCCTCCTCCCTCGCGAAGCACAGGATCAGCTGGAAGGTGCCGAAGCAGCTTCTGAAGAGCTCCTCGATCCTTTCGGGCGGCACGCTCGAGGACTTCTCGGAAGGAAGCCCTCTCACGACCGGCGTGCGCTGGTACTTCTCGCAGTCTCCGGATGCCGAGCCGGGATTCAACGTTCTTAAGCTCGAGGCCGGCTGCACCGGCCTCACGTGCCTCCCGTCCTTCGTTCAGACGGGCCAGACGAGTCCGGGCCTTCAGCGACCCGGAACTTACCGCTACTGGGTTTCCGTGCCCTACCGCGGTGGATTCCGGACGGCCGAGTGCCCCGACCTGCAGGCGGACCTCGTGACGTGCTTGGGCGACCTCGCGAAGACCGTGAAGGTCACCGACGTCGTCCTGTCCCTGACGGCGCCAACGCAGGTTTACGTCGGGACTTCGTCGATCACGCTGACGAGCACGTCCCAGAAAGCAGGGAGCGTCGCAGCCTGCCCGGCGGCTCCTGGCTTCACCTACAACATCTGCGAGGTTTCCGGAGGTAGCTGCGCGGAGGGGACCTTCGTTTCCACCGGTCTGAGCGCGCCGGCCGCCTTCCCCGGCACGATCTCGATCCCCACCCCCCCCGTCGGGACGTGGGGGGTCCGGATCAAGTACAGCTACACGACCAACGGAAGCTGCACCAGCCCGACGGAGGCGCAGTGGCCCGCCGAGGGCGGCTGGTCGCCGCTCACGGTCAGCCAGGCGGCTCCGTCCATCTCGCTTCGCAACTCGGGCGACACCGCCGACCTCTTCTACGGCTACGGTACCTGGGAGCTGGCCACCGGCGAGACAGCGAGACTCTACGCCCTGGTGAACGGCGTCCGTGACATGAACCCGCCAGGCGGACTGGCCTGGAGCCGCCGGCTGAAAAACACCACACAGGAGACGTCGCTCGGGACGACCCAGGGAGCAAGCTTCTCGATCTCCACCGGAGGAGAATACGAAGTCATCCTGAGGGGATACGGGGCCGACGTCTTCGCGACCGTGGGCGTTGCTGCACCGCCCGTCAACAACCCTCCGTCCGCCTCGTCCATATCGGCCTCCAGCTACTCCCCGGCCGTCAACCAGGTGGTCTCCTTCTCCTGCAACGCGACCCAGGGCACCTACCCGATCACCTCCTACGACTGGGTCCTCGACTACAGCGCCGGGGTGACGAGGACGACGACTTCGGCGTCCACGACCTCCGCTTACGGAAGCTCGGGGACGAAGACCTTCAGGTGCTCCGCGAGAGACAGCAACGGGCAGTCGAGCAACACCGTGCAGGGCTCGCTGACCGTCGGGGGGAGCGGCGGGGGGGGCGGCTCCGGCGGTCCGCCGATCGTTACGTCCGTTACCGCGTCGACCAGCACTCCGACTGTCGGACAGACGGTCTCCTTCAGCTGTAACGCGACCCAGGGCGGCGCGCCGATTACCTCGTACGACTGGGTCCTCGACTCCGGGGTGACGAGAGTGACGGCGTCATCGTCAACGACCTACGCCTATGCCACCTCGGGGTCGAAGTCCTTCGCGTGCTCGGCAAACGACAGTGCGGGCAATTCGAGCAGCACCGTGACGAACGTTCTGACCGTCTTCCCGGAGGCCGGTCCCAGCTTCACCGTGGTGGATGCGGATTCGCTGACGGCCCTCGCCAGCGTCAACGGAGTCTGGCAGGCCCTCGCTGGCCAGCGCCTGAAGTTCACCGCCTCCGGGACGACCGGTGCGTTCAGCTGGAACTTCGGGGACGGCGAGACCTCTCTCGAGGCCAGCCCCGTGAAGACCTACGGTCCCGCAGTCGACGCGACTTTCGTCGTGACCCTCACGAACGGCGGAGATAGCAAACAGAGCAGCATCCTGGTCAAGGGCTCCACCGGCGCGCCCCTGACCGGGAACTTTACCTACAAGTACGCCGACGGAACGTCGGTGAGCCGCTCGGCCGTGCAGCCGAACAAGGCGATCGTCTTCACGGGAGTCGACCAGGCGACCCTGTACACGTGGGATTTCGGCGACGGCTCGGCTCTCGCGACCGGCTCGCCGAAGGAGTACGCCTTCACCCGTGGCGGGAGTTTCACGGTCAAGGTCACCGTGGCGCGAGATGGCGTTCCCGGCACGGTCACCACGCCGTCGCCCCTCGCGTTCACGGTCCTGGCACCGCCTGACCCTCTCCTCTGGGTTGCCGCCGGCATGGCCTACCTGGACGGCGGGAACGGCGAGCGCTGGCAGTCGGATCTTTCGATCTACAACCCCGGGTCGCAGACGGCAACCGTGTCCCTCGGGTTCGTCCCCGGCGAGGGGTGGGCCGGCGCCACGAACGTTCTCTGGATACCGCGGTCCCTCGTCGCCGGAGAGACCCTTTCCTACACGAACATCCTCAGCTCGTTCTTCAAGCTCTCCAAGGGGGCCTGGGGTGTCGTCCTCGTCAACGCCGAAAGCATGGCGGTCGCCCCGATCATCGTGAGCCGCACGTACAACGCGGCCAGCGCCGAACAGACAGGAACGTTCGGGCTTTCGGTGCCGGCCATGTCGGTGGCTGCGGGTGTGAGGCCCCAGTCGGCGGCGGCGTCGAACTTCCTCGCCGATCTTCGACACGATGCGTCGTTCCGGACGAACCTGACGGTTGCCAATCTCAAGGCGGAGACAGCCGAGGTCGAGGTCATCTTCCGCGACGCCGCGGGAAACGTCGTGGGCTCCCCAGCGAAGATTACGGTCGAGGGACGCGGGGTGAAGCAGCTCGGCTCGGTACTGTCTGCGGCCCCGGCGACGGGTGACGCGCCGAGCGGTGGTGCCGGATGGAGCAGCCCGATCTCTCACTTCTCGGCCGAGGTAAAGCTGAAGCGGGGGTCTGGCGTCTACCCCTACGCGACCGTCATCGACCAGGGCACCGGTGACTCGATCGTCGTCGCGCCCACGGCCCGCCCCTCCGCCACCTACCGTCTCCCGGGCATCGTCCGGCTGATGGGACAGAGCGGTAAGTACTGGGTGAGCGACGTGGCCGTCCTGAACCCGAGTGCGAAGACGCGCAAGGTTCGTGTCACGTATTCCTACGTCCGAAGCGGGACGTCGCTCCGTATCGATGCGGCGCAGACGGTCACCCTCAACCCGAACCAGCTCCTGGTCGGGGTCGACTTCGTTCGAACCTGGCTCGGCCTCGCGGAGAACGACCCCTCCGGCTACGCCTCTTCGTACGTCGACATCGCGCCGGCCCCCGACGATCCGGCACCGACCGAGCCGCTCGTCGTAGTCGGCAAGACCTACATTCCGTCGGGCAACGGCTCGGTCGGCCTCCAAGTCGATCCTTACGTGCTCGAAGACGGAATGAGCCAGCAGGGCTCTCGTCGAAGGCTCGTCCTGTCCGGGCTGGAAGCGAACTCGAGGTCCAGAACGAACGTGGCGCTCTTCCTGACGCCGGGCTCTACCGGAAGCCTTCAGGTGGACGTCCACGTCCTCGATTCCTTCGGGCGGGAGTCCAAGAAGATCGCGTTCGTGGGTCTTAACGACGCCAATCCCTTCGTCCAGCTCGACAGCGCGGTCCTCTTTGCGAACCTGAGCACGGATGAGTCGTCACGGGCAACCGTCGTGATCGACACGCCGCGCGGCACCGGTTACCTCGGGGCCTACGCCACGGTCATCGACAACCTCTCCGAGGACGCGACCTTCGTCGCGGGGCAGCCGGCGCCCTGAGCCGGCCTGACAACTGACCCCCAAGCCCGAATTCGTCGGGCTCACCCCTCACTTCGGCCCGGTTCACCCGGGCCGTTTTTTTTGCTGAACGAAGAATCGGTCCCCCGCCCGTGGAACTCGCAGTCCGGAGCCACGGGGACTGCTCGGTGCGCAGATAGAGAGCGTACCGAACGCTCGGTCGGTTTTGTGCGATTTCTATTCAGACCTCTTCCCATAAGCCCATCGACAGGTCCAGAATCCGCAGGTCATCAGCTGAAGTGAGGGGTGCGGGGATGGTGGTTCACGGACGGGTGTCCGGGCGCGGTGTCGATCGGGGCTCTGCCTGCCCGAATCGCGTCGTCGAGATCCGGTCACTCATTCCGAAGGACCCGTTCGCCGGCCTCACTCCGGGTTTCGGCGATGACACGAGAGTCCTCTTCGTGGTAGAGGGTCCGAAGGCGGTGGCCGCCCGCAGGAACATCTCCGTCCGCACGCTTCTTCGCCGGTTTCGAGAGGGAGGAAGGAGCCTTTCACGCGTCCGTCAGGAGTGCCGCGCCGATCTCGTCGCGAATCTTCTCGAGGGCGGTGTGCCGGTCGGGATGGTCGCCCGCGCCATCGGCCTCTCGGGGCCGCAGGCGCTCGGCAGGTTCGTCCGTACCTGCTTCGGGCTGACGCCGACTCGCCTGCGCGACGAGCTGAGGAGACGGGCCGCCGCGATCCGTTGAGACGCCGGTACGGCCGCCACCGTGTCGCGTTTTGTTCATTGTGCCGGGTGATTCCCGTCGAATAGGTTGCGAGGCTGTGCTTGGACTTGGACGAGCGCGGTCCTTCGCGAACGAGCGACAGAAGCGGATTCTCGGGGGAATCAGGCGGTTCCGAGTTTCCCGGCGGTATCCGTCGTGGAACTCGGTCTCGTTGGTCGTCCTGAGTCTGGCCTTCGCCCCGTCTGCAGCTGCGGAGACGAGAGTGGCCGGTGAGATCTCGGCGTCCACGACCTGGACCCTCGCGGGGAGTCCTTACGTTCTCGACGGATCGATCTACGTGCGCGGGGCCAGCAACCCGGAACTGACGATCGAGCCCGGGGTGGAAGTGAGAG
>DIAY01000153.1:3262-3460 GCA_002414905.1 Holophagales bacterium UBA5066 | reverse complement strand
CCCGTGCACCGCGGCGACCCGGTCGCCGCGGTGCAGCGAAAGTCAGGCCGTCCGCTTCAGGACGTCCTTCGCAATGGTGCTCAGCTGCATGTAGGACGTCCCCTCGTAGATCTTCCCGATCTTCGCGTCGCGGTACATCTTCTCGAGCGGGTAATCCTTGACGTAGCCGTAGCCGCCGAGGAGCTCGAGGCCCTTCGA
>DIAY01000153.1:2399-2920 GCA_002414905.1 Holophagales bacterium UBA5066 | reverse complement strand
CGCGTCTGGACGTACCTGGCCGAGTAGTCGAGGGCGGCGCGGGAGATCCCGATCATCTGGGCGCCGATGCCGATGCGCCCTTCGTTCAGGGTCTCGATGGCGATCTTGTAGCCCTCGCCGACCTTCCCGACGACGTTCTCCTCCGGGATCTCGAGGTCCTCGAAGGCGAGGGCGAGAGTGGAGGAGGCGCGGATCCCGAGCTTGTCCTCCTTCTTCCCTTTCGTGAAGCCTTTCCAGCCCGACTCGACGAGGAAGCCGGTGATCCCCTTGTACCCCTTCGAGAAATCGACGTTCGCGAAGACGAGGAAGAGCTCGGCCTCGAGGCCGTTCGTGATCCAGAGCTTGCCGCCGTTGAGGACCCATCGATCCCCCTTCCTCTCGGCCCTCGTCTTCAGGGCGAAGGCGTCAGAGCCCGACTCGGCTTCCGAGAGGGCATAGGCGCCGACCTTCGACTTCGCGAGCTGGGGGAGGTACCGCCTCTTCAGCTCGGGCGAGGCCCAGCGGAGGATCGCGTTGTTCAC
>DIAY01000153.1:0-2222 GCA_002414905.1 Holophagales bacterium UBA5066 | reverse complement strand
GCCTCGATGACGGCGATGGACGTTCCGAACGTCTGGCCCAGCCCTCCGTACTCTTCGGGGATCTCGATCCCCATCAGGTCGAGGTCGAAGAACTGCCGGACGAGCTCCGGGTCGATCTTGTTGGCGTCGTCCATCGCGTGAGACCGGGGCCCGATCGTCTCGACGGCGAACTGGTGGATGCTTTCGGCGATCTCCCGCTCCGACTCGGTCAGGACGGAGAGCGGCGGAACGGTGGGCAGGATCGCTTCGACTGTCGTCATGGGACTCTCCTTGCGGCCCGAGGATAGATCGAAAGGGGCGAGGACGGCGGGACGGCGCTGCGCCGCCGTCGCATCGCGGCCGGTTCAGGGCGTTGACGCCTCCCCCGACCGTTCGGTACACTCGCCGATGGCAAAAAAGGGGGCGCCGAGGCGTCCCCAGGAGTGTGTCATTTTCTTGCCCTTTTCCCATTCCTTTCGTCCCCCACTCATCGTCGTCCTGTAGAGTTCGCCGATGGATGAGATTTTTCCCACGAGATACCTGAGGAGGCAGAGCCGTATGGCAAATTCCAACCGCATGAACGTACGCTGGGCAATGGCGATCGTGGCGATCGCGTGTGCCCTTGGCACCGCCACGATCGCCGTGGCGCAGGAGACGACCGGTCGCATCGTCGGCACCGTCAGCATGAAAACCGACCAGAGCATGCTGCCCGGTGTCTCCGTCGAGGCCCTTCACGTCCCGACCGGCACCCGCTACACCGCCGTCACCGCGGCGAACGGCCGATACAGCTTCCTGAACGTCCGCGTCGGCGGTCCGTACACGGTGACCGCACAGATCAGCGGATTCCGTCCGTCGAGCCAGAAGGACATCAATATCGCCCTCGGCGAGAGCCGGCAGCTGAACTTCGCTCTCGACCTCGAGTCCGTGTCCGAGAGCATCGTCGTAACGGCGGAAAACACGCCGCTCATCACCCCGGACCGCATGGGCTCCGGCTCGGCCCTCCCCGAAGACACGATCAAGAGCCTGCCGACCATCGCCCGGCAGTTCCAGGACTTCGCCCGGACGAACCCGTACGTCAACGTCTCCCTGAACGACGAGGCGGGCTCCAGCATGTCCGTCTCCGGGAAGAACAACCGGTACAACACGATCCAGATCGACGGCGCGGTCAACAACGACCTGTTCGGCCTCGGCACCTACGGCTCCCCGGGCAGCCAGACCTACACGCAGCCGATCTCCCTCGACGCCATCCAGGAGCTGCAGGTCGTCGTCTCCCCCTACGACATCAAGCAGGGTGGCTTCACCGGAGGCGCCATCAACGCCATCACCCGGAGCGGCTCCAACATCTGGTCCGCCTCGGTGTACGGCTCGACGCGCAACGAGAGCTTCGTCGGCGACAAGCTCCCGAATGCCTACGGCGACGCCTTCGACAGGCCCCTCTCCTCGTTCGACTCCGACACGTTCAGCGCCCGCCTCGGTGGGCCGATCGTCAAGGACAAGCTCTTCTTTTTCCTCAGCGGAGAGATGAACAGGCGTTCGGAGCCGACGGGCGGCGCGGCCGACGGTACGGGCGCGAACAACTACAGGGACCCGGCCGAAGCCGCGAGGTTCCGCAACATCCTGATCAGCAGGTACGGCTACGATCCGGGTGGTCTCGCGGACTACAACGGCGACACGGACAGCGACCTCCTGGTGGGGAAGCTCGACTTCAACATCAACGAGAGCCACAACATCACGCTGCGCCATAACTACGTCGACGCCACGCGCGACGTCACCCCCGCCCGCAACGCCTCCGTCTATGGCTTCGAGCAGGCCGGGTACGCCATCACCTCCAAGACGAACTCGAGCGTGCTCCAGCTCAACAGCGTCTTCGGCGCGTCCTCTTTCAACGTCGGGCGGGTCGGCTATCAGACCGTCCGTGACAGCCGCGCCGTGCCCGTGGCATTCCCTTCGGTCTACATCTGCAACAACCCCAATTCGTTCTGCACGGGGAACGGCACGTACAAGCTCCTCGCCGGGACCGAGCGCTCCTCCGGGGCGAACGGGCTCGACCAGGACATCCTCGAGATCACCGACGACTTCACCCTCCTCAAGGGTGATCACACGATCACGATCGGAACCCACAACGAGTTCTTCGACTTCTCGAACATCTTCATCCAGGACATCACCGGAACCTACTTCTTCAAGAGCGTGGACGCCTTCGAAGCCGGGACCGCGGACCGCTACCAGGTCAAGTTCGCCAACGG
>DIAY01000125.1 GCA_002414905.1 Holophagales bacterium UBA5066 | reverse complement strand
CGATCTCCGCTTCGCGCCACCCTGACGCGTACGGTGCTCTCGTGTCGTCGGCTCCGGCGACCCATGCCTCGACCCTCACCCGGGCCGAGGATCCGGCCTTTCTCTTCCGGACCTCGCGAGGCAAGCGGGTCGTCGTCGACCGCATCACCGGAGAAGTGACTCAGGGCGGAGACCTCAACGAGCGGATCGATCTCCTCTACCGAATCCACTACCTCCAGTGGACGCCCTGGAAATCGGTGAACGCGGCTCTCGTCCTGGCCGCGTCGCTCGCCGTGCTTCTGCTGGCGGCCAGCGGGCTCCGGCTCGCCGTCGCGCTCCCTTCACGCGACCCCTCACGGGGCTCGACGCCCGCGTCATAGAATTCGCCCGGCCCCGCCAACGGTCGGGCACGCCGACAAAAATGAAGCGACTTCGTGTCTCCACTCTCGCCCTCGGCCTCTCTCTCGTCGTCTCCTTCCTCGCGCTCGCCCAGGCCGCAAAAAGGGAGGCCACAAAGGCCCCGGCTCTCTCGCCCAGGCTCGCGGTCCTGGTCTCGGTCGACGGCCTGCAGATGAAGCGTCTCCTCGACTACCGCCCGTACTTCGTCGCCGGGCTGGCGCGGCTCCTCGACGAGGGGTACGTGGAGAGGAACGCACACTACGAGCACCTCAACACCGAGACCGGTCCGGGCCACGCCTCACTCGGAACCGGGGCTCCTCCGCGCGTCACGGGAATCGTCGGGAACCGGTGGTTCGAGCCGCGCCAAGACGGGTCGTTCCGCTCCACCTACTGCACCGACGAACCGTACGTCGACCCGCAGACACAGAAGACGGTCTACCGCCCCGGCCCCGTCCACCTGCGCGTACCGACTCTCGGCGACCGCCTCCTCGAGACGTACCCCTCGGCGCGCGTCGTGTCGGTCTCGGGAAAGGACCGGGCCGCGATCTTCATGGCCGGGAAGCGGCGCGAGCACGCGGTTTACTGGTGGGACCAGGAGACGGGTCGATTCGTCACGTCCGGGTCCTACGACGTCGCCTCGCCGGGCGGCGCTGTCGTCGCGAAGGTCGTCGGTCGCTTCAACTCGACGCGCGCCGGCGGACACCTTCTCCGGCGCTTCGGCCTCGCATGGCGGAAGATGGCCGACCCCGAATGGACGGTGAGCTCCATCCCCGCGCCGCCGGGAACGCGTCCCGTCTCCGCGTTCGAGATGCGCCGCTTCCAGATCCCGGTGAGCGGGCTCGGCTGGGACAAGGATCTCTCGCTCGCCTTGAAGGGCTATTTCCAGGGGATCTACTACAGCCCGTTCGTCGACGAGCTCGTGATGGACCTCATCCTCGAGATCGGAGCGTCGACAGACCTCGGGCTCGGACGCGGCGAGCAGCCAGACATCCTCTGCCTGTCGCTGTCGGCCCAGGACACGGTCTCCCATACCTACGGGCCGGAGTCCGAGGAGAACCTCGACGTCCTGCGCCGGCTCGACGTCCAGCTCGGCCGCCTCCTCGAGGCGCTCGACCGCACCTTCCCGGCAGGGAAGGTCATCCTGGCGCTCTCGGCCGACCACGGCTTCCAGAAGACCCCCGAGGTCGAAGCGCTCCACGACAAGGCCTTCACCGGCAGCAGACTCCTCACCGGAAAGGGTGCGCTGACGAGCTTCGAGAAACGCCTGAATCGCTACCTCTGCCAGGAGCTCTGCCTGCCGCTCGACGCCCGGCCGATCCTCGGAAACGAGAGCTTCGAGCTGAAGTACAACCTCCCGTTGCTCCCGGCGATGCGCACCGTCGCCGGACCGTGCGGCGCCGCCGGCCGGACGGTGACGGCGGCCGACGTCGACCGCGTGCTCCCCGGCGCGATCGAGCGGCTCTACCACGAGGAGTTCCGCACGGTCCTCCTGGCCTCCCAGCGCCTGAGCTGGGACCAGAGCGACCGGGACGTTCGTGTCGCCCTGAACGACTTCGATGCCGTCCGATCCGGGGAGGCGGTCCTGATCCCCCGCCGGGGCGTCATCCTCTACCCCGATTCGCGGGGAAGCACTCACGGCTCCCAGTACGAATACGACACCCACGTTCCGCTCGTGTTCTGGGGTGCGGCGGCCAGGACGGGCGTCTCGGACGCTCCGCGGACCCCGTACGATCTCGCCCCGACAGTGGCGAAGCTTCTCGGGGTCACGCTCCCCGACGCAACCGGAACCGCAATCGACCTCTCTCGCTAGACCGACGCGATCCGCGCGAGGCTGTCCTCCTCGAAGGGGCAGCCCCGCGTTCCCGCCTGCGGGACGGTGCGGGAACGTCGCACAATCCGGGGGATGGAAGAACCCGTCCACCGTCGGCGCCCTCGATACCCGGGACGCAACCCGCGCCGCTTCGAAGAGAGGTACAAGGAGCGCGACCCGGACCGCTACCCCGAGACCGTCGAAAAGGTCGTCGCCTCCGGCAAGACCCCCGTCGGGTCACACCGCCCGGTCCTCGTCAACGAGATCCTCGCGGCGCTTCGTCCGGAGCCTGGTCTCGTCGCCGTCGACGCGACGCTCGGGTTCGGCGGCCACGCCACCGAGATCCTCCCCCACCTTCTCCCGGGCGGCCGGCTCGTGGGACTTGACGCCGACCCGGTGGAGCTGCCGAAGACCGAGGCACGCCTGCGCGCGCTCGGTTTCGGAGAGCGGACGCTCACCGTACGCCGTTCCAGCTTCGCGGGGCTTCCGAAGGTCCTCGCCGAGCTGGGGCTTCCCGCCGTCGACCTCGTCCTGGCCGACCTCGGCGTTTCCTCGATGCAGCTCGACGATCCGGTGCGCGGGTTCAGCTTCAAGGTGGACGGCCCGCTCGACATGAGGATGAACCCCTCTCGCGGTCTCTCCGCCGCCGACCTCCTCGCCCGGATTTCCGCAGAGCGCCTCGCGGCTCTCCTGCGTGAGAACTCCGATGAGCCCTACGCCGCACAGATCGCCGACGCCCTCGTTTCCTCCCGCGTGCGCGCCCCGATCGCGACGACGCTCGCCCTGGCCACCGCGGTGCGCGAGGCCCTGGCCGCGCTGCCCCAACGGGCCAGGGAGGAAGCGGGCGACGATCCGGTGAGGCGAACGTTCCAGGCGCTGCGAATCGAGGTGAACGACGAGCTCGGGGCGCTCCGCGCCTTCCTCGCCGCGCTCCCCTCCTGCCTCGCCCCGCGCGGGCGCGTCGCGATCGTGACGTTCCATTCCGGCGAGGACCGGCTCGTGAAGAAGGCGTTCCAGTCCGGGAACCGCCAGGGAATCTACGCCGACTGGTCCCGCGACCCCGTCCGCCCCGGCCCCGAGGAGCTGCGGGCGAACCCTCGCTCCCGTTCCGCCAAGCTGCGAACGGCTCTGGGCCCGGGAGCGGCCGACGGCCTCGCGTCATAAGATCTCTGAATGCTGACTGCAGACTGCGCGCCCGGAAAGACCCGTCTCGGAACGGCCCGTTGGGATTGGTGGGACTGGTGGATCGACCGCAAGACCCGCTGGGTCCGCGACGAGGTCCACCAGCTCGACGAGGGGGTCTTCCGGACCCTGGCGGCCGGGACCGGCCTCCCCGTGATTTACCAGCGCTCCACCTTCGCGTTCAAGGACGTGCGGGACGGCGCGGACCGCTTCCTCGGGATGGCCAAGGGGGGGGAACGCCCCTACGCCCGCATCTACACCCGGCTCGGGAACCCGACGACCGAGTACCTCGAGAAGGTCCTCTTCCAGCTCGAGGCCCACCATGTCGTCGAGAAGGCGCTCGCCGTCGACGAAAAGGAGCCGACGATCGGCGCCCTGATCTTCGGCTCGGGGATGGGGGCGATCTCTACGCTCGCCCTTTCAGTCTGCCGCTCGGGAGACGCCATCCTGGCCGGAAACGTCTACGGCTGCACCGACAGCCTCTTCCGGGGGCTGGGCAAGTTCGGCGTCGAGGCGGTCTTCTGCGACATGGGGAACGTCGCAGACGTCGAGAAAGCCTTCGAAGATCACCCGAATATCGCGATGGTCTTCCTCGAGTCGCCCGAGAACCCGACCCTCAGGATCGCCGACATCGAGGCGATCTCGCGCCTGACCGAGCCGAGGGGAATACTCCTCGTCGTCGACAACACGTTCTGCTCGCCCTACCTGCAGCAGCCGTTCCGCCTCGGAGCCGATCTCGTCATGCACTCGCTGACGAAGTTCGTGAACGGCCATTCGACGTCGATCGGCGGCGCGCTCCTCGGCCCCTTCCGGTTCATGAGGAACGACTTTTTTCCCTGGTACAAGGACATCGGCGCGACGCCCTCTCCGTTCGACTCGTGGCTGAACAGCATGACGATCCAGAGTCTGGCGCCGCGCGAGGCGCAGCAGAGCGAGTCGGCGCTTCAGATCGCCCGGTTCCTGACCACCCACCCGAAGGTCGCCTCCGTCGCCTACCCCGGCCTCCCCGACTTCCCACAGGCCGACCTCGTCCGCCGCCAGATGCGCTGCGGCGGAGCGATCCTCACGTTCGAGGTCAAAGGGGGCGTCGCCGCGGGCGAGACGGTCATGAACTACTTCGGCCGCAAGGACACTCCAATGGAGCTCGCGGTCTCTCTCGGGTCCTGCATCACCTACATCCAGCACCCTGCGTCGATGACGCACGCGGTCGTCCCCGAGGCGGACCGGCTCGCCCGGGGCATCACACCCGGGCTCATCCGCCTCTCGGTCGGCGTCGAGGGGGCGGAGGTCCTGATCGAGCACCTCGGCCGGGCGCTCGATCTGACCTGACGGCCGGCTCACCCCGAGGCGAACGAGGAGGGGAGACGAAGAGATGGCCCGAATGAGAAACATCGCGATCAACACCGGCGGCGGAGACGCCCCCGGCCTCAACGCCGTCATCTGCGGCGCGGTCAACGCGGCCCTCAACCGGGGCTGGCGCTGCTTCGGGATCCGCGACGGCTACAACGGGCTCATGTTCCCCGAGCAGTACCCAGCGGGCGGCCTCGTCCCCCTGACACGCGAGCGTGTCGAAGGGATCACCTCCCTCGGCGGAACGATCCTCGGGACGACGAACCGGGGAAATCCCCTCTGTTTCCCGGTGAAGCAGCCCGACGGGACGACGATCGAGGTCGACAGGACCGACGAGCTCGTGCGGGCCTTCTCGCTCCACGACATCGACGCCCTCATCGCCATCGGTGGCGACGGCTCGCTCGCCATCGCGAGCGCCCTCGGAAAGAAGGGGCTCTCGGTCGTCGGCGTGCCGAAGACGATCGACAACGACCTCGACAAGACGGTCATCACGTTCGGCTTCGACACGGCCGTGGCCTTCGCGACGGAGGCGATCGACCGACTCCACTCCACGGCCGAGGCGCATCGCAGGATCATGGTCGTGGAGGTCATGGGGCGCTACGCCGGCTGGATCGCCCTGAACTCCGGCATCTCCGGGAACGCCGATGCGATCCTCATCCCCGAGATCCCCTACGACCTCGAGAAGGTCGCCCAGCACCTGAGGCGCGGCGAGGAGGCGGGGCAGCGGCACGCCATCGTCGTCGTGGCAGAGGGAGCGAAGCCGAAGGGCGGGACGGTCTCGACGCGCGGCCCCCGCGAGGCGGGGGCGATGGAGCGCCTCGCCGGCGCGGGAGAGCGCGTGATGAAGGGGCTCGAAGAGCTGACGGGGCGCGAAGTGCGGACCGTCGTCCTCGGCCACCTCCTGCGCGGCGGGTCGCCGTCGACGTTCGACCGGCTCCTCGCCCTCCGCTTCGGAGCCGCCGCCGTGCGCGCCCTCGAATCGGGGCAAAGCGGCGTCATGGTCGCCCTCGCTCCGCCGACGGTGAACTACGTCCCGCTCGAGGAGGCGACGAGCCGGATGAAGACGGTTCCACTCGACTCCGACAGCATGCTGACCGCACGGGACCTCGCCATCAGCTTCGGAGACTGACCGGCACGGGGTGATGGCCCGCGGCAGGGACGCGAACCCTCTCCTGCCGCGTTGCCCCGGTCTCAGTGCCGGGGCGGGGAAGCCGGGGGAAGGGACCGTTCCACGCCGGCCGTCTCCTCCGGGGCCGCCCACCGCGCCCGGTGGAGGAAGAGCGGCTCCACCTTGCCCTTGACGGCGACGGGAGGAAGCGCCTCGAGGGCGAAACGCCTCGTCTTGAGCCGCAGGCGCGTCGCCTCCGAGATCAGGACCTCACCCTCCTGCGCCGCCGTACAGACCCGCGCCGAAACGTTCGTCGTGTCGCCGATCGCCGCGAACTGGACATAGTCCGGCGACCCGATGTTCCCGAATGCGACGGGCCCCGAGTTGAGGCCGACGTGGATCTCCAGCCGCCGGTCCTCTCCCCAGGCTGAATTCAGCTTCGCGACGGCGCTGCGCATCTCGAGGGCGGCTGCGAGTGCCCGGTCGGCGTCGTCGTCGTGGGGCGTGGGTACCCCCCAGATGGCCATGAGGGCATCGCCGATGTATTTCTCGAGCGTCCCCTCGTGCCGGAAGACGATCTCGGCCATGACCGGGAAATAGCGGTTCAGGAGGTCGACGACCTCGCGCGGGGCCAGTTTCGAGGACATGGCGGTAAAGCCGCTGATATCCGAGAAGAGGACCGTCACGTCGGCGTCACGCACCTGGGTCCCGAAATCGGCCGAGCCCATGAGCGGCCCGACGACGGACGGGGGAAAGAACCGGAGGAGGCTCGAACGCCGCACCGCTTCCTCCTGGAGCTTCCCCGTGAGCCTCGCGTTCTCGATGGCCTGTGCCGCCTGGCTGCCGAAGGCGCTGAGGAACTCGAGGTCCTCCGGACCGTAGCGGTTCGGGATGGAGCGGTGATCGACGTAGAGGACCCCGATGGTCCTGTCGGCGACCTTCAGCGGTGCGGCCATCGAGGAGCGGATCGACTCCCCCGCCACCGTCGCCGAGCCGGCGAAGCGCGGGTCGACGAGGGCATCGTCGCTGACGAGACCCTCTCCCCTCTCGAAGACGTGTCTGACGATGCTCCGGCTGAAGAACGAGTCGGTCTCGGACATCGTCTTCCGCGACCGGACGACTCTGGCGACGGGCTCCGGTGAGCCCTCTTCGACGAGGAGAAGCGCGACGCGGTGGACGTCGAGGATCTGCAGGAGGAGCTCGACGATTCGCGGCAGGACGGTATCGACCGGCTCGGGCGACGAGAGGATCTGGGTGACCGTCAGCAGGATCTTCAGCTTCGCCTCGGAGCGCTGCATCGGCAACGCTCCGCGCAGCTGGATGGCCGACGTCTTGTCGATCTCGGCCCCGGCACCGAGAAGCGCGTGCAGCGTCAGCTCCGGTGACGAGAAGCCCGGCTGCACCGTCCGCCGCTCCTCTTCGAAGCGCAGGGGCAGCTCCCCGAGCTGCACCGAATCCCCGTGCTTGAGGCGGCACTGCAGGACCCGCAGCCCGCCGACGAACGTCCCGTTGCGGCTCCCGAGGTCGAGGACGCTCGAGCCCCCTTCCTCCACGTCGATCCGGGCGTGGAAGCGGGACAGGCTCGCGTCGTGGAGGACGACGTCGTTCTCGCGGGAGCGGCCGATGGAATTGCCGCCGGGTTTCAGGGGGAGGCGCTCCTCGGGAGCGCTTCCGGCCGGTTTTCGAACGAGGAACGGCATGAGCTCCCCGGATTCTAGCGGCGGTGAGCTCCCGTGCCGAAAAGCGTCTTCACTACGGGCTTCGTCACCTTTCCCATCGCATTCCGCGGGAGATCCGAAACGACGACGAGCCGTGAAGGGACCTTGTAGGGCGCGAGGCGGTCGCGCGCCCAGGCGCGCAGGGTCTCGAGGGACGGCGGATCGCCCTCGGCGACGATCGCGGCCGCAACCCGCTCCCCCCACTCCTCGTCGGGCAGGCCGACGACCGCCACGTCGCGAATCGCCGGGTGAAGCCGGAGGGCATCCTCGATCTCGAGTGCCGAGACCTTGTAGCCGCCGGTCTTGAGGATGTCCGTCGAGGCGCGGCCGAGAATCCGGAAGACGCCGTTCTCGCGCAGCGCGACGTCTCCCGTGAGAAACCAGCCGCCGGTCACGGACTTCGCCGTCTCCTCCGGCCGGCCGTGGTACTCCCGGAAGAGCGACGGTCCGCTCACCCGCAGCTCGCCCGGTACTCCGTCGAGGCACTCCCCGCCCTCTTCGTCAACGAGCCGCACGCGGACTCCTGGCAGCGGTGAACCGACCGTTCCCGGGATTCGATCGCCTCTCAGCGGATTCGAGAGCGCCATCCCGATCTCCGTCATGCCGTACCGTTCGAGGAGGCGGTGCCCGGAAAGCTCCTCCCACCGGGAGAAGAGCGGCGCGGGGAGCGCGGCCGAACCCGAAACCATGAGGCGCAGCCGCCTGCAGGCGTCGCTCCGGCGGAGGCGCGTCGCGGGATCCGCGACGGCCCAGGCCGCAGCGAGCTTCGCGTAGACCGTCGGTACCGCCATGAAGAGCGTCAGACCGCCCTCCTCGAGCCGCCGCCAGCACCCTTCGGCGTCGAACCCTTCGAGCATCTCGACACGCGCCCCGTTCGCGAGCGCGCAGAGGGTCACGTTCACGAGACCGTGCGTGTGATGGAGCGGCAGGACGTTGGGGATCACGTCCACGTCGCTCCAGCCCCAGGCCTCCGAGAGCGAAGCGACCTGCGCTGCGAGGCTCCCGTGCGTGTGGACGGCCCCTTTGGGCTTTCCCGTCGTGCCGCTCGTGTAGAGAACGAGAGCGCGCCCCTTCGCCGCGAGCTCCGGCCAGGAACCTCGCACGGCCGGCGCGTCCTCCTCCGCCGCCTCTTCGATGGAAAGGACCCGGATTCTCCTCTCCTCCGCCAGCGGGGCGATCCGCGCCGCGTTGCCGGCATCGACGAGGAGGCGAGTCACTCCCGCGTCGTCGAGGACGTGCGCGTGCTCGGCGGGCGGGTGCGAGAGGGCGAGCGGAACCGCGACGCCCCCGGCACGCCAGACGCCGAGGAGAGCCGCGGCGAACGGGGCGCCGGGAGCGACGAGGATTCCGACGCGCTCCTCCTCGAGCGATCCGCGACCGGCGAGAAGCGCCGCGGCGACCCCGTGCGCAGCTGCGACAAGGCCGCCGTACGTCGTCCGCGATCGGGCGTCGACGACGGCGGCCTTCTCCCCATACCGGGCGATGCTCTCGAAGAGAGTCAGCGCTCGAAGATCTCCTTGCAGATGATCAGCCTCTGGATCTGGCTCGTCCCCTCGTAGATCTGGTAGATCTTGGCGTCCCGCATCAGCTTCTCGACGGGGTACTCGTGCGAGTAGCCGTAGCCCCCGTGAACCTGGACGGCATCCGTCGCCACCTTCATCGCCATGTCGGCGCAGAACGCCTTCGCCATGGCGGCGTACTTCGTGTTCCGCTTCCCGTTGTCGATCGCCCAGGCGGCGAGCCGCACGAGGTGGCGTCCGGCCTCGATCTGCATCGCCATGTCGGCGATCATGAAGCTGATCGCCTGGTAGGCCGCGATCGGCTGGCCGAACGTCTTCCGCTCCCTGGCGTACCTGATCGCCTCGTCCATCGCCCTCTGCGCGAGGCCGACAGCCCCCGAGGCGACGGGCGGACGGGTGTGGTCGAAGGCCGACATGGCGATCCGGAAACCGTCTCCTTCCTTGCCGAGGAGGTACTTCGCCGGGACCTTCACCTCCTCGAACGTGAGACCGCGGGTGTCGCTCGCCCGCTGTCCGAGGTTCCACTCCTTCTTGCCGACCGTGATCCCGGGCGTGTCGGCCGGGACGATGAAGCCCGACATCCCCTTGTGCCTCTTCTCCTGGTCGGTGTACGCGAGGACGAAGTACCAGTTCGCGACACCCCCGTTCGTGATCCACGCCTTGGCGCCGTCGATGACGTACTCGTCGCCCACCTTGCGGGCCTTCGTCCGGATGCCGGCCACGTCCGAGCCCGCGCCGGGCTCCGTGACGCCGTAGGCGGCGAAGAGCGGCTCGCTCGTCAGGCGCCCGAGAAACTCCTTCTTCTGCTCCTCGTTCCCCGCGACGATCACCGGGGCCGCCGCCAGGGCGTTGGCCTCCATCGCCGTCGCGATGCCCGTACAACCCCAGGCGAGCTCCTCCGTGATGATGCAGCCGTCGAGCGTCCCGAGACCCAGGCCGCCGTATTCAGGCGGGACATGTGTATTCATGAGCCCGAGCTCCCACGCCTTCTTCGCAATCTCGCGCGGGAACTCGCCCGTCTCGTCGTGGTGCGCCGCCTTCGGCGCCATCTCCTCGCGCGCAAACTTCCGGGCCAGCTCCTGAAGGGCCTGCTGTTCCTCGGTCAGGGAGAAGTCGATCATCGTGCTCTCCTCGTTCCGGCCTCGAAAGGGCCTCTATTGCGGTGCAGCAGGAGATTCTATCGCCACGCGCAGGAGCTCGGTGTGAAGAGCCCCTCGTGGCGTGAGCTCGCTGCCGTAGAGGACCAGACAGGAAACGGAAATCCCGCCAAACGGCTCCGTCGGGATGGACACCAGCGCCCGCGACAGGCGCCGCCCGGCATCAGGGTCCTTCACCCGCGCCAGCGTCAGGTGAGGCGAGAAGGGGCGTTCCTCCCGGGGAAACCCTCCAGCGGCGAAGACCTCCTCGACGACCCCGCCGACGTCCGTCAACGCTTCCGCCCCCTCGCCGCAACCAGCCCAGAGGATCTTCGCCGGCCCCCGTGACGGAAAGGCGCCAAGCCCCTCCAGGGCGACGCGGAACGGGCCGGCGGGTCGCGCTCCCCGGGGCACGGCCCTCCCGGCGATCGGGGCTGCAGCGGCCACGGCGGTCGCCGCCTTCGCTGCCTCGACGCGGTCGTCCTCGATCTCCCCGAGGAACTTGAGCGTGAAGTGGAGCTGGGACTCCGGGACCCACCTGAGACCGTGGAGAGGCGGAAGGAGGCTCCGCGCACCGGCCAGCCGGCGCCTCACGACGGGGTCCTCGACCGGGACCGCGACGAATGCGCGAATCACGCCCCGAGAATAGCGCCGTCCGCTACGATCTCGCCGAGGTTCCGCATGAGAACTCGAGCACTCCTCGCCCTCGGCGTCACGGCGCTTCTCTTCACCGCCTCCTCCCCGGCGCCAGGGGCGCCTCCTGCCACGATGATCCTCGACTCGTTCACGGCGCAGACGATGAGGATCGACCTCCTCCACACCGGCGGGCACGGAGTCGAGATCGTCACGGTCGACCGGGTCGTGAACGACGGACCGTGGGCCGGCAGCCTCTCGACCGCCGACGACGGGCTCGGCCTCGGGCAGTATCGCTTCGAGATCCTCGAGCCAGCGACCGGACGCCTCCTCTACGCGCGCGGCTACTCGTCGATCTACGGTGAGTGGGAGTCGACCCCCGAGGCGAAGGCGACCCACCGGACCTTCCGGGAATCGCTCCGCCTCCCGTGGCCGCTGAAGCCCGTCCAGGTCGTCCTGAAGAAGCGCGACCGGCAGAACCTCTTTCGCGAGGTCTTCTCCACGCTCGTCGACCCCGCCTCTCCTGACGTCAACCCCGCGCCGCCTCCGAAGGCGGGCAACGTCTGGACCGTCTTCGAGAGCGGCCCGACCACGGAGAAGGTGGACCTCCTCGTCCTCGGCGAGGGGTACGCCGAGAAGGACCTTCCCAAGTTCCACTCCGACGTGAAGCGGATGATCGACACGCTCTTCAAGTACGAGCCGTTCAAGAGCCGAAAGGGCGACTTCAACGTCCGCGCCCTCGACCTCCCCTCGGGCGACGGGGGCGCGCACCGCCCGCAGTCGAAGCTCTTCCGAAGGACGCCGCTCCAGGTCCAGTACAACATCTTCGGCTCCGAGCGCTACGTCCTGACCTACGACGACCGCGCCCTTCGCGACGCCGCGGCCCAGGCGCCGTACGACGTCCTCGAGATCCTCGTCAACGACGCGCAGTACGGCGGCGGCGGCATCTACAACTACCAGGCGACCGCCTCGGCCGACACGGCCTTTGCCGACTACGTTTTCGTTCACGAGTTCGGCCACCACTTCGCCGCCCTCGCCGACGAGTACTACACGTCCGACGTCGCCTACGAGACCGGCGCCGCCGACCCTCCCGAGCCGTGGGAGCCGAACGTCACGGCCCTGAAGAACCCCACGACGCTGAAGTGGAAGGACCTCGTCGCGGCCGCAACGCCACTGCCGACCCCGTGGTCTAAGGAGGCGTTCGAGAAGACCTCCCGCGATTTCCAGGCGCGCCGCAAGGCGCTCCTGGCCGGCGGCGCGCCGCCGGCCGCCATCGACGACCTCTTCCGCGAGCAGAAGAAGGTGGAGGCGGCCTTCTTCGCGAAGGAAAAGTACATGGGGAAGGTCGGCGCCTTCGAAGGGGCCGCCTACGAGGCGAAGGGCCTCTACCGCTCCTCGGCCGACTGCATCATGTTCACCCGCACCGACGCCGGCTTCTGCCCCGTCTGCCGCCGAGCCATCGAGAAGGTCATCGACAGCTATCAGTAATTGGAGTAATTGGGGTCAGGTCTTGATTTTCTACTCTAGCGTCTGACCCCGAGGCCCACGGGGCAGGCGATTCCGATACCTCCCAGTCCGCAGTACCCGCCCGGGTTCTTCGCCAGGTACTGCTGGTGGGCATCCTCGGCGTAGTAGAAGGGGCCCACCGGCTTGATCTCGGTCGTGATCCGGTCGTAGCCGGCCGAGAAGAGCGCCTCCTGGTAGGCGTCGCGGACCGTGACGGCGGCACCCGCCTGCGCATCCCCGTGCGTGTAGATCGCCGAGCGGTACTGCGTCCCGACGTCGTTGCCCTGACGCATCCCCTGCGTCGGGTCGTGCTTCTCGAAGAAGAGCTTCAGGAGCTGCTCGAAGGAGACCTGGCCCGGGTCGAAGACGACCAGGACGACCTCGGTGTGTCCGGTGCGCCCCGTGCAGACTTCCTTGTACGTCGGGTTCGGCGTCAGGCCGCCCGAGTACCCCACCGCCGTCGTATGGATGCCCGGGAGCGTCCAGAACGTCTTCTCGGCGCCCCAGAAGCAACCCAGGCCGAACACGCTTTGCTCGAGCCCGGCGGGGAATGGGGGAAGGATCTCCCGTCCATTCACGAAGTGCCGGTTCGTCACGGCCATCGGCGCCTTGCGTCCCTCGAGCGCGTCCTCGGAATCGGGAAGGCGGAGCTTGTTCTTGTCGAACAACACGGCATCACCTCCGGGATGAGATTGCCCTGAGTGTACCCGTGCCGGAGGACGGGTCCGCCACACGGCGGCCGGGCCCCTCAGACGTATCTGCGCCGCAGGCGGTAGTGGGAAACCATCCACTCGTTTCCGCCGCGAAACGCGAAGAGCTCGGCGCAGGCCAGGAAAAAGAGCCTCCACTCGACGACCTTCCTTCGGGCGAGCGCCGGCCCGCAGGTCTTCGCGAAGAGATTCCTCGCCGCCCGCCGGTTCCGATCGAGGTTCGCGAGCCAGGCCTCGGCGGTTTGCGCGTAGTGCATGCCGTTCACCCGCCAGCGCTCCTCCACGATGAGGTGCTCGGGAAAGCGGAGGAGGAGGTGATCGGAGGGCATCAGGCCACCGGTGAAAAAATTCCTCGCCATCCAGTCGCTGTCGTCTCTGGCGACGTACGGATACGAGACGTCCCGGTGCGAAAAGACGTGCAGGAAGAGGCGGCCGTCGGGCTTCAGCCACGAGGCGATCCGGCCGAGGAGCTCGGGCCAGTTGCGCATGTGCTCGAACATCTCCACCGAAACGATCCGGTCGAACACCGGACCCGTCGCCGGGTCGAAGACGTTCATGTCGCACGTGACGACTTTCAGGTTCGCGAGGTTCCGCTCCGCCGCCTTCTCCTCGATGTACTCCCGCTGGTCCTTCGAGTTCGACACCGCGACGATGCGCGACCCGGGGTAGCGCTCGGCCATCCAGAGCGAAAGGGCACCCCACCCGCACCCGAGCTCGAGGACGTTCTGGCCGTCGGCCAGGCGCGCCCGCTCGCAGGTGAGGGCCAGCATCGCCGCCTCGGCGGCGTCGAGCGTCGTGACCCCCTCCGAGAAGAGGCCGGAGGAGTACTTCCGGTGGGCGCCAACGACGAGCTCGAAGAAGGCGGGCGGCACCTCGTAGTGCTGCTCGTTCGCCTCGGCCGTCGCCAGGGCGACGGGGCTCTCCCGCATCTCCTGGACGAGGCGCTCCTCGCGGACGAGCGCCTCCTGGGCGTCGTCCGCCTTCTCGTCCGCGAGACGTTGCCGAAGCAGCCCGCGGACCTTGTGGCGAACGAGGATGTCGGGGATGAGCCCCATCTCGAGGAGCGGCTCGTACCACATCGGGGTCAGCCCTTTCCCGGGAGCGGGGAGACGGGAGCCTCAGCGCCCATCCCGCTCCTCGGCGACACGGATCGAATCAGCTCCGGGAGCGGGTTCGGATCCCGTCCTGGTTCCGGACCCCAGCCGCCGCGCGGCACTCCTGAGGACGGGCCGGAGGGCGAAGTAGACCACGGCCACGATGATCGGCACCGTGAGGAACCAGGCCCCGAGAGCCTGGAGCGTCACGCGCCAGAGCGCCGCGAAGGCCTCCACCGGCCGCGACGTGACGAAGGCGGCGAGCTCGGGCGCCGACATCTGGATGGGCACACCCCCGAAGAGAATTCTCCCCAGCCGCAGGTACGGGACGATGAAGGCGAGCTGGAGGGGAAAAGAAAGGTAGTTGATCGCCTGGATCAGGGGTTGGTTGAGCCGCAGGACGATCGCCGCCGTCGTGCAGAGGACCGTCGTCGTCCCGACGACCGGGATGACGGCGATCGCGAGGCCCACGGCGATCGTCAGGGCGATCGCGTCGGGAGAGAGGCCCTGCGTCAGCTGCTCGACGACGGGACGGACGAGCCGTCGGCGCAGGAAATCGATCACGCGGTATCCGGAGCACCCGGGACCGGTCCGAGGGCGCGGTTCCCCGAGCGGGTGAGGACGAGCTGGACGTCGCCGAGGTATCGCGTCGCAAAGCCCCCCTCGCAGTAGGAGAGGTAGAAGTCCCAGAGCCTCACGAAGCGCTCGTCGTAGCCGAGCTGCTTCACCCGCGGGAGGTTTGCGAGAAACGCCTCGCGCCATCGGTGGAGGGTCTCGGCGTAGTGGACACCGATGTCCTCGAGGTGGTGGATCAGGAGACGCGAGCGGGCCGCGACGGCCGAGGCGATCGCACCGATCGACGGGCAGTGGCTGCCGGGGAAGACGTGCTTCTGGATGAAGTCGGGGCGTCTGAGGAGACGCTCGTGCCGGTCGTCCGGAACGGTGATCGACTGGATCACGGCGATTCCCTCCGGGGCGAGGAGGCGGTCGACCGTCTCGAAGTAGTCCGGGAGGTAGCGGTAGCCCACCGCTTCCAGCATCTCGATCGACACGACCCGATCGTACGTCTTCCCCTCCGCAGGGAGGTCGCGGTAGTCGACGAGGCGGATCTCCACCCGGTCCGACAACCCCTCCCGAGCGACTCGCTCCCGGGCCCAGGCGGCCTGCTCGGCCGAGAGGGTGATCCCCGTGACGCGCGCCCCGAGCTCCTGCGCGACCAGACACGCGAACGAGCCCCAGCCGCAGCCGATCTCGAGGACGTGGTCGCCCGGCCGGATCCGCGCCTTCCGGGCGATCCGCCGGAGCTTGTTCTCCTGGGCCTCCTCGAGCGTCTCGCGCCCCGTCTCGAAGAGGGCGCACGAGTAGGTCATGGACGGGTCGAGGAAGAGGCGGTAGAGGTCGTTGCCAAGGTCATAGTGAGCCCGGATGTTCCGCCGGGAGCCGGCTCGCGTGTTCCGGTTCAGCGCATGGAGAAGGCGGTCCCCGGCGCCGGCCAGGCGCGTCAGCCACGTCTCGCGGTCGAAGAGGGCGGCATTGGCGACGAAGAGGCGGACGAGTCCCGGCAGGTCGTCCGCCGACCACTCCCCGTCGAGGAAGGCTTCCGCAGCACCGAGGTCGCCGGCGAGGACGAGGGTCCGGAGCGGCCGCCAGCCGTGGGCCACGAGGCGGATCGGCCGGGCGTCCTGCCGCCCGAAGCGCTTCGTCGTCCCGTCGGGAAGCGTCAGGAGGAGCGCCCCTCCCTCGAGGCCCTCCAGTGCCTGAAGGACCAGTCGGGTCGCGAGGCGGTCGAAGACCCCCGAAGCGGGGTTTACCGGGGCGAGGGTGTCGGAGGTGGTGTCGAATGACGTCACGCGGCTCTCCTCGAGTGAATCAGCCCGGCCGGCGGCTCGGGACGGGTGAAGACGGGAACTTCCCGGAGCCAGAGCCTCAGCGCCTGCCAGTGGATCCAGGCGATGACCTTCAAGGGCATCAGCGGGTTGCGGGCGAGGACCCGGGCGAGGCTCCCGGTCGTGAGCGGCTCGCGGCGCGCCGTGAACGTTGCATCGAGGACCTTCTCCCCGTTCTCCAGGTCGTCGACGTGGACGGTGAGGCTCGCGCCCGGGAGCGAGAGGTGGAACTCGTACTCCATCCTCATCGGGAGGAACGGAGAGACGTGAAACACCTTCGCGAAGCGGGGCGTCGAGATCCCCCTCTCCACCCCGCGCCGGTTCAGGACGTAGCCGAAGGTCTCTCCGAACGTGTTGTTGATCTCGGCGACGGCGAAGTCGAGCCGCCCGTTCTCGCCGAACACGTAGTAATAGTTCACGGGGTTGAAGGCGTAGCCGAGGACGCGGGCGTGCGTGAGGAGAAAGACCCTCCTCTTCCCGAGCTCGACCCCCCGCGCCGCGAGCCACTCCCGGAGCTTCTCCTTGATCGGCCTCTCGTCCGGTCCCATGTAGTCCCGGTCCCGGAGTGCGTTCAGGCCAGGTCCGTTGTGCCGGAACAGCCCCACCTCCTCCTCGATCCGCGGCAGCTCGTCGAGGTCGAGATAGAGCTCGTAAACCGGATAGTTGAAGGCGTGCGCCTTCGGGGAAAAGCGTCGATGACGAACGGTTCCGGCGTAGATGCAGGAGGCGAGAGGCGCCTTCACAACGGTCCCGCTCCGAGCGAGGCCGCGACGGCGATGCCGGAGGCGAGTCCGTCTTCGTGGAAGCCGTAGCCGAAGTAGGCGCCGCAGAACCAGGTTCGGGCCTTCCCGTTCAGCGATGGCAGCTCGGCCTGCGTCGCCACGCTCTCGCGCGTGAACACCGGGTGGGTATAGGAGAGCCTTCGCGCCACTGTCCCCTCTGCCGGTTCGCGCGTCGGGTTCAGCGAGACGATCCAGTCCTTCCTCGTGGGAAGCCCCTGGAGGCGGTTGATCCAGTAGTTCAGCGTGGCCGAAGTCCAGGGCCGGGCGCAGTCGTCGAGATGGTAGTTCCACGCCGCCCGCGCCGCGCCACGCCGGGGAAGGAAGGACGGGTCGGAATGGAGGAGCGTCTCGTTCGTCGAGTAGCGCCAGGCGCCCAGGAGCCGCTTCTCGTCTCCCGTCGGCTCCTCGAGCATCGCGAGGGCTTCGTCGGCGTGGGCGGCGATCACCACCCCGTCGAACCGCTGGGAGCCGCCGCCCGCGAAGACGAGCTCGACGCCGTGAGCGTCACGGCGGATGGTCGCGACCGGACTTCCGAGGTGGATCCGGTCCCGGAACGGGGCCGTCAGGCGCTGAACGTACTCCCGGCTGCCACCGTCGACCGTCCGCCATTGGAACTGCGTCGTCACGCCGAGGAAGCCGTGATTGAGGAAGAACCTCACGAGCGTGGCCGCCGGGAACGTCTCCATCGCGGCCGGACCCGACGACCAGACCGACGCGGCCATGGGAACGAGGTAATGGTTACGGAACGCCGCACCGTAATGCTCGCGATCGAGGTACGCGGGGAGGGTGAGCGATTCCGCGCCCGGCTCGTCGAGGAGCCGGGGCGCCTCGCGGTTGAAGCGGGCGATCTCCAGGAGCATCCCGTGGAACGAGGGGCGCAGGAGATTCGAGGGCTGCGCGAAGACACCCGACAGGCCGGTGCCGCACCACTCGAGATCGCACCTTTCGCAGCGGACCGAGAAGGACATGTCGCTCGCCTTCGTCGGGACGCCGAGGTGCGCGAAAAGCTTCACGAGGTTCGGGTAGGTGACCTCGTTGTAGACGAGGAACCCGGTGTCGACCGGGACCTCCCTGCCCCCGTCATCGACAGCCACGGTATGGCTGTGCCCTCCCGGGCGAGCGTCTTTCTCGAAGACCCGCACGTCGTGCCGGCCTTGCAACAGCCAGGCAGCCGATAGCCCCGATATACCCGTTCCGACGATTGCGAGCTTCAAGATATTCCCCGTCCTTCCCCCCCCTTACGAAACGGATCGACGGATGGGATTGCGCCAGGGAGGCTCGGCTGATCCACCGCTTTCCGGACTACGCCGACGCGGGCGGCGACCTCCTCGCGCGGCCGCCCGAGGTTCGCCGCGTCCGCAACGGGCGTGGTATGACGAACCGGTGACGCTTCGCCCCCCCGCCGTCGTCCTTCTCTCGGGCGGCCTCGACTCGGCCACCGTACTGGCCATCGCCCGCCGCGACGGCTTCGCCCCCTACGCCCTCAGCTTCCGCTACGGCCAGCGGCACGCCCTCGAGCTCGCCGCCGCCGGGCGCGTCGCAAGGGCCCTCGGAGCGGAGCGGCACGTCGTTTCGACCATCGACCTCGGCCTCTTCGGCGGCTCGGCTCTCACCGCCGACCTCGACGTCCCGAAGGATCGACCCGCGAGCGAGATGGCGCACGACATCCCGATCACCTACGTCCCCGCACGCAACACCGTCTTCCTCTCCTTCGCGCTCGCGTGGGCGGAAGTCCTCGGGGCCTTCGACCTCTTCGTCGGCGTCAACGCCCTCGACTACAGCGGCTACCCCGACTGCCGGCCCGAGTACATCGCGGCGTTCGAAGCGATGGCGAACCTCGCCACGCGCGCCGGCGTCGAGGGAACCGGACGTTTCCGCGTCCGTGCGCCGCTCATCGAAATGACCAAGGCCGACATCATCCGCACGGGGATCTCCCTCGGCGTCGACTACGGCCTCACCCTGAGCTGCTACGACCCGTCGCCGGAGGGCGCACCGTGCCGCCGCTGCGACTCCTGCCAGCTCCGCGCGAAGGGCTTCCGCGAGGCGGGTCTCCCCGACCCGGCGCTCGATCGGATGCCTGGCCAGTGAGCTACGCCGTCAAGGAGGTCTACTTCACGCTCCAGGGCGAAGGAGCCCAGACGGGGCGCGCCGCCGTCTTCCTGCGCTTCGCGGGCTGCAATCTCTGGTCGGGCCGCGAGGAAGACCGGTCGGCGGCGGCCTGCCGTTTCTGCGACACCGACTTCGTCGGCGTCGACGGCCCCGGGGGAGGCCGCTTCCCCGAGGCCACATCTCTCGCGGCCGCGGTGTCGGCCGCCTGGGCCGCCCCGAGGCCCGATCGAGGCCGGCCGCTCGTCGTCTGCACCGGGGGCGAGCCGCTCCTCCAGGTCGACGAAACCCTCGTCACGGCACTTCACCGGGAAGGCTTCGAGATCGCCGTCGAGACGAACGGTACATGCGAACCGCCCGCGGGAATCGACTGGATAACCGTCAGCCCGAAGGCGGGGACCCGGCTCCGCCTCACCTGGGGGCACGAGCTGAAGCTCGTCTTTCCGCAGGACGGAGCCGAGCCGGAGCGCTACGAGGCCCTCGCTTTCACGCACTTCTTCCTTCAGCCGATGGACGGTCCTGCGCGCGACGCAAACGTCGCCGCTGCCACGGCCTGGTGCCTCGCCCATCCCCGCTGGCGCCTCAGCCTCCAGACCCACAAGCTCATCGGCCTCCGCTGACCGGTAAATTCCGGACGGGACGGTTCCTGGAGAAGAAAGGAAGCTTCACGCTTCCGACCGGGTCACGAGGGCAGGCTTCGCCTCTCGTCCTTCTTCTCTGCTGTTGCGAATCTCAGCAGCTCTCACACCCCGGCGAGCAGGCCCCGTCTGCACTCACAAGTCCTTTTGAATAAGTACCTTAGCCAGGCTGACTTTCACCTCCAGAGCGTTGAGGAGTTCACCAGGTCGCAAGTCGATCGAAAGGACTTGAGATCGTTCAAGTTTCCTGTTTGCAATGACTTGAGTGGTCATCGCCCCGTCTGGCAGCGTGCTTGCAGGAAC
>DIAY01000083.1:17300-20395 GCA_002414905.1 Holophagales bacterium UBA5066 | reverse complement strand
GCGAGGAGGCCGCCGAGCATCATGATGTAGAAGCCGCCCCAGACGAGGGAGATGAGGGGCTTGGTCGTCACGTCGATGGAGAGGGTTTCCGGGATCGCGGGCTTCAGGTCGCCGCTCGGGTCGACACCGACGAGCTCGAGCTCGACGGCGCTGTCGCCGGGGGAGACGCGGCGGACGCGGACCAGCCCCTTCTCCGTGCCGGGAAGGGGCGTGTCGGGGCTTTCCATCCGCTGACCCTCGGGCCCCCCGAGGGTGACGATGAATTTCGGCGTCACCTCGGCGGTCTTTCCGCCCGTGGTGACCTGGAGCCTCGACCCGATCGTGAACGTGCCGCCGTCGGAGTGCGAGCCGTCGGAAGAGAAATCGATGAACTTCACGCCGAGGCCGCCGATCGTCTTCTCCTCGCCCTTGCGCAGGACGGCGACAGTTCCCTCCATGCGGGCGGGAGCGCCCGGCTCGTAGGACTGGGGCGAGATGTAGAGATCGAGCAGGAACGACTTGCGGACATCGGGATTGGCCATCAGCTGCCCCGATTTCTCGTTCTGGTAGAGCTTCGGGTAGGCCTTCCAGACGGTCTTCCCCTCGGTGACGGTGACTTCCATCGCCTGCTTGGCGCGCCGGTCGGCGAGCTGCGTGGGGTCGAGCTGTCCGGCGGTCTTCACGACGCCGTCGTCGTTGACGAAGTAGAGGCCCGTGAACGTGAAGGTGACGGGGCGTCCGTGGTTCTCGATGACGAGGGGGCGGTTGCGCTCGAGGGTCACCTGGGTCTTCATCTCGTAGGCGCCGGAGATGAGGATTCCGACGAGCATGATCGCCGTCCCGACGTGGGCGAAATAGCCTCCGGCGCTCCGGATCGCCTTCCGCTTCACGAAGAGGACGATGATCTCGGCCGAGGATGCCATTCCGAAGACGGCCGCGCCGAGGAAGAGGAGGTCGACCGGCTTCCTCACGCCGAGGAAGAGGAAGAGGATCACGCCGAGGAGGCCGAAGACCGCTGCCATGGCCACCTTCTTCCCGATCGCCGCCCACGTTTCGCCTCGCCAGGAGACGAACGGCACGAGGGCGATGAGGAGCGCCATGATGATCGCGATGGGAGTGTGGGTCGTGTCGTAGAAGCTCGTCGCCACCTGGGACGCCTTGCCGCCGATCCGCGTGATGATCGGGGCCGAGGTTCCGAGGAGGATGACGAGGCCGGAGGCGGAGAAGAGTGTCACCGAGAGGATGAAGAGGACGGACCGCGAGAGGAAAGGCTCTTCCTTCTCCTTCCCGGTCGCCGGGTCGATCTCGTTGACGACCGGGATCTCGTTCCAGCGGAAGGCGAGGAGCGCGAGGCCGCCGACGAGGAAGACGACGATGATCGCGACGAGCCACCCGGTGATACCGAGGTCGACGAAGGAGTGGACCGAGAAGTCGGCGAGGACGCCGGAGCGCGTGAGGAAGGTGCCGTAGAGGATGGTGCAGAAGGCGAGGATCGCCAGGATGATGTTGATCTTCCGGTGTTTCTCTCGTGCCTTCTGAAGGTACATCCCGTGGACGAGCGCGGTCGTCGCGAGCCAGGGGACGAGAGAGGTGTTCTCGACCGGGTCCCAGGCCCAGTAGCCACCCCATCCGAGGGTCTTGTAGGCCCAGTAGCCGCCCATGAGGATGGCCGTGCCGAGGCAGACGAACGTGAAGAGCACCCAGGGCATCGCGCGGACGACCCAGCCGTCCCAGCGTTTCGTCCAGAGGGCGGCGATGGCGAAGGCGAAGGGAACGGAAAGGGATGCGAATCCCGCGAACATGACCGGCGGGTGGATGACCATCCAGGGGTCCTGCAGGAGCGGGTTCAGCCCCTGACCGTCGGCCGGCACCTCGGCGAGGAAGCGGAACGGCGACTGCTTGACGAGGATCGCCACGATGCCGAGAAACGAGAGGACGTAGACCGCCATGACGGGCGGCTCCTGCTCGCGGGCGGTGCGCAGGACGAAGAAACCGATGATGGCCCCGAAGAAGAGCCACGTCAGGAAAGAACCCTCCTGCCCCGCCCAGAACGTCGAGAAGAGATAGCGCAGGGGAAGCTCCCTTCCGGAGTACGACGCCACGTATGACAGGCGGAAGTCGTGCTCCAGAAGGCGGTACATCAGGAGTACCGAGGCGAGGAGGATGGATCCGGCGAAGGCGTAGTAGAGGCGCCGGCCGAGGAAAAGGGCCGCGTCGTACGGGTTCCCGCCCGCCTTCTGGAGGGAGAGGGCGCGGGCGTAGGCCGCGATCGTCGCGAGGCCGGAGGCGAGGGCGAACCAGAGCGTGAGGGTGCCCGGAGCGTACCCGAGGCCGCCCATCAGGACTTCACCGAGACCTTGGCCCCGTAGTGCTTCTCCGTCTCCTGCCCCTGGTATTTCGACGGGCACTTCACGAGGAGCTTCTCGGCGTGAAAGGCGTCCTGCTGGTACTTCCCGATGGCGACGATGGAGACCGCCTCCTCGAAGTTGGCCGGCTTCACGTCGCGGTAGGCGACCGGAAGGACCTTTTTCGTCTCGAGGTCGACGAGGTTGAAGTGAAGGGTCTTGGAGGTCGTGTCGTAGCGAGAGGAGCCCTTCTCGAGGCCGCCCATCACCTGCACGACACGGACGGACTTCTCCGCGTCGTCGAAGGAGACGTACGGCGTCATCGTCGACGAGAACGTCGTCAGGCCGAGGACGAGGAAGGCGAGGATGAGGGCGGCACCGGCCCAGTAGGCTTTCTTCATGACGGGTCCTCCGGGGCCTGCCGCGACATCGCGGCGCGGACTTTTCGATCGAGGCGGACGAGGTAGGCGAAGAGACCCGCCCAGATAATGATGTTGACGGCAGCCACGTAGAACAGGGCGCCGTGCGATACGGCGACGGTCGGAGCGTCCGGGGTCATGCGGCGTTGCCTCCCGCGGCCCTCTCCTCGAAGCGCCGGACGAGCCGGGTCGCCTTGACGTCGAGGGCGTACATCCAGGCGAAGAGCGCGGTGAACGCGATCATCGAGGTGAAGAAGACGAGCTTGATGTCCGGCGACATCTCCACCTTCCCCCGGGCGTTGATGACCGTGTCGGGGTGGAGGGAGGCGTACATGCGCGGGACGGCGAACAT
>DIAY01000083.1:0-17062 GCA_002414905.1 Holophagales bacterium UBA5066 | reverse complement strand
AGGTAGGCCCCGTAGACGAGGAGGAGGAGGACGATCGACGTCTCCCTCGGATCCCAGTTCCAGTACGAGTTCCACATGACCTTCGCGAAGATCGACCCGGTCACGGTGGCGAGGAAGCAGAAGAGGAGCCCGAGCCGGGCGGCGGAGGCTGCCGCATCGTCGCGCTCGATGCTCCGCGTCTTCAGGAAGAGGGCCGAGTGCCAGGCCGCGAGAAGGAAGGCCAGCGCGGCGATCCAGGCCATGGGCACGTGGAAGAAGACGATCCGGGAGGACTCGCCCACGAAGTTCTCCGCGGGGTGGGCGAAGAGGAAGGCCCCCCAGAGGACGGCCACCATCCCGATGGCCAGAGCGGCCTTACCGAGGATTCCGAGGACCTTCATCGACCGCGATGATAAGTGAGATCGGGTCCAATCAGGACCAAACGGGGTCCGAATGGAATTCAGTCACATCAAACGCTGGATTCGTGGTGAGCCTTGAAAGAAGCTACTCGCGCCAGACGGCGTCGAAGAGGAGGAACGAGGCCGTCACCATGATCCCGTCGAAGGCGAAGAGGAGGCGCACGGCGTCGAGGCCGGCGGCGAGCTCGGGTTCCGTCGCCGCGACGCGCGTCCCGGTGACGGCAGCGACGAGCGGCGGGAGGAGGAGCGGGGTCGCCAGAACGGCGAAGAGGGCGCCCTTGGCCGCCGTCTTGGCGACGATGGCGGCAATGAAGGTCGAGGCTGAAGCGAGACCGATCGCGCCGAAGACGAGGATCGCGAGGAAGAGCCCGGGGGCGGCGATGTCGAACGACATCAGGGCGAGGAAGAGGGGGACGACGAACGTCATGACGACGCCGAGGAGGGCGAGGTTGGACAGGAGCTTCCCGAGGAAGACGGCCGCAGGAGGGGCCGAGAGGCGCAGGGCCGAGGCGGTCCCGGTTTCCTCCTCGTTGACGAAGGCCCTCGAGAGGCCCGTCATCGCCGAGAAGAAGAGGACGATCCAGAGGAGGACGGAGTTGACGATGGGGCGGTCTTCAGGAGAGAGGCGCGTCGGGCCGACGGCGTAGCCGACGAGGATCAGGACCGAGAACGCGAAGAGGAGAAGGGCGTTGAGCGCGACGCGCGTCCGCCACTCTGTGCGCAGGTCCTTCACGAACACGGCCGCGGCCGCGCGGAGAATCACAGGGTCATCCTCTCGTCGGCGAGGGCGAGCTCGACCGGGTCGTTCGTGGCGAGGACGACGCTGCCGCGTGCCCTCTGCGCCGCGACGATCGACTCGACCGCCTTGTGGCCCGCCTCGTCCAGGTTGGAGCCGGGTTCGTCGAGAAAGAGAACGGCGGGAGAGCCGAGAACCGAGTAGGCGAGCTTGATGCGTTGCCTCTGGCCCGTGGAGAGGAACCTCGTGTGGATCGTCCGGAGCCGCTTCGGATCGAGACCGACCTCGGCGATGCGGCGCTCGGCCTCTTCCCGCGGGATGGGACGTCCGGAGACGCGGGCGAAGAACTCGAGGTTCTCGGCCGGCGTCAGGTCGCCGTAGAGGGCGAGATCGGGGGCGCACCAGCCGATCGAGCCTGCGGCATCGCGTACAGAGAATTTTCCGGCTGGTTCCGCTTCGTCCTCGAGCCAGACGCTTCCGGACGAGGGGCGGATCAGG
This sequence comes from Holophagales bacterium UBA5066, assembly GCA_002414905.1. Classification (GTDB taxonomy): domain Bacteria; phylum Acidobacteriota; class Thermoanaerobaculia; order UBA5066; family UBA5066; genus UBA5066. The sequence continues at coordinate 15,430 of DIAY01000083.1, read as the reverse complement.
CCGACGAGCGTCTTCACGAGGGTCGTCTTGCCCGAGCCGTTGGCCCCGGCGACACCGAGGACCTTCCCGGGAGCCGTGGTGAAGGAGAGAGGCCCGAAGATCCTCCGGGGCCCGAACGAACGGCAGAGCTTCTCGGCGACGAGGCGCACGGCGCCGGAGGATACAGGGCGGGCGCCGCGGGCGCGCGTCGGCGAGAATCCCTCCTGTGCGCGGACTGCTCCTCGGCTTCCCCCTCTTTCTCGTCATCGCCCTGTGGCGCGCCACGCTCCGCATCCGGTTCGTCGGGCGCGAGCACCGCGAGGCGATCGAACGCTCCGGACGGCCCGTCCTCCACGCCATCTGGCACCAGAGGATGGTGGCCGGAATCCTTCGCTTCCCCTGGAGCGGGACCGTGACGATGGCCTCGCAGAGCCGAGACGGCGACGTCATCGCCGGGTTTCTTTTCTGGTGGGGGTATCGCGCGGTGCGCGGCTCCTCCTCGCGCGGGGGAAGCGAGGCGCTCGCCGGAATGGTCGAAGCCCTGCGGGGGACGACCCGGTGGGCGGCGCTGACACCGGACGGGCCGCGGGGACCGGCCCGCCGCTGCAAGTCGGGGCTCCTTCGGCTGGCGGAGGCGGTGGACGCGCCGATCATGCCCGTCGGGACCTCGTCGGAGAGGCCGAGGTTCCTCCGCTCCTGGGACCGCTACCTCGTCCCGTTGCCCTTCTCGCGCTGCGCGGTCGTCTTCGGCGAGCCTTTGAAGCGGACGGACGGGGAATCGGACGAGGCGTTTCTCCGGCGCATCGACGCCGCAATAGACACGATGACCGACGAGGCCGACCGGCTCTGCGGCATCATCGGAGCTCCGCGCGAAAGGGAGCTCCGCCCGGAGACGGAGGTACGGTCGTGAGCCCGTTGCCGGTGACGCTCGAGGACGTGCGGGCCGCGGCCGCCCGCATCGCCGGACACGTCCACAGGACGCCGGTCCTCACCTCCCGCACGGCCGACGCGATCACGGGCGCCCTTCTCTATTTCAAGGCCGAGACCTTCCAGCGCGTTGGCGCGTTCAAGGCGCGTGGGGCCTTCTCCCGGCTCACGCTTCTGTCCGAGGCCGAACGGGCCCGGGGAGTCGTCGCCTTCTCTTCGGGAAACCACGCACAGGCCGTGGCGCTCGCGGCGCGCGACCTGGGCGTCCCGGCCACGATCGTCATGCCCGACGACGCCCCGGCCCTGAAGCTGGCCGCCACGCGCGAGTACGGCGCCCAGGTCGTCCTCTACGACCGCAGGCGCGAGGACCGCGAGGAAATCGCCCGGCGCCTCGTCGAGGAAAGAGGAGTCATTCTCGTGCCGCCGTTCGACGACGAGGCCGTCATCGCCGGACAGGGGACGGCGGCGCTCGAGCTTCTCGAGGAAGTTGGGGACCTCGACGTCGTCGTCACTCCCTGCGGAGGCGCAGGTCTGCTCGCGGGGACGGCCGTCGCAGCGACGGGACTGCAGTCGCGCATCCGCGTCTTCGGCGTCGAGCCGGAAGCGGGAGACGATGTGGCCCGATCACTTCGTGAGGGACGCCGGATCACCATTGCTGTCCCGGAGACGATCGCCGACTCCCTCCAGACGACCCGCGTCGGAGAGCGGAACTTCCCGATCCTGAAGGAGCTGGTGGAGGGCGTGGTGACCGTGAGCGACCTCGAACTGAGGCAGGCGATGGCATTCCTCTTCTCTCGAATGAAGGTCGTCGTCGAGCCCGGTGGCTCGGCGGCCGCGGCGGCGCTCTTCGCCGGGCGCGTGCCGGGCGTCGCGGGCCGGCGGGTCGGCATCGTGCTTTCGGGAGGTAACGTCGACCCGGCCCGCTTCGCCGAGCTCGTGGCCGGCCTTCCGGCCTGAATCTCAGCGAAAAAAGGTCAGGCCAAGCGTGATCGAGAAGTACCCGGAACGGACGTCGTAGCCTGCCGCCTGGAGGTCCGAGATCACGGTCGGCTCGAGGAATACCCAGCGCGCGTCGAGGGTTACGGCGCTCACCCGCGACGGTCTCACGTCGACTCCTGCCCCGGCGTGCATCGCGAAGATCGCCTTGGTTCCTCCTCCGAGAGTGGTGTTCAGCCCTCGCGGCGTCGTTTTCACGACGTGCAGGCCCGCCCCCGCAATAAGCATCGGCTGCACCCGCGCACGTGGGAAGAAGAAGAGCTGGCCGGTCCCGGTAACGGGGATGTCGACGAGGTCGAGGAGCGGGCCGGAGCTGTCTTCCACGGCTTCATGCCGGTAGCCGATCCTCCCTTCGAGGCCGAGGGAGCCGGTGAAGCGGTAGCGCAGGTGTAAGTCGGCGACCGGGGAAAAGCCGCCGGCCGAGTGCCCCTTCGAGAGGCCGGCATCGACGCCGAGGCCGAGCCCGGGATCGGAGTACGACTGCGCCGCCGCTCCATTCGCGAGCGCGAGGGTCGCCAAGCAGGCGAAGAAACGGAGCTGTGAAATCGCCCTCAATGAGGACCGGATGTTAGCGGGATGTCGTACGCCGTGCCCGATCGTCGATAATCACGGCGCGTGAGCCGAAGGAAGAGCTGGCAGGAAGACCTGATTCCGGTTGCGGTAGCGGTGTTCGCACAGCTGGCGCTCCTGAGGTTCGTCGACTGGGCGAGGGCGAACGTGGCCTCGCAGCCGCTCGCCCGGGACTGGGTCGAGAACCGTTTCTACTTCGCGCCACAGGTCGCGACGCTCCTCATCGTCGTTCTCGTCCTGCGCGTCTTCCGGAGCTTCCTGCGCGAGCAGGGCGTTCGGCTGGGCGACTTCCTCAGGTCGTCCGTCGTCAGTCTCCTCGTGGGGACTTTGCTGGTTCTCGGCGTTCACCTCGACCAGCTCCTCGCCCTCGTGGCCCGCGTCATACCAGCGCTTGGCGAGGTGGCCCGTTACCTCGCCCAGGCGCCGTTCTACCAGCTCCTGGCGCGCACGAGCATGGCGCGCCTCGGGATAGACCTCGTCGCTCTCGGGCTGTTCCTGCTGACACTGCGGAGCTCCCGGCCGAGGAACCCGGATCTTCTCTCCGCACGCGAGGCGTACCGTTCGCGGGATTACGTCCGTGCCGGAGAGCTTTTCCTGAAGGCGGGCGATGCCGAGGAGGCCAAGCGGGCCTTCCGGAAGGGAAAGCTCCCGGCCCGCGTGGCCGCGCTCGAGATGCGTCAGGGGAACGCACGTACCGCGGCCGAGCTCTGGGGCCAGGCGGGGAATATGTTCGCGTGGGAGGCGGCAAAAGCCTGGGAGGCGGCGGGAGAGGCTGGAAAGGCGGCCGCCGCCAGAGCCGCCGCGTTGTTGGAGGCGAGGCAGTCGGCCCGATGGGACCGGCTCGCCGAGGTCGCCGAGGCCTCGGGCGACACCGCGGCGCTCGCAGACGCCACCCGGAGGATCGCCGAGGGTTCGACGTTCGGCGGTGGAAAGAACGCGCTCTGGAAGAGAGCGGGGGAGACGGCCCGGGCGGCGGGCCGGTCACTCGAAGCGGCCGAGGCGTTCCGGCTCGGGGGCGAGCCTCTCCTGGCCGGACCCCTCTATCTCGAAGCCGGCCGCCCGCTGGAGGCCGCCAGGGAGCTGGAGAAGGGGGGCGATCTGGCGGGCGCGGCCGGGGCCTTCACACAGGCAGGACAGGGGAAGACCGCCGCCGAGCTGCTCGCCCGTGACCTCGAGGGCAAGTCCGACTGGGCGGGTGCCGCCCAGGCATGGGCCGGTGCGGAAAAATGGGAAAAGGCCGCCCAGCTCTTCGAGAAGACCGGGCAGCTCGCCGATGCGGCCCGGGCCTTTCGGGAGGCGGGCAAGGTCGATAGGGCCGCCGCCCTCTTCGTGAAGGCGGGTCATCTGCCGGAGGCGGCGGAGGCGTATGAGGTGATCGGAAGGTCCGAGCTCGCGGCCGGCATCTACCGGGAGCTTCAGGACTGGGAACGGGCGATCACGCTCTACCGGGCTGCCGGGAAGTTCGCCGAGGCGGCACTCGTCCTCCAGGAGCGGGGACGGTTCGACGAGGCGGTTTCGCTCTTCCTTCGCGCGGGCCGCGGGCTCGATGCGGCGCGCAACGCGCTTCGCGGAGGGCACCGCGACCGGGCCTGGGACCTCCTGACGACCGTTCGCCGCGCCGACCCGGGAGTCTCCGACGTGTTTCTCGAGCTGGCTGAGGCGCACCTCACCCACGGCGAAGCGCGGGACGCCGTCCACGTCATGCGCGAGCTCCTCGGGCACAGGCCCGTCGACTCCTCGACGATCGCGGCTCACGAGGTCTTCGCACGGGCGCTGGAGGGAGCCGGCGATCTCGCCGACGCACACCGGCGGATGGCATCCATCGCGGCGTTCGATCCGAGCTTCAGGAACGCCCGGACCCGCTCGCTGGCCCTCGAGGAGCGGCTGTCCGATGCCGACTTGCCGGTTGCCGTCGAAGAGCCCTCCGTCGCGGACGTGGCGGGCCAGGCGGTGCCCGCCGCGGTGGCCTCGCAGACCCGGGCTCCCGGTCGGGGGCACTCCGGAACCTTCCAGGCGATGTCGGCCTCGGGCGGAATGGCCGCGTCGGAAACGCCCGAGTCGCGATACGAGATCCTTGCGGAGGTGGGGCGCGGCGGGATGGGGATCGTCCACAAGGCTCTCGACCACAAGCTGGAGCGGCTCGTCGCACTCAAGATCCTCCCCGCACAGCTCTGGGGCGACGAGACGGCCATGCGCTACTTCATCCGTGAGGCGCGCGCGATCGCCGCGCTGAAGCACCCGAACATCGTCGGCCTCTACGATTTCGGCGAGGGCTTCGGGAGCGCCTACCTGGCAATGGAGTTTCTGGAGGGGCCGAACCTCCAGAACCTCCTGAAGAACGATCCGGAGCGCCTGAAGAGGAACTGGCGCGACTGGTTCGTGCAGGCCGCCCGGGGCATCGCCGCCGCTCACTCCAAGGCGATCCTTCACCGCGACCTGAAGCCTGCCAACCTCGTCCTCGACGAGCACGGCATCCTTCGGATCCTCGACTTCGGCCTGGCCCGTCCCGAAGCCGACTCGGGCTCCACCTCCAAGTTGATCGGGACCCCGGCTTTCTTCCCGCCGGAGGTTCTCCGCGGCGAGGCCGCTTCTCCCGCATCCGACGTCTACTCCCTGGGCGCGACGTTCTACACGCTCGCGGCCGGCCGCTGGCCCTACGTCGGGGACGACGTCCTCGTGGCGCGTCTCGAACGCGACCCGGACGACCCGCGGCCGTTCGCCCCGTGGCTCCACGAGGACGAGGTGGCGGTCCTGCTGCGATCGATCGACCGGCACCGCCCGGACCGCTACCAGGACGGGGGCGAGTTGCTCGGGGCTCTCCTCAGCCTCGAAGCCTAGGGACGGCGAGGAGTCCGGCTCGAACGTCCGTGCCGCGCCGGGCCGGACGACGGCCCGCGAACCGCCTCGGGGAGGATCCCGGCCTCCAGGCACCGGGCGAAGAGGGCCGGACGCATCTTCCTCAGCCAGGAGCCGAGCGATTTGCCGTCGTCGAAGCGCAGCCTCTCGGGAGCTTCGTCACTGGACCCCTCGCAGCCGTCGATGTCGTATTCGCGGCAGAGGAAAGGGCGGTTCTCGTAGACGCCGCAGAGCCCGTCCGGCAGGAGGTTGTCACAGGTCGCGGGGAACAGGACGAACCAGTCGCCGTCGTGCGATTGGTAGACCGACACGTTCCTGTGGTAGACGAGCCAAAGCGCCGTGGAGACACCGCTCACGCTCACGGGGCCGTCAATTCCGACCGCGACGTACCGGCAGCATTTCCCGCAGGGGGGGCATACCGTAGAGGGGTCGAGCAGGGAGGCGGGGAGAGTCGGCAGCTTCGGGAGTTTCGACATCGAAGCCGGGAGTTTCCACAAGAAGGAGGAGAAATGAAAGCGGCAGTCCTGACGCGCCACGGTGGGAACGACGTTCTTTCGGTCGGGAGCCTTCCCGAACCTGTCGCCGGTGAGGGCGAGGTCCTCGTTCGCCTCTCGGCGGCGGCCCTCAACCGGCTCGACCTCTTCGTGCGGGACGGCATCCCGGGTGTCCCGGTCGAATTTCCGCACGTTCCCGGGGCCGACGGCTGCGGGCGCGTCGAGGCGCTCGGCGCCGGGGTGACGGGCCTTGCCGTCGGCGAGAGGGTCGTCCTCCAGCCCGGTCTCTCCTGCGGCAGCTGTGAATTCTGCCGCGACGGCGAGCGAAGTCTCTGCGTCGACTACGAGATCCTCGGAGAGCACCGGTCCGGCACGCTTGCCGAGCGGATTGCCGTCCCTGCCGCGAACGTCTGGAAGGCTCCGGGCCAGCTGACGAACGAAGAAGCGGCGGCCTTCCCTCTCGCCGCGATGACGGCGTGGCGAATGCTCGTGACCCGGGCGGCTCTCCGGCCGGGGGAGAGCGTCCTCATCCACGGCGTGGGTGGAGGCGTGTCGGCCTATGCCCTTCAGATCGCGCGGCTTGCGGGGGCTTCCCTCGTGATCGTCACGTCGGGGAGCGAGGCGAAGCTCGAGCGGGCGCTGAAGATGGGGGCCGACGTGGCCCTCGACTACCGGAAGGTCGACGTCGGCCGGAAGGTCCGAGAGTTGACGGGCAAGCGAGGCGTCGACGTCGTCGTCGACTCGGTCGGTGCGGCGACGTGGCGTGCCTCACTCGCAGCCGCGGCGAAGAAGGGGCGCATCGTCACCTGCGGGGCGACGAGCGGTCCGAACCCCGAGGAGGAGATCCGGACCATCTTCTGGAAACAGCTCTCGATCCTCGGCTCGACGATGGGAACGGACGCGGAGTTCGGCGCTCTCCTGAAGGCCGTCGAGAGGCGGCGGGTGCTGCCGGTCGTCGACGAGGTCTTCTCTCTCAACGACGTTCGTGCGGCGTACGAGCGGGTCGAGTCGGGTGCGGGCTACGGGAAGGTCGTCGTGAGGATCCCGGAGTAGGCCTTCGTCAGGGCCGGCGGGCGAACCAGAGGCCGGCCCAGACCTTCGGGTCGACGAGAGTGCCCCCCGCCTCCCGTTCCCGCAGGTACTCCTCGACGGCGGCCAGGGGGACCTCGTGGACGGTGATCGCCTCGCCCTCGACACCGCCCCCCGCCCCGGCCCTCGAGAGGCCCCGGGCACGGAAGAAGGTGATGATCTCGGAGGTGACTCCGGCCGACGGGGGACCCGAGGTGAGCCGTTCCATCGCCGTCGCGTCCCACCCGGTCTCCTCTACGAGCTCGCGCCGGGCGGCCTCCTCGAGCGGCTCGTCCGCGGGACTGTCCGCGTCGCCGGCGAGGCCCGCGGGGAGCTCGAGGACGTTCGCGTCGACGGGCTCGCGCCGCTGCTCGACCAGGAGGAGGCGCCCCTCGGGCGTGACGGCGACGACGAGGACGATTCCGCGGATTCCCGGGCGCTCGACGAACTCCCAGCCGTTGCGGACGACGAGCCGCAGGTGCCGGCCCGCGTGAAGCTCCCTCACGCGGGGATCCAGAAGGAGAAGACCGAGCCGCCGGACGCCGAGGGGCGAGGCTCGACCTGGATGCAACCCCCGTGTGCGAGGGCGACCGCGCCGACGACGGTGAGGCCGAGTCCGGTCCCGGGGATTCGCTCGGAGCCGGTGAACCGTTGGTAAGGTCCTCCGAGGCGGTCCTTCACGGATTCGGGGACGCCGGGTCCCGAATCGGCGACACGCAGGACGAGCCACAGGCGGCCGTCGTTTTCCTCGAGGCCGAGGCGGGCGCTCACGTCGCCCCCGCGCCGGCTGAATTTCAGGGCATTCGACAGGATGTTCGACACGGCGCGGCGGTAGCGGCCCGCGTCCATGGTGACGGGCGGGAGGGGCTCGGCGATCTCGATCTCGAGGCGGATCTGCCGGGCCTCGGCCATCCAGCGTGCTTCCTCGAAAGGCTGGGCCAGGACCGACCGGGCGTCTTCCAGCTGGAGGTCCGCGGGCGTTTCGCCCGTCCGGTAGACGAGGAGCGCGTCGTCGATCATCCCGGCCAGCCCCCGTGCTGAAGCCATCGAGGTCTTCAGGAGACGCTCGAGCCGCTGGTCGCTGGCCGTCCGGTCCAGGCTCAGCTCGAGAGATGCGAGGACCGCGGCGAGCGGGTTCTTCAGGTCGTGGACGAGCATGCTCAGGAGGCGCTGGCGGTCGTGGTCGGCCAGCTCGCGGAGGCGCTGCTCCTCGGCGAGGGCTTTCAGCTTCTCGGCCAGGCTCTCGTGGAGACGGGCGGCGCGGATCGCGAGCGCGAGCTGATCGGCGACGAGCGTCAGGAAGCCGATGAGGTCGGCAGAAAAAGACTGCGGCTGGGCGTAGGTCAGGCCGAGTCCGGCGACGACCTCGTCGTCCACGAGAACGGGGAGAATGATCCCGCTCCTGGCCCCGAGTCGCAGGAGCGCCGTGGCCGCACCGGGAAGGACCCCCTCGTGCCGGGCGTCGAGGACGACGTAGGGTTCGCGCGATTCGACGAGGCGGCGGAACGGCTCGGTCCCGTCGAGGAGCCACCTGTCTCCGGAGAGATCCGGAATCGTCTCGGAGGATCGCCACGACTGACGCAGGAAGAAGCACTCCGGTCTTCCATCGGGGAGGAAGACGTCGACGGTGCGAGCTCCGGAATTCTGCCCGACGATCGACGTGACGGCTTGCAGTATCCGGTCCAGGTCGGTGACGTCGCGTGTGACCGTCGCGATCGTGGCGAGGACCCCGCTTCGTCCCGCCTGCACGCGCAGGCGTTCCTGCGATTCCTCCTCGTCGGTGAGGTCCGCAATGACGACCTGTGCCCCCCAGGGCGTTCCGTGGCCGTCCCGAAGAAGAAGCGCCCGAATATCGAGGGCGACGCGCCGGCCTTCGTTCAGGGCGCCCGCAATCCTCACCCGGTGCCTTCCCCGCGAAAGGAGGCACTGGTTCATCTCCTCGAGGTGAGCCTGCGTCAGGACGCCTCCGGGGACGGACTCGACGAGGGGCCGTCCGACCAGGGAAGCCCGGTCCCTTCCGAGAAAGGACTCCGTCTCCGCGTTGACGCTCGTCAGGACTCCGTCCAGCGTGCGCGAGTAGACGACGACGGGCAGGTCGTGGAGGACGGCCTCGGTCTGCGTCCTTCGCCGGTGCAGCAGGAGGAGGCGCTCCAGCCGCATTCGCAGGATGGGGGCGTCGTCGGGCTCCCGGACGACCTCGAAAGACTCGACCGAAGGGTGTCCGGCGAGGATGTCGGGAGCGGAGCCCCCGGGCGGGACGACGACGAGGCAGGGGAAGGTCCAGACGGCGGCGTCGTCGACGAGAGTTTTTCCGGGCTCGGGCTCGCCGGGCCTCGCAACCCAGACGATGGGACCGGGCGGCTCGCCAGCCTTCGTACCCTCCTCGAGGGAGCTCGCCTCGATGCTGAGTTCGGGGCCACGGAGAGTCGCCGCGACCCACGCCACCGCGTCGGCGTCTCCGACGAGTCGAACCGTGAATCGACTCGCGTTCATCGGCTCGTGGAATGGGGCCGGCTCAGAGGCAGCGAGCATCAGCCCATTGTCGACCAGGGCAGACCCCGCGGTCTACATGCGAAGATGAACCGTGCTGTTTCCTGCAGTTCTCGCACTCCTGGCGCTCGCGGAGCCTTCCGCTCCCGCGGGCCCGGTCGTCGGATACGTTCTCGTGGAGTCGAGAAAGAGCGTTTCCCCGGCGGGAGCGCAGGCGAGCGCCGTGCGCGGGAACGTGACGGTCTTCGGTGGCACTGCCCGCTGGGACCTCGAAACGGGGACCTTTCCGAGGACGACGGCGAACTCGCTCCTCCTCGGGGACCGGGGAGGCTGGCTCCTCGACCGGAAGGCGTCCGTGGCGGCACGGGCGCAGGTCGAGGACGTTCACAACCTCTTCGTTTCTCCCGCCGAAGGTGACCCCGGACCGTTCCAGAGCGCCGTGAGCGACGTCGAGGTTCCGCTGGCCGAGCTGGTGACCGGGCCGCCGTTCGAGGGCCGGCCGACGATCCGCCTCCGGGTCACGGCCACCTGGAGCCTCGTGACGTCGATGCCGGGGCGGGTGGGTCGCATCCGCTGCAAGCTGACGGCGGCTCTCGATGCTCTCGGCGAGCCGCCGGACGGGACCCGTTCGCCACTCGACGACCTCAGTCGTCTCTTCGACGTCCCCGCGCAGGTCCTCGAGGCTCTCACTTCGGAGCTCGGACGCCTGAAGGGCTTCCCGGTGAGCGCGGTCGTGGAGACCGAATCCGAGCTCGGGGTCGACTACCCCGGTGCAGCAGCGCCTCCCGCGGACGGCCGGGCCCCGCTCAGGACCCGGACGGAGACGACGAGGGTCGTGTCAGGGCTGGCGGCCCGACCGGCCGGTGCGAAGGACGCCGCCTCGTTCGCCCTCTCCGAGGAGATTCGACTCGTCGGGATTGAACGGCTCGTCGGGCGGCGCGAGTCGCTTCGGTGAGCGTGCCCGGTCCGAAAGCAGGCCGGCTCGGCGAGCTGCCGCCCGAGGACCGGCCCAGGGAGAGGCTCGTCGCCCGCGGTGCGGACGCGCTCACGGACGAGGAGCTCGTCGCGATCCTCCTCGGAACCGGTCGCGCGGGGACCGGAGTCCTCGAAACGGCCCGGGAGATCCTGCGCGGGAACGGCCTGAGGGGGCTCCTGGCGCGAAGTGAGCGCGGGCGCGTCCGCGAGCTCGCGCTCGGGATCGGGATGGCGAAGGCCTGCCGGATCGCCGCCGCCGCGGAGCTGGCCCGTCGGCTCGCCCGCGCGGAAACCCAGGAGCGACCCCTCATCGACGCCCCGGAGGTCGCGGGAGCGTATCTCGCCGCCTCCCTCGCCACGGAGCTGCGAGAGGTCATGGGGGCGCTGCTGCTCGACGCGAAGAACCGGCTCATCCACGATGAGGTCGTCTTCCGGGGCGGGATCAGCTCGGCCGCGGTCCAACCGGGGCCGGTTCTGAGGATCGCGGTCCTCGAGGGCGCCGCCGCGCTCATCCTCTATCACAACCACCCGTCCGGGGACCCGGCCCCTTCTCCCGAGGACCGGGCCACGACGGCCCGCTTCGTGGCGGCCGGGGACGTCGTCGGGGTTCCCGTCCGCGACCACGTCATCGTGGGGCACGGACGCTTCTTCTCCTTCCGCCGTGAAGGGCTGATGTAGCCGCCTGATATCCTCACCGGCTCATGTCCCGGTACTTCACGACCCCCATCTACTACGTCAACGACCGTCCCCACATCGGCCACCTCTACACGACCCTCGTCACCGACACGCTGACGCGCTTTCACCGGCTCCAGGGGGAGGACGTCCGCTTCCTCACCGGGACCGACGAGCACGGTCAGAAGATCGAGAAGGTGGCGAAAAAGGAAGGGGTCGCCCCGATCGACGTCGCCGACCGGCACGCGCCGACCTTCCAGGCTCTCTGGAAGAGATTCGGCGTTGCCAACGACGACTTCATCCGGACGACCGAGCCCCGGCACCACATCGGCGTGACCGAGCTGATCCGCCGCCTCGAGTCCGCTGGAGACCTCTACGTCGCCGGGCACGAGGGGTGGTACTGCGTCGGTTGCGAGACGTTCTACCCCGAGAAGGACCTGGAAGACGGCAAGTGCCCCACGCACGGCACGGCGGCGGAGTGGCAGAAGGAAGAGAACGTCTTCTTCCGCCTGTCGAAATACCAGGACCGGCTCCTCGACCTGTACGAGAAGGGGAGCGTACCGGAGATCCCGTTCGTTTTCCCGGAGACAAGGCTCAACGAAGTCCGTTCCTTCGTTTCGGCGGGGCTGAAGGACCTCTCGGTCTCGCGCACGGCGATCCAGTGGGGAATCCCCTTTCCGGGGCACCCGGGGCACGTCGTCTACGTCTGGCTCGACGCCCTGACGAACTACCTCACCGCCCTCGGCTTCGGGAGCGGGAACGAAGCTCTCGTCGAGCGCTACTGGCCGGCCGGCGACGAGCGCCGCGTCACGCACCTCGTCGGCAAGGACATCCTCCGCTTCCACGCCGTCTTCTGGCCCGCGTTCCTGATGTCGGCAGGACTCCCCCTGCCAACGCAGGTCGTCAGCCACGGCTTCTGGCTGAAAGACGCGCGAAAGATGTCGAAGTCGGTCGGCAACGTCGTCCGCCCCGACGCGCTCGTCGATGCTTTCGGGGTCGACGCGCTCCGCTGGCACCTCGTGGCCGAGATGACGTTCGGCCAGGACGCCGCTTTCTCTGACGAGGCGTTCCTCGCCCGCTATAACAGCGACCTCGCCAACGGCCTCGGCAACACCCTCTCGCGCGCGGTGCGGATGGCCTCCGACGCCTTCGGCGGTACGACTCCCGCCGAGCGTTGCGACGACAACGACGTGAAGCGTGCCGCCGAGGAGGCCGTCCTCCGGTGGGACTCCGCGTTCCGCGGTTGCCGCCTGCACGAGGCTGCCGATGCGATCCGGGTCCTCCTCGGCGCCATCGACGGTTACATCACCGCGAAAGAGCCGTGGAAAAGGGTGAAGGCCGAAGGGGTGACTCCCGCGCTCCACCGGATCCACTACAACGCCCTCGAGGGACTCCGCATCGCCGCCGCGATGCTCGCGCCGATCGCGCCTGGAGCATCGGCGGAGGTCCTGCGTCGCCTCGGGACCCCGAAGTGCGCCGAGGAGCTCGGCCCGGCCGACCTCGCCTGGGGCGGCCTCCCGCTCGAAGCCCCGCTCGCTCCCGCCGCACCGCTCTTTCCCCGCGCCGACGCGAAGGCGTACTTCGCCGACCTTTCCAAGGAGACTCCCTTGACCGAAGAGACGAAACCCGCCGCAGCCGACGTTCCCGCTCCCGCTCCGGCCGCTCCCGCGGCCGCGGCCCCCGCTCCTTCCGCGGGACCAACCGCTGCCACCCAGGCTCCAGCCACGGCCCCTGCCGCTGAGCCGGCCCGCATCACCGTCGACGACTTCTTCAAGGCCGATTTGCGCGTCGCCGAGATCGTCGCCGCCGAGAAGATCGAGAAGTCGAAGAAGCTGATGAAGATGAGAGTGCGGATCGGCGAGGAGGAGCGGACGATCGTCGCTGGCATCGCCACGGCTTACACGGCCGAACAGCTCGTCGGGCGGAAGGTCGTCGTCGTGGCGAACCTGCTGCCCGCGAAGCTGATGGGGATCGAGTCGAACGGCATGGTCCTCGCGGCTTCTCTCCCGGGCACGGGCGAGCCTTCGCTCCTTTCGGTCGACCCGTCGGTTCCCTCCGGCACGAAGGTGAAATAGTGAGCCGGCTCCCGGCGGACGCGGCGCTCCCGAGCGATCCCGCGGCGCGGGAGAACCTCGAGAAGATCCTCGCCTCGCCGAGCACCCTTCGCGCGCACGAGGACCTCGCCTGGCTCGCATGTGACGAGCTGCGGGCCGTGCGGCTGCAGCTCGAGCTGCAGCGGGCCGAGACGATCCTGTCCGAGGCGGGCATCACGGGAACGATCGTCGTCTTTGGCGGGACGCGCGTCGTCGAGCGACCGCAGGCCGAACAGCGCCTCGCAGAGGCCGAGGCGAGAGCCGCCGCCTCTCCGGCCGACGAAGCGGCCCGCCGGACCGTCGAGCGGGCCCGCCGCGTTCTCGCGAAGGCGCGCTACTACGACGAGGCGCGCGAGCTCGGCCGCATCGCCTCCTCGATCTGCCAGCGGGACGGCCACTACGACTTCGTCGTCGTGACGGGCGGCGGACCGGGCGTCATGGAAGCCGCGAACCGCGGGGCGTTCGACGTCGGGGCCACGAGCCTCGGCTTCAACATCGACCTCCCGCACGAGCAGGTCCCGAATCCGTACATCACGCCGGGGCTCTGCATCCACTTCCACTATTTCGCGCTCAGGAAGATGCACTTCATGCTACGGGCGAAGGCCCTCGTCGCTTTCCCGGGCGGCTTCGGAACGATGGACGAGCTCTTCGAGACGCTCACGCTCATCCAGACGGGGAAGATGAAGCCGGTTCCGGTCGTCCTCGTCGGGCGCCAGTTCTGGGAGAAGGCGATCGACCTCGAGTTCCTCGTCGAGGAAGGGACGATCTCTTCCGACGACCTCCACATCGTCTCGTACGCCGAGACCGCGGCCGAGGCGTGGGAGGCGATCGCTCGGTTCCACGGGATCGCCTGACGGGTGCAATTGACCTGGCTCCCGCCGCGGCGCCAGGCTGGGGCGATGTCCCCGCCGCTCCAAGGACTCGGCGCCGCCGTGTCGAACCTCTTCCCGGCCTGCTGTCGGGAATCCTCGTCGAGGAGGTCCTGAGGGGCCGAACGCTCGGCCCTCCGAAGGGCGAGCCGCGCGCGGCATCTCCGCTATCCTCCACGCCGTGATCGAGCTGGCCGACTCCCACGGGCACGTCACGATGGTCTTCCCCGGACCGGAAGCCCGCTGGCCGACGCGCGCGGCGACGGACGACGAGGTGAGGGACCAGGTCTCGCGGGCGCGCGACACCGGAGTGACGCGCATCCTCGTCCCGGCGACGACGCTCGACGACGCCCCGCGCGCCGTCGAGGTCGCCGAGCGGTTCGACGGGGTCTTCGCTGCGGTCGGCGTACACCCGCACGAGACGAAGGGGTTCGACGAGGACCGCGTGATCCCGGTGCTCGAACGGCTCGCGGCGTCGGGGAAGGTCGTTGCGATCGGTGAGATCGGCCTCGACTACTTCTACGACTTCGCCCCGAAGGACGACCAGAAACGCGCGCTCGTGGCGCAGCTGAAGCTGGCCGGGCGGCTCGGAAAGCCGGTTCTCCTCCACAACCGCGAGTCGGAGGAGGACCTCCTCGCGATCCTGGAGTCGGAGGGGAAGGGGAGCCCGGAGAGCCTCCGGGGAGTCTTCCACTCCTTCTGCGCGTCGACCGCAACGGGGGAGAGAGCGATCGCCCTCGGCTATCTCGTCAGCTACTCGGGGATGATCACGTTCCGGATGGCCGAGAACGTGCGCGAGTCGGCCGTGGCGCTTCCGCTCGAAGCGATGCTCGTCGAGACCGACGCGCCGTACCTCGCGCCGGCGCCTTACCGTGGCAAGCCGAACGAACCGGCGTTCGTGGCGCGCACGGCGGCGCGGCTCGCCGAGGTGAAAGGCGTCTCGCTCGAGGAGGTAGGTCGGGTGACGACGGCGAACTTCCGCCGGCTCTTCGGCACGCCATGAGACGCCGTTCCGCCCGCCCGCCACGGCTCTCGATGGCCGATTTCGAGAAGCTCGTCGCCGAGGCGGTGGAGGGGCTTCCGCTCGAGTTCAAGGAGATGCTCGACAACGTGATCATCGCCGTGGAGGAAGAGCCGGAAGACGACGACTACGTCGAGACGGACACCCCCGACGACGAGGAGCTTTTCGGGATCTACCGCGGACCGATGAGGACCGAGCTCGAGTTCGGCGGGCTCCCCGGGCTTCCGCCGCAGGTCGTCGTCTTCCGGGGCCCGATCCTTCGCTGCTGCACTTCTAACGGGGAGGCGGTCCACGAGATCCAGGACACCGTTCGCCACGAGCTCGGCCACTATTTCGGGCTCGAGGACGACGAGATGCCCTACTGACGGAGCTGCATCGGATGCGCCGCCGATCTCTCGTTCTGGCCGCCTGCCTCGCCGC
>DIAY01000231.1:3495-5887 GCA_002414905.1 Holophagales bacterium UBA5066 | reverse complement strand
AGATGTGTATAAGAGACAGCCACGGGGCGGCCCTGGGTCAGCGTTCCCGTCTTGTCGAAGACGACCGTCGTCACCCGCGCCGCTTTCTCGAGCACTCCGGCGTCGCGCAGGAGGAGGCCGAGCTGCGCGCCACGGCCCGTGCCGACGACGAGCGCCGTCGGGGTGGCGAGGCCGAGGGCGCAGGGGCAGGCGACGAGGAGGACCGACGTGGCAGCCAGGAGCGAGCGAAGGAGCCTCGGCTCCGGACCGAAGGACATCCAGCCCGCAAAGGAGAGGATCGCGAGGACGACGACGACCGGGACGAAGACCCCGGCGACCCGATCCACGAGCCGCTGGACCGGGGCCTTCGTCGTCTGCGCCAGCCTCACGAGCCTGACGACCTGGGCGAGGACGGTCTCCTTCCCGACGCGCGTCGCCTTCATGACAACGGCTCCATTTCCGTTCACCGTCGCACCGAGCAGCGGGTCTCCCGGAACCTTCTCGACCGGGATCGACTCGCCCGTCACGAGCGCCTCGTCCACTGCCGTCGATCCCTCGACGAGAACGCCGTCCGTCGGCACCTTCTCGCCCGGCAGGATGCGCAGGAGATCGCCGGGGCGCACCCGCTCGAGGGGAACCTCGACGTCGCCGTCCGGCCGCACGAGGCGCGCATTTCGTGCACCGAGGCGGGCGAGCGCCCGGATCGCCTCCCCCGCCTTTCCCTTCGCCCGCTCCTCGAGGAACCGCCCGAGGAGGACGAGCGCGACGATGACGACCGCGGCCTCATAGTAGACCGGCGCGTGTCCGCCCGGGACGTGGAAGAGGTGGGGGAAGAGCGTCGCCGCAGCCGAGGTGAGGAAGGCCGATGACGTCCCGAGGGCGACGAGCGTGTTCATGTCGGGGGCGAGGCGCCCCGCGGCGCGCGCTCCGCTGACGAGGATGTCGCGCCCCGCAAAGCCGAGAACAACCGCCGTCAGAACGAGGAAGAGGACGTCGCGCCCCGGGAAGGTCACCTCGGCCATCGAAAGGACGGCAACCGGCGCGGCGACCACCACCGCGAGAACGAGCTTGCGGGTGAGGGCTTCCAGGGACGCGGCCCGCTCCGCCTGCTCGGCGTCGACGAGCTCCTCGAGGCCGAAGAGGTCGGCAGCCTTCGCCGGCTGCGCCTCGTAGCCCGCGCCGACGACCGCCTCGACGAGGCGCTCCACGGGCAGCGACGGATCGGAGAGCCTCACCCTCGCCCGTCCCGACAGGAGGTCGACGACGGCGAGGGAAACCCCCGGCACCTTGCCAAGGGCCGATTCGATCCGCCCGACGCACGAGGCGCAGTGCATCCCCTTCACCGACAGCTCCACCTCGGGGCCGTCGACGGGAGGCGGTGCGAGTGGTGCGGCGGCGCCCGCCGACGGGAGCGAAGGGAGCGAGGGCAGGTTCATCGCACCCTCGGCTCCGCGGACCCGCCCGGCAGGGCGTGGATAGAGGGGAGATCGGCCACCGCGTACGCCATAGCCGCGACCGCCGCGGCCGCCTTGTCGAGGGATGCGGGCTCGATCTTGTCGAACGTGTCGTCGGCCGTGTGGTGGAAGTCGAAGTAGCGTTCCATCTCCTGCCTCAGGCCGAAGAGTGGCACCCCCGCCGGAGCCATCGCAGAGACGTCGGCACCGCCGGCCCCCCCTCTACGGAGCGTCCCGGCGCCGAGCGGCTCGAGGAGCATCGCCACCGCGACAAGCGCCGGCCCGAGCGTGTCCGCAGCATTCCACGAGAAGCCCTGCGGCGCACCGGTCCCGCTGTCGCATTCGAAGGCTCCTGCATGCTTCAGCAGCTCGGCAGCGTGCCGTGCGGCATAGCCCCTGCCTCCCGCCAGTCCACTCTCCTCGTTCGCGTAGAGGACGACGCGGATCGTCCTCAGCGGCCTGCGAGGGCTTTCGGCGATCAGGCGAGCCGCCTCGATGGCGATGGCGCAACCGGCGCCGTCGTCGATCGCGCCCGTCCCGAGGTCCCAGGAGTCGAGGTGGCCCGAGACGACGACGACCTCGTCCGGTTTCTCGCGCCCCGGGATCTCGCCGATCACGTTCGCCGACGTGGAGGGGGGAAGCGAACGACAGCCCAGGGCCACCTTCACCTTCACGGGGCCCCGGGCAAGCAGCCGCTCGAGGAGGTCGGCATCGGTGTTCGAGACGGCAGCCGCGGGAATGCGCGGCACTCCTTCGGCGTAGTTCGTCGAGCCCGTGTGCGCGAACCGGCTCGTCGACGTCCCGACCGACCGGACGAGCACCGCGAGCGCGCCGTGCGGCCCGGCCTTCGCCGCTCCGGAAGAGCGGATCGGGACGGTCGCACCGTAGCCCGGTCCCTGGCCCGGCCTCGCCATCCGGCGGCTGAAGAAGACGATCCTGCCGCGCACGGTATCAGGATC
>DIAY01000231.1:0-3301 GCA_002414905.1 Holophagales bacterium UBA5066 | reverse complement strand
TCCCGCCCAGCGCGGTGACGACGAGCTTCTGGGGATACGGGGAGACGACCGTGGCCGTCTCGACGCCCCGTTCCCAGACCGTAACCGGAACCTCCTCGGCCCGGACGTTCGCGAAGCCGAGCTCACGCAAGAGCGCCACGCCCCACGCGACCGCGGCCCGGTCCCCGGGCGAGCCGGCGAGGCGCGGACCCACCTCGTCCGTGAGCCGCCGGACCCACTCCGTCGCGCGGGTTGGAGAGGTGCCCCTGGTGGCGAGCATGGCGACCGCCGAGCGCGTCTCCGGCGGGAGCGGGTCCGCGGCGTTCTCGACGAGGGCAGGAGCAGACAGCGGAGCGGAAAGAAGAAGGACGAGGAATCCCGGGAGGCTCCGGCGATGTGCGGTCACGGAACGAGAGTGTACGGAATCCACTAGAGGCGTACGGACCAGTTCCCCGACGGGGTCAACCGGGCCGTTCGCGCCGGGTGCCCGGCGCGGAACGCCTCCTTGGCCTCGTAGAGGTGCCGGTCGGCGTCGCGAAGGAGGTCTTCCGGCGTCCTGTGGCGGGCCCCGTCGTAGGGCTGGGTACCGATCGACGCACTCGAGAGGAAACCGTCGGTTTCCTCCGAGAGCGCGGCACCCAGCGCCTCGCGCAGGCGAGAGGCCAGCGCCGGAAGCGTCTCGCCGTCGACGTCTCCCACGACCACTGCGTACTCGTCGCCACCGTATCGCGCGACGAAATCCTGCGGACGCGAAGCATCGAGAAGTGCCCGCGCCGCGCGCAGGAGAAGGCGGTCGCCGGCCAGGTGGCCCTTCTCGTCGTTCCACTCCTTGAAGCGGTCCACGTCGGCGAGCAGGAGGCCGAAGCCGCGTCCCTTTCCCCGCCGGACCGCATCACCCCGTTCCGCGATCTCCCCGTACAGGGCGTCGCGATTCCAGAGGCGCGTCCCGGGGTCGGTCAGACCCTCGAGCCGGTACCGCCTCACCTCTTCCGACATCCGCCAGAGAACGGTGAAGGCGAGACAGAGGAAGAGGGAGCCGAGGAGGACGACGCGCCACGACGGGTCGAGATCCACGGGACCGGTTCCCGGGACGAGTCCCGCGACCGGAACGACCGCCAGGAGAAACGACACGTGGCCGACGAGATCGGTCCGGGCGCTTCGGCGGCCACGCCACGCGGCGGAGGCGAACCGGACGAGGAGGTCGAGGAGCAGCGCCGCGAAGGCCCACCGGAAGAGCTGCAGCGGGGAGACGAAGCTCTCGATCCCGGGCACGACGGGCGCCGCCATGCCGAGGACGGCGAAGGCGGGCAGGAGCAGCCGGTAGCCGGGCGGGAGTCCGGCGCCGAGGAACCGGAGCATCGCCGCGCAGTAGCAGATCGCGGTCGACACGAGGACGACGATGCCGCCCCGGAAGACGGCAGAGAAAGGCACACCGGCGTCGCTCCAGAAAGAGTGGTCGAGCATGAGGTAGAGGCCGAGCGACACGGCGAAGCCGGCGAAAAGGAGGTAGTCGGCAGGGCTCCTGGCGTGGAAGGCGAAAAGGACGAGCAGGACCGACACGACGAACGAAACACCGAGGAAGAGCACGAGGCTCTGGTCGTGCAGAGACCGCTCGCGCTCGAGACGGTCGAGTCTTCCGATGGCCGGCGTGCCCCGGAAGACGCTCCCGTCCCTCTTCCCGTGCCAGACCCTGAGAACGAGCTCGCGGGGCCCCGCGGAGTCGACCCGGTCCGTCGGGAGCGGGTAGAGGCGAGAGACGAAGTGAGCCGTGTCGGACGCGGGGGGGAACTCCCCGAGACCGCCGATCCTCACCCCGTCGAACCACGCCTCGTCCACGTCCCGGATGCCCGGCACGGCGAAGGCGAGAGGCTGCCCGACGAACGGCGAGAGGTCGACCAGTATCCGATACCAGCGGATTCCTTCCCGCTTCGCCTGGTCCGTCCGCGGGTCAGCCGGACGGAAGTCGAGGCGATCGATCCCGGCGATTCCGTCAGGCGGGTCGCCGTCGGCCGCCCGCCAGCCGGTAGAGAGAACGACAGGCAGGCCCGCAGGGTCGGCAACGGCCACCGCACCTGCCGGCCGCGCCGGGACGGCGAGCTGTGCGAAGAGGACGAGGAGAACGAGGAAGGCCCGTCGCTCGAGACGTGCCGGCCCCGTCTTCGTCATGAGACCGCGGGTTCGAGGAGGGCGAGCGTCCCCTTTGCCACGTCCAATTCCGCCAGGACGCCGACGGGGAGGGTCGATTTGTCGGCCACGTGCCCGAACCGGAGGCCTGCGAGGATCGGGATACCGAGCTTTCCGAACCGGTCGGCGACGACCTCCTGCCACGTCCACGTCCCCTGGAAGCTTCCCTTCTCCGCCGGGCCACAGTCCTTGAACTTCCCGAAGACGATTCCCGCGCATTTCTCCAGCCGCCCCGTCAGCACGAGGTGCGTGAGCCAGCGGTCGATCCGGTACGGCTCCTCTCCCACCTCTTCGAGGAAGAGGATCGACCCGGCCAGAGGCGGCTCCCACGGTGTGCCGACGAGCATCGAGAACACGCTGATGTTCCCTCCGACGAGCCGGCCGCGGCCCGTTCCGGGGACGATCCGGCGGAGCCGGTCCTCGCGGTCGACGAAGCCCTCCCGCGGCTCGACGGGCGGCGCCGCGGCGATGACGCCCGCGGGCTCCTTCGAGAAGACGACCTTCTTCAGCTCGGCGAGCGAGTACTCGGAGAGGCTCGAAGAGCAGGTCGGAGCATGAAACGTCACGAGACCGGTCTTCGCGTAGAAGCCGTTCAGCAGCGCCGTGATGTCGCTGAAGCCGAGGAGAGGCTTGGGGTATTTCCGGATCGCCTCCCAGTCGAGGAGCGGCAGGAGGCGCCCGGAGCCGTAGCCGCCCCGGACGCACCAGACCGCGTCGATCGACGGGTCTCGGAACGCGGCGTTCAGGTCGGCCGCCCGTTCCTCGTCGGTCCCGGCGAGGTACATCGTCTGGCGGGCCGCCGCCGGCATCCTCTTCGGTACGAGGCCGAGCGAGGAGACGATCTCCTCGGCAATCACGATCCCCTCCGGCTCCTCCGCGGGGCTCGCGGGGGAGACGAGCGCCACGCGCGCTCCCGGTGCGAGCGCCTTCGGGCGGACGGGTCCGGCGGGGAGAGCCGCGGCGCGGGCGGTACGCGGCAGGGCCAGGAAAGCCGAGGCGAGGGCGGCGTCGGCAAGGAGGCTGCGGCGGGTTTTCACGGGAGCGATTCTATGCGCCGCGTCTGGACCGCGGACCCTCCCGGCCGCAGAATCCGACGACCTCCCATGAACAGCCATCCGCCTGTCTCTTATACACATCT
>DIAY01000097.1:652-2852 GCA_002414905.1 Holophagales bacterium UBA5066 | reverse complement strand
CGCAGATCCACTTCCCGCACCTCGTGCACTGGACGAAGAGCGGCTTGATCTCGGTGACGGCTTCCTTCAGCGCCGCGTCGTGGGCCGTACCGCCGACGGCGCGCTGGACCTCGTAGGCGCCGTAGGCCGCGCGGCCGAGAATGCCGCCGAAGATGTTCCCGGCGGCCTGGAGGGCCGAGGTCGCCATGCCGAGCTTGCTGGGCTTGAAGCTCGACATGTACCCGTTGCCGCACTTCTCGCAGAAGAACTTGAACTGGAATCCCTTCTCGGTGGAGAGGTCCTGGTAGTTGCCGGTGAACTCGATCGCGGCCACGTTTCCTCCCGTTCCATGCTGGGCGCAGGATTATCGACCTTCCGACAGCATCAGGTCGAATGGCCTGCGACGAGCCGGGGAGCGGGATAAGAACTGACCCACGGACAAAACCGGACCATAGCGTGAGGGTCAGGCGTGGACCCTCTCGGCGATTCAGTAGCGCTGGCGAAGTGGCATCGTGGTCTCGGCTTTCGTCTCGAACAAGCATGAACAGAGGCTCCTGGCCCTCGGGGCTCGAACGGGGCGGCGCATGGGCGGCGTCTTCGGGTGGTTCAGGCTGCTCGGCACGATCGTTGCTATTTGACCCCCGAACTCTCACGAACAACGAATCGAAAGCCCCGGGGCTGGAGGGAGACGAATGAGCCGAAAGAGGGACCTTCTTCTGTCGATCGCGTTCGCAGGCGCGGCGCTTCTCTTCCCGATCGCGTCACAGGCCGCCGTCGATCGCGACGAACGACCGGCAGCAGCTGCCGTGCGTGACGTGAACCTCGTGATTCGGGAGGCTCTGCCGGGAGAGGCGTTGCGAGCGGGTATTCGCTCTCACGTCGATCCGCTCGTGACGGCCGCCGACGCGCTCGAGGACCACCGCGACGCCATCGGACAGGGCCCCCGGGACGGCTTCGCATTCCGGCTCGACGAGAAGGACACCCTCGGCCAGTCACACCTGAGGATGACGCAGACCTACCGGGGAATCCCCGTGCTCGGTGGGGAGCTGATCGTCCACGTCGACGGAGACGGGCTCCTCGGCATCAACGGCCGGTTCGTGTCGGGCCTCGATCTCCCGACCTTTCCCACGCTGTCGCCGGCGGAGTCGGCCGGAGCCGCTGTCGACCGGATCCAGGCGACCGGAGGCGCAAACATCGAGGTCGTCGACGTCCTCGAGCCGGTCATCTGGGGGCTCTCGGGAGTCCCCGTTCTCACCGTGCCCGTCCGGGCGATGTGGGTCGCGGACGGTGAGCTCGTCTTCGAGGACGTCCACGTCGATGCGTCGACCGGGGCGTTCGTCGGCTCCCTCGCACGCATGTACACGGCGAAGAGCCGAAAGGTCTACAACCTCAACCAGGCGTGCATCCGGACCGGGAGCGAGCTCCCGGGTACGCTCGTCATCTCCGAGGGCGGCACTTCGACCGATACGGCCGTGACGGGCGCCTACAACGGCACCGGGATGACGTACGACTACTACAAGGCACGGTTCAACCGGGACTCCTACGACGGCGCCGGTGCAGCGATCGCGTCCTCGGTCCATGGCCAGTTCGCCTCGGGGACGAGCTGCACGAAGAACAACGCGGCCTGGCTCGACTCCCCCTACAACCAGATGGCCTTTGGCGACGGCGATGGCAGCACCTTCGCGAACCTCGCGACCGGGGTCGACGTCACTTCGCACGAGCTGACGCACGCCGTCTGCTCGCGGACGGCGAATCTCGTCTACCAGAACGACCCTGGCGCCCTGAACGAGGCCAACTCCGACATCCTCGGGCGCGCGGCCGCCTTCTGGGGTGGCTACGGCAACTCCGCCACGTCGACGGCCTGGACGATCGGGGCCGACGTCTACACGCCGGGGACGTCGGGTGACGCGCTGCGTTACATGTACGACCCATTCAAGGACGGCTCCTCGGCCGACTATTACCCGACCCGGAACTACGCCTCGGGCTGCACGCCGTCGAGCAGCAACGACTACTGCGGCGTCCACTCCAACAGCGGCATCGGCAACCTCTTCTTCTTCCTCCTCTCCCAGGGCGGCACGCACCCGCGTGGCAAGACGACGGTCGCCGTGACCGGAGTCGGCCTCTCGAAGGCCGAGCAGATCTGGTACCGCGCCCTCTCGGTCTACATGACCTCGTCGACGACGTACCAGGGGGCCCGCACCGCGACGGCCAGCGCCGCGGC
>DIAY01000097.1:0-445 GCA_002414905.1 Holophagales bacterium UBA5066 | reverse complement strand
CTGGTCCTGCGGGACGACCTACACGATCGCCGGTAACGCCGGGACCGCGAGCGCAACGGTCGCGGCCGGCACGGTCTCGACGACGGCCGACGCGAGCGGCAACTACACGCTCGCGGGCCTCGCGGCCGGGACCTACTCCGTCGCCGCCTCGAAATCGGGCTGCACCTTCTCGCCCGCTTCGCTGTCCGTCACGGTGGGCCCGAGCGCGACGGGAAAGAACTTCACGGCAACCTGCACGAGCGGCGATACGGCCCTGACGAGCGGCGTGACCCTGACCGGACAGAGCGTCGCCAAGAGCGCGTGGAAGTACTACTACATCGACGTGCCGGCCGGCGCCACCAGCCTGACGTTCGCGACTACAGGCGCCACGGCCGATGCCGACATCTACACCCAGTTCAACGCGAAGCCGACCTCCTCGTCGTACATCTGCCGCCCCTACGGCTCC
>DIAY01000105.1 GCA_002414905.1 Holophagales bacterium UBA5066 | reverse complement strand
CCGAGGACGAGGAGGCCGACGTGCTCGACGCTCGAGTAGGCGAGCATCCGCTTGATGTCGCGCTGCCTCACGACGAAGACGGCCGCGAGCGCGATGGAGACGAGCCCCATGAAGACGAGGAGCTCGCGGGCGAACGCGCCCTCGCCGGCCGCGTTCACGATGCGGTAGACGCGCAGGAGGGCGAGGAAGGCGCAGTTCGTCATGCCGCCCGCCAGGAGCGCTCCGACGACTCCCGGCGCCTCGCCGTAGGCGTCCGGCTTCCAGGTGTGAAGCGGCGCCAGTCCCATCTTCGTCCCGTAGCCGACGAGGAGAAGGACGAACGCGGCCCGCAACCACGGCCGCGAGAACCCTCCCGCCCTCTCGAGGAGGTCCACGAAAAGGAGGGACGGCTCGCCGCCGCCGAGGTGGGCCGAGTAGGCCAGGAAGAGCGAGCCCAGCAGCGCGATGGCGACGCCGACCGACCCGATCATCAGGTACTTCCACGTCGCCTCGAGCGACCGGGCACTCCGGTTGAAGTAGAGGAGCGGCGCCGTGGCGAGCGTTATCGCTTCCATCGCGACCCAGAGGAGGCCGAGGTGCTGGGAGAGGCTGAGGAGCGAGGACATCGCCAGGAAGACGAGAAGGGCCCCGCAGAAGATCCTGTTGTCGCGGCTGGGCCGAAGCTCGAGGTATCCGGGCACGTAGAACGCCGCCATGAGGAACAGGACGCTCACCGTGCCGAGGATGACGGTGGCGAGCGGGTCGAGCCTCAGCCAGACGCCGCGTCCCTGGCTGACGCCGCCCGTGAGGATCGCGGCCAGGAGCGCCACGTGCAGGAGCGCGACGACCGTGACGACGTGAGGCCGGACCTTCTGCGAGGAGACGAGGGTCGTCGCGACGGCGCCGGCGAGCGGGATGAGGACGAGGGCGATCTCCATACTCGTCTCTCCCCCGTCAGTCCTTCAGCTCCGAGAGGAGCTCGGTGTCGAGCGACGAGAACTCCTGCCGGATGTGGTTGAGGACGATCCCCATGATGAAGACGCCGACGAAGAGGTCGAGGAGGACGCCCGCCTCGACGAGGAACGGCATCGCGTCGATGAGGAGCTGCCCGAAGATGAAGATCCCGTTCTCCAGGATGAGGTAGCCGACGACCTGGGAGATCGCCTTGCGCCGCGTCGTCAGGACGAGGAAGCCGGAGAGGATCGTCGCCAGGGCGGCCGGCACGATGAGCGTTCCGACGTGCTCCGGGGCGAGCGGAAGGTGCCCGGCGAAGAGGAGGGCGAGGCCGGTTCCGACGGCGCAGAGGAAGAGCGACGGGACGAACCCGACGTACGGCTCCACCTCGTGCCGGATGTGGACGTCGCGCATCGCCTTCTCCAGGAGGCCCGGGATGAGGATCCCCTTGAGCGCCATCGTCGCGACGGCGATCGCCAGGACCCGCCAGCCGAAGCCGCGATGAATCAGAAGCGGCAGGGCCGCGAGGATCGCTCCCTGGAGGGCGGCCGCGCGAATCGTCATCCTCAGAGCCGGCGTCCCGAGGACGAGGAAGTTCAGGAGGATGACGATGACGAGGAGGATGTCGACGGGCTGCGTCATCGCGTCACCGTGCCAGCAGGAGCATGCCGAAGGCCGACAGGACGCAGGCCCCGACGAGGAGCTGCGGCACCTTCACGAGCCTCAGGCGGGCCATGACCGACTCGACGACGCCGATCGAGATGGCCACGAGGAGGATCCCGGCGACGAAGGCGATCCAGTCGAGGCCGGAGTGGGTCACGCTGAAGGGGAAGACGACCCTGAGAAAAAGGGCCGAGAGGACGAAGAGCTTCATCGCGGCGCCGTAGAGGACGAGGCCGAAGGCGGGTCCGCTGTGGTCGAGGACCATGACCTCGTGGATCATCGTCAGCTCCAGGTGCGTGTTCGGGTCGTCGAAGGGGATCCGGCAGTTCTCGGCGAGCAGGACGATGGCCCAGCTCGCCGCGACGAGGACGAGCGGCGCACCGGCCGTCACCCACCCGGGTCCCGCTCCGAGCATCGTCGAGAGGGAGAGGGAGCCGGAGATCCGTGCGAGCGCCACGAAGCCGAAAAAGAGCGCCGGCTCGGCGAGACAGGAGAACGCGACCTCGCGCGCCGCCCCCATCCCCTCGAAGGCCGAACCGGTGTCCAGCGCCGCCGCCGCCGTGAAGAAGCGGCCGAGGGCGAAGAGGTAGGCGAAGAGGATCATGTCCCCCGCGAAGGCGACGGGCGCCGAGTGGCTGCCGAACGGCAGGAGGAGGGACGCGAAGAGGGGTGCCGCCACGCCCGCGACCGGCCCCGCGAGAAAGACCCACCCCGACCCCGCGGGGAGAACGCTCCCCTTGCGCAGGAGCCGGGCGAGGTCGTAGTAGCCCTGGAGGAGAGGCGGTCCGTTCCGCCCGGCGAAGGCGGCCTTCGTCCTTGCGATCACCCCCGGCAGGAGGGGCGGGAGCGCGAGGACGAGGAGCATGTGGACGAGCGTGTCGATCATCGGATCTCCCCGGGTCAGACCCGGAACAGCAGGGCGACGAGGGTCGCGACGATGTAGAGGAGGTAGAGCTGGACCCGTCCTCCCTGAAGGACTCGTCCCTTGCGGGCGAACCAGGCCCCCGCACGGAAGGCCGGAACGATGGCGCGGTCCAGGACGGTATCGGGGACGTGGCTCTCGAAATGAGCCTTGGCGGGGAAGAGCTTCGCGACGGGGACGCCCCTGGTGCGCGGAAAGAGAGCCCACCTGAAGTAGGTGACCGGGCCGCGGGCGAAGGAGGAGGCCGTGTACTGCATCCGCGCCGTCGGGCGCGAATAGCCGCAGTCCCAGGTCGGCCCCTTGGTCGCCGGGGCGGCGGCGAGCCGCCTGCGCAGGAGGAAGGCGACGGCCCCGAGGACGGCGACGAGCGCGAGAGCCGAAAGGCCGACCGGGACGAGGGAGGCGAGCTCGGCGAGCGGCACCGCCGGGACCGGGCCGGGCGCGGCGATCGCGGCGGCGTGCGCGAGGGCGGGCGCGATTCCCGCCGGCCAGAGACCGAGAAGCGCGCAGGCCCCGGCGAGAATCGCCATCGGCGTCACGTGCAGCCCGGGCTCGCCGTGGGCCTCGGGCGGCTCGCCGCGGAGGCTCCCGAGGAAGACGGACCCGTACGCCTTCACGAAGCAGGCCAGGGCGAGCGCTCCGGTGAGGGCGAGCGCCGGGGCGGCGAACGCGGCCCGGAGCGCGTCGGCCCCTGAGCCCCGCGTGCGGTCGAAGAGGCCGAGGTAGACGAGCCATTCGCTCGCGAACCCGTTCAGCGGCGGCAGGCCCGAGATCGCCACGGCGCCGGCGAGGAAGAAGAACGCCGTCTTCGGGAGGACCCGGCCGAAGCCTCCCATCCGGTCCATGTCGCGCGTCCCGGCGACGTGGACGACCTCGCCCGCCCCGAGGAAGAGGAGCGACTTGAAGAGGGCGTGGTTGACGACGTGGAAGAGAGCGCCCGCGAAACCGAGGAGCGCCCACTCGGGCCTCCCGGCGGCGCGTCCCGCGAGGCCGGCGCCGAGCCCGAGGACGATGATCCCGATGTTCTCGACGCTGTGCCAGGCGAGGAGACGCTTGAGGTCGTGCTGCCCGAGCGCGAAGGCAACTCCGAGGACGGCCGAGACGACGCCCAGGACGAGGAGGAGGTCTCCCCACGAGGCCGGCGGGTCGGGGACGAGCGACGTGAAGCGGACGATCCCGTAGATGCCGGTCTTGATCAGGACGCCCGACATGAGCGCGGAGACGTGCCCGGGGGCGGCGGCGTGCGCGGGCGGGAGCCAGAAGTGGAGAGGGAGGATGCCCGCCTTGAAACCGAACCCGACGAGGGCGAGGGCAAAGAGAACCGTGCCTGCATCGGTTGCGGCGACCCCGCGCGGCAGCGGCACGAGCTCCGTCGAGCCCGACAGATGCCTCAGGAGCGCGAAAAAGCCGAAGAGCGTGAGGGTCCCGGCGTGCGTCGCGAAGAGGTAGAGCCGGCCCGCCTCGCGCGCCTCGCGGGACGAGTGGTCGGCCGTCACGAGGAAGAAGGCCGAGAGGGCCATCACCTCCCAGGACGCGAGGAAAAAGAGGCCGTTGCGCGCGAGGAGGACGAGGGTGATGGCTCCCGTCATGAGACCGAAGAAGAACCGGGTCCGCCGCGCGTCGGGGGGGTGCTCGTCGTCGCCGAAAGAGCGCGCGCCGCTGACGGCGGCGAGGGCCGAGACGAGAAAGAGCGGGACGAGGAAGATCGCCGAGAGGGCGTCGAGCTCGAGGTGGAGCGCTGCCCCCGGGAGCGGCCAGGCCCGCGCCACGGTAACGACCCGGCCCGTCAACGCCGCCGTCGCCGCGCCCGCGAGTCCGAGGAGAGACCCGCCGACGGAACCGGCGAGTGCGACGCGCCGGGCCGAGACGTCGGACCCGGAGAAGAGGCCGGGCACTCCTCCCGCCACGCAGAGGAAGGCACCGGCGAGGACGAGGAGGAGGCTCACGGGAGCGGGAACCACCCGCGCAGGACGCTCCAGGCCAGCAGCGCGACGACCGTCCCGAGGACGTAGACGAGGTAGAACGTGAGCCGCCCTTCCTGCAGGGCGTGGAGGTCGTGGAACCGGCGCGCCCAGCGCTCGGCGAACGGCTCCAGGAGTCGGAGCAGGATCGGGTCCCTGGCGGGCGCGGCGGCAGAGACGCGCGCCCCCCGCGGGAAGATCCCTTCCGGCAGGCGCTCCTCGAGGGGCGCCGTGGCGGTGCGGGGCGTGAGGCGCAGCGCGATCCACTCGCCGAACGAGCTGCCGGTGTACTGCATCCGGGCCGTAGGACGCGCGTATCCGCAGTCCCAGGTCGGGCCCCTCGAGCTCGTCTGACGGCGAAGGAGCAGCGCCATCACGGCGGTCACGAGGGCGATCAGGCCCAGGAACACGGCGCCCAGCGTCGCGACGGTCGAAAGGGGCGCGACGGCGGTGAGAGCCGGCAACCGCGAGAGTCCGTTCGCCGCCCCGCCCGCGTCCCGCTGGGCCCAGGTGCGGATCGCCGCGTCGAGACCGGGGCCGAGGAAGGGCGACGAGATCCCGGCCGCAAGGCAGGCGGCCGCGAGCGCGAGGATCGGGACGCGCATGGCGAGCCCCGGCTCGTGGGCGTGGTCCGCCTTCTCCGAGCGCCCGTTACCGAGAAAGACCGTTCCGAAGAGCTTCACGAAGGCGGCGAGCGCGACGCCCCCCGCCAGCGCGAGAGCCGGGGCCGCGAAGCCCGCCAGCAGCGCCTCGCCCGGCCCCGAGAAGGCCCGGAGGAGACCCAGGTAAATGACGAACTCCGAGAAGAAGCCGTTGAGGGGAGGCAGCGCCACGACCGCGGCGCAGCCGACCGCGAAGGCGGCCGCCGTCTTCGGCATCTTTCGCAGAAGGCCTCCCATGAGGTCCATCTCCCGCGTCCCGGTCCCGTGGATCACCGCACCGGCCCCCAGGAAAAGGAGCGGCTTGAAGAGGGAGTGGAAGAGGACGTGGAGGAGCGCCCCTCCGAGACCGAGCACGACCCACTCCGGCCGCGCCGCGGCCCGCCCGAGGAGGGCGACGCCGATTCCGATGGAGACGATCCCGACGTTCTCGATGCTCGAGTAGGCCAGGAGGCGCTTGAGGTCGTTCTGCGCAGCGGCGAGGGCGGCGCCGTAGAGCGCCGACGCCACCCCGAGGACGAGGAGGAGCCCGCCCCACCACGCGGGAGGCGCGCCGTAGAGCGACGTGATGCGCAGGATCCCGTAGATGCCGACCTTGAGCATGACGCCGGACATCACCGCCGAAACGTGGCTCGGCGCCGCGGCGTGGGCCCCGGGAAGCCAGAAGTGGAACGGGAAGAGTCCCGCCTTGGCACCGAAGCCGACGAGCGCGAGGAGAAACACGACGCTCGCGGTCCCGTTCATCGCGAGGCCCGCTTCGCGCGACTCCCAGAAGAAGGAGCCGGTCGTGTTGCGCAGGAGCGCCGTCATCCCGAAGAGCCCGAGTGTTCCGACGTGCGTCGCGACGAGGTAGATCCACCCTGCCTCGCGCACCGCCGGCTGGCGGTCCTCGGTCGTCGCGGCGAAGAAGGCGGCGAGGGCCATCACCTCCCATGCGACGAGGAAGGCGACGCCGCTTCGAGCGATGAGGACGGCCGCCATCGACGCGGCGAGCAGGCCCAGGAAGAACCGGAGCTTTCGCCCGTCGCGAACGTGCCCGGACTCGGGCCAGTAACCGAGGCCGTAGACGGCTCCGAGGGCCGGGACGAGAAAGACCGGGAGGAGGAAGAGCGCCGAGAGCGGGTCGGCCGCGAGGAGGACCGGGCCGCCCGGCAGTGGGCTCGGGAGCTCCATCCGTAGCCTCGCGCCGAAGAAAAGGACCCTCACGGCCGGGACGAGCCCGGCGGCCGAGGCCGCACAAGCCAGCGCCGCCGCGAGCCGTTCGCCGCCGGAGCCTCCCTTCCCCGCGAATAGGCCCGGCAGGCCGCTCAGGCCGAGGAGGAGGATGGCACCGAGAAGCAGGAGTCCGTCGGGACTCGCACCTTCCATCAGGCCGGCCCGCCCGCGCCGGGGCGTTCCGCGCCCCGCCGCTCGACCTCTCGAACCCGCTCCAGCAGAGTCTCCGAAGGCGCCGCGGCCTCCACGCCTGCCCGGAAAGTCTCGTCGCGCAGCAGGTAGGCAAGTGCGGCGAGGAGGTGGAGGTGACCGTGCACGGTCGGCGTGACCATCGTGAAGAGGACCTTCACGGGCTTGCCGTCGGCCGCCGGGAAATCGACCGGATGAGCGAGGAACGAGAGGCTGACGATCGCCTCGTCGACGTCGAGGACGATCGGCATCCTCACGTGCGGGATCGCAATGCCGTCCCCGATGGCCGTCGAGAACGACGTCTCGCGGGCGAGAAGGACGGCCAGGAGGTCCTCGGCGTCGCTCCCCTCCGGGAGGGAAAGGCGGCGAACCGCCTCGCGCAGGACCTCCTCGCGCGTCGTCCCCTCAACGGCGTGGTGGATGCCCCCCGCCTCGAGCGCCCGCGCGAAGGATGGAAGCCGCTCGCCTCCCGCCTCGGCCGGCCGGAAGACCCGTTCGGAGATGGCGACGCGGTTTTCCGTCGCCCACTCGAGGACGGCTGCGCGGTTCAGGAGCGTCCGGCCAGCGATCCGTTCGGCGGGCAGGGCCCGCTCCTCGATCCAGCGATAGACGGTCGACTCGTCGACGTCGAAGAGGGCCCCGGCGTCGGAGGCGGTGAGCTTCAAGGGAGGGGCACGCCCCGGATGTTCTTCTTGATCGAGCGCTTCCCGCGCTCCTTCACGGAACCGAGGGAGTACTCGATCGTCGCGTCGAGGGCGAGCCAGGAGGAAACGGGCGCGCCCCCCTTTCTCGCGGCGGTCAGGGGCCACCCTTTCGCGCTTTCGCGGACCCAGCGCAGGACGAGCGGCTCCTGCGGCCCGACCGGAACGACCCTCTTCACCGAGCCGAGGCCCGTCACCTCGACGAGGGCCAGGACGCGGGACTTCAGGCGGGTCGACTCGAACTTCAACGGAACCTTGTCGGGCATCGGGAGGAAATCGACCTCCTCCACGGAGAGGACCCCCGGCTCAGGCGGCTCGAGCGCCGACGGGTAACGGGAGATCCACGTGTCGCCCGGAAGCTCCCTGGCGAGGATCGGAAGCGGATCGTCCTTGCCCACCGGAACGAGCTGGAATGTCGACCACACCGCGTCCTCCAGCTCGACCTCGACGTCGACGCCGTAGGTTCCCCAGCAGCGAACGGGCTGGCCGTCCTTTTTCGCCGGCTTGAAGGTCCAGCGGGGAGCCTGGGCCTGCACGGCGGCGCCGAGGACGCGGATCGGGGGCTCGGGGACCACGGCCTCGGAGACTTTTCCCGCCTCGTCGATCCGGACGCCGACGATCAGGGTGGAAGCCGCCTCGAGGTCCTTGAGCTTCGGCGGGGGACCCTTCAGCGCGGCGGGCGCCTCGAGCTCCTGCCAGAGCGGGTTGACGAACGGGACCACGGCCGCGGGAATCCTGGCCGGATCGGGGATCGTCTCCAGCGGCGCGGGAGCCTGCGCGAAGAGAGCCGGCGCCAGGAGGAGTGCCGGAACAAACAAGACACAGAGCCGGGGGAACCGGCTGCCGGCGAAGGCCATCTTCAGGATTGTAGCGCCCGCTATTTTGCGGCCGCCCAGTTCGCGCCGGTGGCGGTTTCGACCGTGAGCGGAACGGCCAGGGAAGCGACCCCTTCCATCGTCTCCTTCGCGAGCACGGCGACTTTCTCGGCGTCGGCGGCATCACACTCGAGGACGAGCTCGTCGTGGACCTGCAGGAGCATCTTCGCCGACGGGAAGGTGGCCTTCAGGCGCTCGTCGAGCGCGATCATCGCCAGCTTGATCAGGTCGGCCGCCGAGCCCTGGAACGGGGCGTTCATCGCCATCCGCTCCGCGTTGGCGCGGACGGCGTGGTTGCGGTCGGCGATTCCCGGAATCGGCCGGAGGCGTCCCAGGATCGTCTCCGTCGCACCCGTCTCGCGGGCCTGCGCCAGGATGCCGTCGAGGCAGGCGCGGATCGACGGAAAGCGTTCGAAGTAGGCGGCGATGAAGGACTTCGCCGCGCTCTGGGGGACGCCGAGCTGGCCGGCGAGGGCGAAGGGCCCCATTCCGTAGAGGATCCCGAAGTTGATCGTCTTGGCGCCGCGACGCTGGTCGGACGAAACGAGGGCAGGGTCGATGCCGAAGATTTTCGCAGCTGTCGCGCGGTGGATGTCCTCGCCACGGCGGAACGTCTCGATGAGCGCTTCGTCGCCCGAGAGGTGGGCAAGGAGGCGCAGCTCCACCTGCGAGTAGTCAGCCGCAACGAGGAGCCGCCCCGGCGGGGCGACGAAGGCCCTGCGGATCGTGCGGCCGGCCTCGGTCCTCACGGGGATGTTCTGGAGATTCGGTTCGTTCGAAGAGAGGCGCCCCGTCGCCGCGACCGCCTGGTCGAAGCGCGTGTGAATCCGGCCGTCCTTCGCCACGTGACGGGGGAGCGCGTCAGCGTAGGTCCCCTTCAGCTTCGAGAGCTCGCGCCACTCCAGAACGAGGGCCGGGAGCGGCCCGACTCCCCGCGCCGCCAGCTCCTCGAGGACGTCCGAGCCGGTCGCGTAGCTCTTCGTCTTGGCCGTCTTCCGGAGCACCGGATAGCTCAGCTTCTCGAAGAGGATCCGGCCGAGCTGCGACGGAGAGCCGACGTTGAACGCCTCCCCTGCCGCCGCGTGGATCTCCTTCTCGAGGGTGCCGAGGCGCGCGCCGAGATCGACCGAAAGGGCCGAGAGCGCCTCCGGATCGACGGCGATCCCCGCCCGCTCCATCCCCGCCAGGACCCCGACGAGCGGAAGCTCGATCTCCTCGTAGACGCGCAGCGACGCGGGGCGGGCCGCCAGGCGCGGAAGAAGCGCCTCCCGGAGCGCGAGCGGGAGGAGCGCCCTCGGGGCGAGGTAGGCCCGGCCCGCTTCCGTCGAGAGCTCGGCGGCGGTTTCGAAGGCGTCGCTCCCGGCGACGTCCTTCGGCGACGGGACCGTCGCCGGATCGCGCCCGAGGAAGGCCCGCGCGTCGCCCGCCAGGTCATGCGCGTGGAGCCCCGGGCCGTCGACGTAGGCCGCGAGCATCACGTCGAAGACGCGCCGCGGCGGGTCGATACCGAGCGCGGCCGCCGCGAGGTGGAGACGCTTGCTCTCGTGCGCCACGATCTCGATCCCCGCGTGCGAAAGGAGGCGCGAGAGGAAGGCGCGGCCCTCTTCCGAGCCCTCACCGGAAAGCGGCGCTGCAAGGCACGGCCCGCCAGAAACGGCTGCGACGAGGGCGATCGGTTCGGGCGGGAAGGGGCGCCCCGGCGCGCACTCGACGTGGAGGCCGGCGCGACCTGCACCGGCGGCCTGCGCGAGGAAGGCGTCGAGGGCGGAAGACGAGGTCTCCCAGGCCGGGAGACCGTCCATCTCCACGGGCCCGACGGCTCCCGCCCTTTCCTCTGCTTTGCCCGCCGGCGCCGCGGCCCCCGTGGAATCCAGCAGCTCTTTCTTCAGCCGGAAGAACCCGAGCTCGTCGTAGAACGCTGCGAGCCTCTGGGAGTCCTGCGGGGGAATGCGGAATGCCGCGAGGATGCCATCCCCGCTGTCGCCTCCGGGCACCGGTACGTCGCGCCGCACGGTCGCGAGCCGGCGCGAACGGAAGGCGTCCTCGCGTCCCGCCTCGAGCGCCTCGCGCCTCTTTCCCTTCAGCTCTCCGATCCGGGCGTAGATCTCTTCGAGCGAGCCGAAGGTCGCGACGAGCTCTTTCGCCCCTTTCTCACCGATTCCCTTCACTCCGGGAATGTTGTCGGAGGCATCGCCCATCAGGCCGAGGACGTCGGTCACCCGCGCCGGCGGCGCGCCGAAGAGCCCGGCGACACCCGCCTCGTCGAGGAGCTTCTCGTGCGTTGGGTGCCAGACGGCAACCTCGTCCCCGCGGACGAGCTGGAAGAGGTCCTTGTCGGCCGAGACGACCTCGACCCTCAACCCGGCACGGGCCCCCTTCTCCGCCAGGGTCGCGATCAGGTCGTCCGCCTCGAAGCCCGGCTCCTCGACGACAGCGAGCCCCATCGCCCGGCAGAGGGCCTTCACGTCGGCCACCTGCGGAACGAGATCGTCAGGCATCGAGGCGCGGGTCGCCTTGTACTCGGGGTCCATCTCGTGCCGGAACGTTTTCTCCGGGCGATCGAAGCAGACGGCGACGGCGTCCGGCTTCCTCTGGGAAAGGAGCTTGCGGAGCATCGTCGCGAAACCGAAGGTCGCGTTCGTCGGCCGCCCGTCGGGAGCCGTGAGCGGACGGATCGCGTGAAAGGCGCGGTAGATGTAGCCCGAGGCGTCGAGGAGCGCCAGCGTCTTCTGTTCCGGCATGTTCCCCTGAGTCTATCGGGAGGCTACGACCGCGGTCCCGGATGCAAAGCCGCCACGGCCGTCCATCCCGAGCCTTTTGTCGCGGACCGCCGGTTCCATTCGCCCCTCAGTGAAGCGGCTTACGTGGTTGCAGCAGCTTGGCGATCAGCCCGGTCCAGCCGGTCTGGTGTGATGCGCCGAGACCTCGCCCGTTATCGCCGTCGAAATATTCGTGAAACAGGATGTCTTCACGGAAGTGCGCTTCGTTCGTTCTCTTCACGCACGGTGCCGTGCAAGGTCGCTGCCCTTCGTCGTCGGGAAGAAACAGTCTCGTCAGCCGCCGGATCAGCTCCTCGGCCACTTCGTCGAGGCTCAGGAAGCTGCCGGAACCGGTGGGGCACTCGACTCGAAACTCGTCGCCGTAATAGTGGTGAAACTTCTGCAAGGATTCGATCAGCAGGAAGTTCACCGGAAACCAGATCGGACCGCGCCAGTTCGAATTCCCGCCGAAGGTGGAAGAGCTGGATTCAGCGGGCTCGTAGCCCACGCGGAAAGACTGACCGTCACTGGCGAAGACATAGGGGGATTCGCCGTACTGGCGCGAAAGGGAGCGCACGCCGAAGTCCGAGAGAAATTCGGTCTCGTCGAGCATCCGGCGCAGCAGGCACTTCATGCGATGGCCCCGGAGCAGCGCGAGCAGGCGGCGCTCGCCATGGCCGTGCTCGTCCCAGCGCGAAACCAGTCGGGCCAGGTCGGGCCGATGCTCGAGAAACCATTCCATCCGCTGCCGAAAGCCGGGCAGCTTCTCCAGCAGCCCGGCATCGAGCGCTTCCACCGCGAACAGGGGAATGAGGCCCACCATCGAGCGCAGCCGCATCGGAATGCGGGTGCCGTCCGGCAAATGCAGCACGTCGTAGAAGAAGCCGTCCTGCTCGTCCCACAGGCCCGGCCCCTCGCCCGCCAGGCCGCCCATCGCGCCGGCGATCTGCAGGAAGTGCTCGAAGAATTTCGTGGCGATGTCTTCGTAGACGGAGTTGTGCTGCGCCAGCTCGAGAGCGATGCGCATCAGGTTCAGGCTGTACATCGCCATCCAGCTCGTGCCGTCGGACTGGTTGATGTGGCCCGTGCCGGTGGGCAGCGGCGCGCCGCGGTCGAACACGCCGACGTTGTCCAGCCCCAGAAAGCCCCCCTGGAAGATGTTGCTGCCGTCGACGTCCTTGCGGTTGACCCACCAGGTGAAATTGAGCATCAGCTTGTGAAGAATGCGTTCCAGGAAAGCCAGGTCGCCGGGTCCGCCGTGCTGCTTGCGATCAATCTGGAAAACTCGCCAGGCCGCCCAGGCGTGCACTGGCGGATTGACGTCGCCGAACGCCCACTCGTAGGCCGGCAACTGTCCGTTCGGATGCATGTACCACTCCCTCGCGAGCAGTACGAGCTGGGATTTCGAGAATTCCGCATCGACGAGCGCCAGCGGAATGCACTGAAACGCCAGATCCCAGGAGGCGTACCACGGGTATTCCCATTTGTCCGGCATCGAAATGACGTCGGCGTTGTTCAGGTGCCGCCACTCGTGATTGCGCCCGGCGAGTCGCTCGGAGGGGGGCGGCGGCTGGGCGGGATCGCCGTCGAGCCATTGCGGCACGTCGTAGTAATAGAACTGCTTGCTCCAGAGCATGCCGGCGAAAGCCTGGCGCTGGACGCTCTGCCGGTCGGGGCCTGCGAGGCCGGACTGCAGGCCTTCGTAGAAATCGTCGGCTTCGCGCAGACGCCTCGTGACGACGGCATCGAAATCGGCGAACGGGTCCGACGGCTGTTCGCCCCGCGTCAGGCGCAGGCGCAGCCGCGTCTGACCGCCCGGCGGCAGGCCGAGCCGATAGTGGGCCGCGGCCTTGGTCCCTGTTCGCCGCGGGTTCGTTGCCTCCTGGATGCCGCCCACGACATGGTCGTGAAACGCATCCTTGAAGTGGCCGTGCGCGTCCGGCAGGCCGAACGCACGCGCGGGATTCGAATCGTTCTCGCAAAAGAGCAGCTCAGGCTCGCCGTCGCAGGAAAGAACGTAGTCTCCAAGCTTGGCATCGTGGGCGCCGATCGCGTTTTGCCCGACGGCGCGCAGCTCGGGCTTCCCGGGTGCTTCGCTCCAGGACCAGGTGTTGCGAAACCAGAGTTGAGGCAGGACGTCGATCCACGCAGCCGCGGGGCCGCGATTGTGGATCGTGACCTGCATGAGGATGTCGTCCGGGCTTGCTTTGGCGTACTCGACGAAGACGTCGAAATAGCGATCATCGTCGAAGGCCCCCGTGTCGATCAGCTCGAATTCCGGTGCGTCCCGGCCCCGGTTCCGGTTCTCCTCGACGAGCCTCCCATACGGGAACTCGCACTGTGGGTACTTGTAGAGCATCTTCTGGTACGAATGCGTCGGCGTGGCGTCGAGGTAGGAGTAGCTCTCCTTCACGTCCTCGCCATGGTTGCCCTGGCTGTTCGTCAGGCCGAAGAGGCGCTCCTTGAGGATCGGATCGCGACCGTTCCAAAGCGCCAGCGCCAGGCACAGGCGCTGCTGGTCATCGCTCCAGCCCGCGATGCCGTCCTCGCCCCAGCGGTAGGCCCGGCTACGCGCCATCTCGTGGGGGAAGTACTCCCAGGCGGTGCCGTCCGGGCTGTAGTCCTCGCGCACCGTGCCCCACTGGCGCTCGCTCAGGTAAGGGCCCCAGCGCTTCCAGGCCCCGCCGACCTGTGGATCTTCGGCCAGGCGAAGATGCTCGGCGGTTGCTTCCGGCGCGTCCGTTTCGCCGCCGGGTGAGGTGCCTGCGGGCATCGTCGACACTCCCGAGACAGGTGCCGGCTCCTGGCTCATCTGCCTGGGACCGGCCGAAGCCTCTTAGCAGACAACCCGAGAAAACTCGCGTGCAATACGCGGCGGGGGATCACTCCCGGATAGTACCCGCGTAGGGGTTGTACTTCCCGCGCCTCGACCTGTTGTGCGTCGCGGCAGGCAGGGCAACGCGGGAAGGGAGAGGAAGTCGGCTTCTACGATGACCAGACGGCCGAATGAGTCGCACCGAGCCGACTCTGTTCGCGAAGCCGGCTCTCCGATCCGCTTCGACCCGAAATCGGGCTTTTCATCCCTCTGGATGAGACGTAATCTCTGTCGTCGGCCCACCAAGAGGAGCGTTCCATGGCCCTTCCGTCGTTCGGCATCCTGGCGACTCTCTATCCGAACTACTGGCTCTTCCCCTCCCCCGGTGCCGTCCGGAAGCTCATCGGCGGCGAGACGCAGGAAGGGGACATCACGAACACCTGCGCCATCCGGATGAGCCACGCGATGAACGGCGCCGGGGTCACGATCCCCCGGACCGTGGGAAGCGTCACGAATCGCCGGGGCGCCAACAAGCATTACTACATCATCCGCGTCACGGACCTGAGGCGCTGGATGGAGAGCCGCTTCGGGGCTCCGACGATCGATCTCCGGAAGAAAGGTAGCGCGGCGATCGATCGCAAGGAAATCGAGGGCTTCCGGGGCGTGATCGCCTTCGAGATCGGCTTCTCCGACGCCACCGGGCACTTCGACCTCTGGTACGGCAACCGCTTCAGCCACGAGAGCTCCGCCGGTAACGACTACTTCACAGTCGCCACGCGGGTTTCTCTCTGGCACGACGGGACCCGGACGATCACCGCACCGGTCTGACGCGAAGCACCGGCAAGGGAGGCCGTTCCGGGGTCGAGGACTCGCGCGTCGCCGATGCGTCAGCCCGCGTCGTATCGGTCCATCACCTCGTAGGGAACGTCGCGATACGGCGGGAGACCGGCGAGCTCGATGATCTGGTCCAGCCCCGCGCGATCGTGGAACTCCTTGCCGTCACGATTGATGACGACCGTGTCCGGATAGAGCGGCGCAAGCCGGCGGAACTCGCGGTCAATGAGGCGGAAGCGCCGCACCATGTTGTCCACGTCCTCGTGCGGCCGGTTGCGCAACCCGATGTGCTTGTCCACGGTGTCCGTGCTCGACGTCAGGACGATGGTCCGGTCGAACCGCCAGGGGTCGCCCATCGCCAGGACCTTCCGCAGCTCGACGTGGTCCCGCTCGGGGTACTCCGCGATGTGCGCCTCGAGGGTGATGCGTGCCCCCTCGAAGAAGATCACGCGTCCCGGGGCGTCGTGGCCGGCCGCATCCCGGTAGTTGGCGTCGTACAGCGCCGCGAAATACGCCGTCACACCGACCGCGTTCCTCCCGGCCGCGATGTCCTCCAGCACGCGCGGATCCCAGACCCCCTTCTCCCCTTCACCGTACGACCCGTTGCTGTCTCTTATACACATCT
>DIAY01000261.1 GCA_002414905.1 Holophagales bacterium UBA5066 | reverse complement strand
TGCAGGTCTTCGAGCTCCTGCGGAAGGTCTCCGCCGAGCACCGAACGGCGTTTCTCATCGTGACGCACGACGAACGGATCGCGGCCCGATGCGACAGGATTCTCACGCTGGTCGACGGAAGGATCCGCTCGGACGTGCGTACCGCGAGAACCTGAACGCGAAGGCCGCCCGGCATTGCCGGGCGGCCCTGGCGTCACGCGGTCCCCGCCGCTTCAGAGGTAACGCAGCTCGATCGCCTTGCGCTCCAGCTCGGCACGGAAATCCGGGTGCGCCACGTCGATGAGGGCCTTCGCCCGCTGACGGAACGTCTTTCCGTAGAGGTTCGCGACACCGAATTCCGTAACGACGTAGTGGACGTCGTTCCTCGTCGTCACGACCCCGGCGCCGACCTTCAATGTCGGGACGATCCGGCTGTATCGCTCCCCCTTCTTCGTCGTGCCGTCGGACGGGAGGGCGATGATCGGCTTGCCCCCGCGGGAACGGGCCGCGCCGCGAATGAAGTCGAGCTGGCCGCCGACCCCGGAGAAGATGCGCGTTCCGATCGAGTCGGCGCAGACCTGGCCCGTCAGGTCGACCTCGATGGCCGAGTTGATCGCCACCTGTTTGTCGTTCTGACGGATGACGTACGGGTCGTTGACGTACTCGGTCGGGTGGAGCTCGACGATCGGGTTGTTGTTGACGAAGTCGTAGAGCTTCTTCGAGCCGATCAGGAAGCCCGCGATCATCTTCCCGCGGTGGATCGTCTTCTTCTCCCCCGTGATGACACCCATCTCGTAGAGGTCGACGACGCCGTCGGAGAAGAGCTCGGTGTGGATGCCGAGGTCCTTCTTGTCGTGGAGGAAGTTCAGGACCGCGTCGGGGATCGCACCGATTCCCATCTGCATCGTCGATCCGTCCTCGATCATCGCCGCGACGTTCTTGCCGATGCGCATCGTCAGCTCGTTGGCCTTGCCGAGCTTGGCTTCGGGGAGCGGGTAGTCGACCGGAACGATCTTGTGGATCCGGCTGATGTGGATGAAGGAGTCGCCGAGGGTCCTCGGCATGTTCGGGTTCAGCTCGGCGATGACGAGCTTCGCGCTCGCCGCGGCGGCCTTCGTGACACCGACCTCGACGCCGAAGGAGCAGAATCCGTGCTCGTCGGGCGGCGTCACGTGAATGAGCGCGACGTCCAGCGGCAGGACTCCCGACGAGAAGAGCAGCGGAATCTCGCCGAGGCGGCACGGCGTGAAGTCGGCCCGCCCCTCGTTCACGGCGGCTCTCACGTTGTCGCTCACGAAGAGCGTGTTCACGCGGAGGTGTCCCTCGAGCTTCGGGTCGGTGTAATTCGCGCTGCCGATCGTGAGGACCTGGACGATCTCGACGTTCGAAAGGGACAGGGCCCGCTCGACCAGGGCCTTCATGATGACCTGCGGAACGGAGCTGTTCCCGGTCAGGAAGACGCGGTTCTCGGACCGGATCGACTCGACGGCCTCTTCGGCGCTGACGATCCGGTTGTGGTAGTTGTGAAGCCAGCTCATGGTTATCCGTTCGCTTCCTGTCTCAGACGACGGGGCGGGTATAGGCCACCCGCTTGAAGTTCCGGAGCTCGCCCGCGTGGGTGACGAGGCCGTACGCGAGAGCCGGGTCGGCCGCGGCGGCCTCCTCCACGCCCTGGACGACCACACGCTCGATCCACGGCGCGGCCGCGTTGAGGAAGGCGTGCGTCGAGGTGCGCGCGACCACGCCGGGGAGGTTCGGAATGCAACAGTGAACGACGCCGTCCTCGACGTAGACGGGCGCCTGGTGAGTCGTCGGACGGGATGTCTCCGCGCACCCGCCCTGGTCGATGGAGAGGTCGATGAAGAGAGCTCCGGGTCTCATCTTCCGGAGCATGGCCCGCGTCAGGACGACGGGCGAGCGCTCGCCCGGCACCATGACGGCTCCGACGACGACGTCCGCGTACTCCGCGGCTCGCGCGATGTGGAACGGATGCGCGACGACCGTCACCAGCCTTCCGGAGAGGAGCCCGTCGAGCGTCTGGAGCCGGGAGAGATCGCGGTCCAGAACCGTGACGTGGGCTCCCATCCCGAGGAAGGCCTTCGCAGCGGCCTCTCCGGAGACGCCGGCACCGATGACGACGACTTCGGCGGGCGGCACGCCCGGGACTCCGCCGATCATCTTCCCGTGGCCGCCCGAGTCGTTCTGGAGGAGATGCGCCGCGATCTGCGCCGCCATCCGTCCGCCGATCTGGCTGAGGGGCTTCAGGACCGGCAGCGTCCCGTCGGCGAGCTGGATCTGCTCGTACGCGACGGCGGAGATCTTCTTCTCCAGGAGAAGGTCGAGCTTGCCCGGGTGCGCCGCGGCGAGGTAGAGGTACCCCATCAGAGCCTTGCCGGGCCGGAGCCAGTCCAGCTCCTTCATCTTGGGCCGGCTCACCTTCAGCACGAGGTCCGCCCGACGCCACGCCTCTTCCGCGGAATGGACGATCGTCGCGCCCGCCTGGCGGTACTGCTCGTCGGTGAAGCCCGAGCCGGTCCCGGCGCCCGTCTCGACGAAGCAGGCGTACCCGGCCCCCCGGAGCATCCTCACCCCGACCGGCGAGATCCCCACGCGGAACTCGTCGGGACGGCACTCTTTCGGGATGCCGATGTTCATCGTCCGTTCCTTCACTTCAGGCCGGCCAGCTTCGCCCGGTCGACCGTGCTCCAGACCTCGCGGATCATCTCGGGAGTGACCCCCGAGCCTTCGATCTCGACGAAAAAGCGCTTTCCGATGACGACGTTGAGCTCGGCGTCTCCGCCGTTCTTTCGCCACTTCTCGACCCCGGGGTTGCCGTCGAGCGTGACGCCCTTCTCGTAACCCTCGGTCGACTCGTGGGCGAACTGCGCGGCCATGGTGATGACGGTGTAGAGCGGCGCGTTGAAGGCCCCGTCCGTGATCTTCACGTGAAGGCTCCTGCCCTCCTGCGAGAAGCTCTGCTCGGCCATCGAAACCTTGAAGCCCATGGCGTTGGTCGTTTCGCCGCGCGGCTCACCGTCGGCCGCCCAGACGGAGGGGACTCTCGGCAGGAGCTCGATGAGCTTCG
>DIAY01000050.1 GCA_002414905.1 Holophagales bacterium UBA5066 | reverse complement strand
CCCGCCGATGAAGGTCGCCGTGACAACCGATCTCGTGCCCGGCCGCCTCGATCCGCCGGACGAGCTCGGGGTACCGGCGGGCGATCCAGCCGAGGATGAAAAACGTCGCGTGGGAGGTCGTGCGATCGAGGAGGTCGAGGATCCGGTCCGTCGACGGGACGACCCGCGACGGAAACGAGTCCCACCGGTCGGGGACGTCGTAGACCGGATGGCCGCAGACGTGAAACCACTCTTCCACGTCGACGGTCAGGACGAGACTCGGGCCGGACATCGCGACGAATTATGACTCGTCGGATCCGGTCGTCTTGTAGTGGACCGAAAGCCACGAAGTGACCCAGGTGTCCCGAAAAGGCCGGTAGTGGCGGTGCCCGGTCGCGTAGATCGACCGGATCGGGACGACCTCGAACTTCCGGACGCGCGGGGCGGCCCGGATGAGCATCTCGTTCTCGATGGCGTACCGGCTCGCGGTGAGGCGGAACTGGCGGAGGAGGTGCGAGGACAAGACCCGG
The DNA here is from genome assembly GCA_002414905.1 of Holophagales bacterium UBA5066. Classification (GTDB taxonomy): domain Bacteria; phylum Acidobacteriota; class Thermoanaerobaculia; order UBA5066; family UBA5066; genus UBA5066. The sequence goes on along the minus strand of DIAY01000050.1, from coordinate 7,638 downwards.
TATCCCGACTGGCCGTCCTCCACCGGCAGGCCGGTCATCCGGGAGAGGACCTTGTCTCCCATCTCGTTGGCCCGGCGATTCCTGGACGGCATCCCGTCCGGGCTGCCGAGGCGCGAGCCGATGACGAAATCGGCGCCCCGGCGGGCGGCGGAGAGGAGAGCCGGGAGGTCGTCGGGGTCGTGCTGGCCGTCGCCGTCGACGAAGGCGACGTGGGTGCAGTCCCCGGCGAGGAGGACGGCGAGTCCGTCGCGAACGGCGGTCCCTTTACCACCATTCACGAGGCGGCGGAGAACTTTCGCACCCGCCGCCCGGGCAGCCTCGGAAGTCGCGTCATCGCTCCCGTCGTCGACGACGAGAACCTCGGGGACATGCCGGAGAAGGCCTCTTACCACGTCACCGACCCACGTTTCGCACCGAAACGCGGGAACGAGGGCGGCGGGCCGAAAGATGCTTTCCGTAGTTGACGTGCCCCGCAACTTTGTGAAAATTAGCACGAGCGCCTCATGGGCACACCTGAAGCTTTTCTCCCCATCCTCCTCATGCTCACCGCGGCCGCGATAATCGGGGCCGCTCTCCTGTTCCTGAACGGGGTTCTGGGCCGCAAGGTCCGGACCCTCCGCAAGCTGGGTCCCTACGAGAGCGGCCTGCCGCTCCTCGACGAGAGCCGCAAGCGGATATCCGTAAAGTTCTTCATCGTCGCGATGGTCTTCATCCTCTTCGACGTGGAGACGGGCTTTCTCTGGCCCTGGGCCACCGTCCTCGACGAGGGCGGCTGGGTCGTCTTCTGGCCGATGATCGTCTTCCTCGCCGTCCTGGCCCTCGCGGACGCGTACCTCTGGAAGAAGGGAGCGTTCGACTGGGAATGAGCGGCGGCGCCAGCACACCCGTGGAAAACCTGCCCGGACAGCCCCCCGTCGGCGAGCACGGTGCGCTCTCCTGCGGGAAGGTCCTCGCCTTCTCCCCGGCGGCCGAGGCCCGGTTCGAGAAGCTCCTGACCCGCTACCCGACGAAACAGGCCGCGCTCCTGCCGGTCCTCTGGATCGCTCACGAGGAGTGGGGCTGGATCTCTCGCGAAGCCGTCGACTACGTCGCCTCCCGCCTCGGCCTGGCCTCCGCGTTCGTCTGGGGCGTCGTGACCTTCTACTCGATGTACAACCGCGCCCCCGTCGGGAAGCACCTGATCCAGGTCTGCACCTCGATCTCCTGCCACCTGAACGGCGCCGAGGAGGTCTTCCACGCCTGCCGCAAGAGGCTCGGAGACCTGAAGCCGGGCCAGACCTCGGCCGACGGGAAGTTCACGGTCATCGAGGTGGAGTGCCTCGCCCAGTGCGACAAGGCACCCGCCGTCATGGTGAACGGCGACGACTACGAGCGGATCACCCTCGACAACCTCGACGCCTTCCTCTCCGAGCTGAAATGAGCGAATTCCAGCCCGTCCTCTCCGCCCGCCTCGGGAAGACGAACTCCTGCGCCCTCGCGACGTACGTCGCCGACGGGGGCTACGCCTCGTGGAAGAAGGTCCTCGCGGGGTCGAAGACCGGCGAGTGGACCCCGGCGAAGGTGACCGACCTGGTCAAGGCCTCCGGCCTGCGCGGCCGGGGCGGCGCCGGGTTCCCTACGGGAATGAAGTGGACCTTCGTCCCGTCGAAGGAGAAGAGGGGCGACAAGCCCGTCTATCTCCTCTGCAACGCCGACGAGTCGGAGCCCGGTACCTTCAAGGACCGCATCCTCATCGAGAAGGACCCGCACCAGATCCTCGAGGGGATGATGCTCGCCAGCTTCGCGCTCGACGTGAGGCACGCCTACATCTACATCCGCGGGGAGATGGTCCACGGAGCCGAGATCCTGAACGCCGCCGTCGCCGAGTGCTACGAGGCCGGCCTGCTCGGGACGGACGTCCTCGGAAGCGGAATGGACTTCGACATCACGGTCCACCGCGGAGCCGGGGCCTACATCTGCGGCGAGGAGACGGCGCTCATCGAGAGCCTCGAGGGCAAGCGCGGTCACCCGCGTATCAAGCCCCCCTTCCCGGCCGTCTCGGGTGTCTGGAACTCCCCCACGGTCGTGAACAACGTCGAGACGCTCTGCTGCGTGAAGCACATCCTCGACCGCGGGGCCGACTGGTTCAAGGGGATCGGCCGCAACGAGCGGAACACCGGCCCGAAGCTCTACTGCGTCTCCGGGCACGTCGAGAAGCCGGGCGTCTACGAGGCGCCGATGGGAATCCCCTTCGAGGAGCTTCTCGCGATGTGTGGCGGAGTGAAGGGCGGACGGAAGCTGAAGGCCGTCATCCCGGGCGGCTCGTCGGCGCCGATGCTCACGGCCGCCGAGATCAGCGGCGTCCCGCTCGACTTCGACGGCGTCGCCGCCGCGAAGTCGATGCTCGGCTCGGCCGCGATCATCGTGATGGACGAGACGACGGACATCCCGCTGGCCCTGAAGAACATCGCCAAGTTCTACGCCCACGAGTCGTGCGGGCAGTGCACGCCCTGCCGCGAGGGCTGCCCGTGGCTCCTCAAGATGCTGAAGCGCATCGTGACCGGGCAGGGAAAGCCGGCCGATATCGAGCTCCTCCTCCAGGTTGCCGGTCAGATGGGGAACGGGATGACGATCTGCGTCTTCGCCGACGCGGCGATCGCCCCGGTCCTCTCGGCGGTTCCGAAGTTCCGCGAGGAGTTCGAGGCCTACCTCGCGAAGTCCGTGGTCCCGGCGTTCGATCAGCCCGCCCCGGCCGACATCACCCCGAAGCTCGCCGAGCGGATGGCGGAAGGGATGCACTCCTGATGGCGAAGGTCACCGTCGACGGCCGGACGGTCGAGGTCCCCGACAGCACGAACGTCCTCGAGGCGTGCCGTGCGGCCGGGGTCGACGTCCCCCACTTCTGCTACCACCCCCGTCTCTCCATCGTCGGCCAGTGCCGGATGTGCATGGTCGAGATCGAAGGCGTGCCGAAAATCCAGGCGTCGTGCACCGTCCCGGTGCGTGACGGAATGGTCGTCCTCGCCTCGTCCGAGAAGGCCCTCGCCGCGCGCAACGCGACGATGGAGTTCCTCCTCCTGAACCACCCGCTCGACTGCCCGATCTGCGACCAGGCGGGCGAGTGCAAGCTCCAGGACAACGCCGTCAGCGCGGGCCTTCCGGTCTCGCGCACGCTCGAGCCGCGCCGCCAGTACCCCGGCTACGACCGGACGAGCATCGGCCCCCACATCATCGCCGACATGACGCGCTGCATCCACTGCACGCGCTGCATCCGGTTCTGCCGGGAGATCTCCGGAACGGGCGAGCTGACGTTCATCGAGCGGAGCGGCCACACGATCGTCTGGACGCACGAGGGCAAGGAGCTCGACAACGCCTGGTCGGGCTGCACGGCGGACGTCTGCCCGGTCGGCGCCCTCACGACGAAGGAATTTCGCTTCCGCAAGCGCGTCTGGTGGCTCGACAAGGCCCGTTCGATCTGCGACGGCTGCGAGATCGGCTGCAACATCTCGGTCGAGCACCGCGACCGGACGGTCTACCGCTTCCTGCCGCGCGTGAACCTCGCCGTGAACGACTTCTGGATGTGCGACTACGGCCGCTTCCGGTCCGAGGAGCTGAACGGGAACGACTATCTGAGGCCTGTCCTGAGGGCGGGCGGCAAGACCCGCGAGACGCACTGGGGCGAGGCACTCAACGGGGTGAAGGCCGCCGTCGACGCCGCCGTCGTCAAGGGCCCGGCCTCCGTACTCGTTCTGGGCTCGGCCCGCCTCTCCACCGAGGAGAGCTGGCTCCTCGCACAACTCTTCAAGGGGACGTTGGGCGTCGACCAGGTCGAGTTTCACGCCGACCTCGGCCCCGAGCGAAAGATCAGGAACCCCGCCGTCCCGGGGGGATGGCTCATCGGCAGAGAGGCCGCGCCGAACTCGCGCGGCGCCGAGGCTGCGGGCGTGGCCCGCGCCGGGAAGGGCTCGGCCCTCGCCCGCCTCCTCGACGGCTCGTACACGCCGGAGGTCCTCTACATCACCGATGCGGACTTCTCCTCCCGCATATCCGACGCCGAGTTCGTGAAGGCGCTGCGCAGGGCGAAGACGCTCGTCGTCCACGGACGCAGGGAGAACGCGCTCACCCAGGCCGCCGACATCCTCCTTCCCGTGGCGAGCCTGGCGGGCAAGGAGGGGACGTTCGTGAACGTCCTCGGGCTCGTCCAGCGATTCCAGCTCGCCATCGTCCCGCCGCCGATCGTGCGGACCGACCTCGAGGTCTTCCTTCACCTCGGAAAGAGATGGGGCGTCTTCGACCCGCAATGGACAGCGAAGGACGTCTTCGAGCGGATGAGGGGCACCGTGCCGGGTTACGCCGGCCTCGAGTGGGATTCCCCGGCCGTCGTCGGAACCGAGCCGCCGGTCTCCCCCGTCTCCTCCTACGACGCGCTCCTCGAGCGTCGCCTCGATAACCCCGCCGAGGTCCTCGCCGAGGCCGCCTCAGCCAAACCGGCCGGAGGGGAGAAGTGAGCGACGCCACCTTCGCCCTCGTCGCCGCGGGCGCCAAGATCCTCCTCGTCTGGGCGATCGCCCTGGCAGCGCTCCTGCCGAACCTCGTCTGGGCCGAGCGGCGTGGCGCCGGGATGATCCAGGACCGCCCCGGGCCGAACCGGGTCGGACCCTTCGGTCTCTTTCAGGCCGTCGCGGACGTGATCAAGCTCTTCATGAAGGAAGACGTCACGCCGCTCTACGTCGACAAGCTCCTCTACAACCTGGCGCCCTGGATCACCATGATGCCGGCCCTCGTGACGTTCGCGGTCATCCCCTTCGGCGCGACGTTCCCGGTCACGATCGGCGGCGTCACGCGGGACGTCCCGCTCATCATCGCCGACGTCAACATCGGGATCCTCTACATCTTCGCGTTCTCCTCCCTCGGCGTCTACGGCATCGTCCTGGCGGGCTGGTCGTCGAACAACAAGTACTCCCTGCTGGGGGGCCTGCGCGCCTCGGCCCAGATCATCAGCTACGAGCTGGCGATGGGCTTCGCGGCCGCCTCGACCTTCCTGGTGGCCGGTTCCCTCCGGCTCCCCGCCGTCGTCGCGTGGCAGCAGGCGCACGTCTGGAACGCCGTTCCCCAGTTCATCGGGTTCCTGATCTTCCTGATCGCGGTCTTCGCCGAGACGAACCGGCTTCCGTTCGACCTCGCCGAGGCCGAGGCCGAGCTCGTCGCCGGATTCCACACGGAGTACTCGGCCTTCAAGTTCGGCATGTTCTTCATGGGCGAGTACGCGAGCCTCATCGCCGGCTCCGGCCTCGTGGTGACCCTCTACTTCGGCGGCTGGTCGCTCCCGGGGATCGCGTTCACCGGGGTCTGGGGGGCGCTCGCCTCGATCGCGGTCTTCTTCGCCAAGACGCTCGTCTTCATCGCCCTCTTCATCTGGGTCCGTTGGACGTTCCCCCGCTTCCGCTACGACCAGCTGATGGACCTTGGCTGGAAAGTCCTTCTCCCGCTCTCTTTCGTCCACCTGATCGTCGTAGCGGCGTTCGTCGCCGCGAAATGAGGGATTGAAGCCGATGTCGCTCGAGCTCGTCGTCTTCGCGATCGCCTCGGGGCTCGCGATCGTCTCCGCCCTCGCGATGGTCGTCGTGAAGACGCCCGTCAAGAGCGTGATCTCCCTCGTCCTGACGTTCTTCGCGCTCGCGGTTCTCTCGGTGCTGCTGGCCGCCCCCTTCATCGCGGCTCTTCAGATCATCGTCTACGCCGGCGCGATCCTCGTCCTCTTCCTCTTCGTCATCATGCTTCTGAACCTTTCCCAGGAAGCGGAGGGACACGACGAGAGGCCGATCCAGAGGCTCCTCGGTCTCGTCTCGGTCGTCGCCCTCGGAGGGCTGCTCCTCGGCGTGACCCTGAAAGCCGGGGCACCCCCGGTGCCGGCCGCAGGCGGGCTGATCCCGGCGCCGGACGAGATCCCGATCCTCGGCAGGCTCCTCTTCTCCGACTACCTGCTCGCCTTCGAGGCGCTCTCGGTGCTGCTGCTGGCGTCGGCCGTCGGCGCGCTCACCCTCTCAAAGCGGAGGTTCGACTGAGATGGAGGGCGCCGCGATGAACGCCGTCGTCCCGATGACCGTCCCGCTGAACGCCTACCTGGCGGTCGGGACCATCCTGTTCGTCATCGGGCTCGCCGGGACGCTCCTGAAGAGAAACACGCTCTCGATGTTCCTCTCCCTCGAGCTGATGATGAACGCCGTCAACCTGCTCTTCCTGGCCTACGCCCGGATGAGGGGAGACGCGACCGGACAGATGGTCGTCTTCTTCGTCATCGCGATCGCGGCGGCAGAGGCCGCGGTCGGCCTCGCGATCTTCGTCGCCCTGTTCCGCGCACGGCGGACGATCGACGTCGACCGGCTCAGCCTGCTGAAGTGGTGAGGAAAACGACGCCATGACGCTCCCCCTCTGGCTCATTCCCGCCCTTCCGCTCGCAGGGTTCCTGCTGAACGGCCTCGTCGCCCTCGTCTGCGGGTGGCGTCGCGCCGCGAAGGCGACCGGCGCGTGGCGGGCCGCCCACCCCGACGTAAGCGGACACGACGGCCACGCGTTGACCGAGGATCACGAGGCGTCGGACCACGACAACCACGGGCACCACGGGCACGACGACCACGCCCACGCCGGACCGTTCCTTCCCTACGGGGAGCGGCTCTTCTACGGGGTCGTCGGCGTCCTGGCGACCGGCCTCTCCGCGGTCGTCGCCTTCGCCAATCTCGTCCCCTACGTCGCCGGCTCCCTCGCCACCGAGGGCGGTCTTCCGCCCGTCATCCAGACCGCCTGGCGCTGGATGGCGGCCGGGCGCGTGTCGGTGGACTTCGCGTTCCGCCTCGACCCGCTGTCGGCGATGATGGTGTCGTTCGTCACGTTCGTCGGCTTGCTCATCCACGTCTACAGCGTCGGCTACCTGCAGGACGAGGAAGGCTACGGGCGCTACTTCGCCTACCTGAACCTCTTCATGTTCGCGATGCTGACCCTCGTCCTCGCCAACAGCCTGCCGGTTCTGTTCATCGGCTGGGAGGGCGTCGGGCTCTGCTCCTACCTCCTCATCGGCTACTACTACGAGAAGGACATCGCCCACCAGGCCGGCAAGAAGGCGTTCGTCACGAACCGGATCGGCGACTTCGGGATGATCCTCGGGATCTTCGGGGTCCTCTCCCTCTTCGGGACGATGGACTTCTCCTTCGTCGACCAGGCCAGGCAGGGGGCGATGAACGGCCACCCGTCCCTCAGCGTCTACGCCGTCTGCCTCCTCCTGTTCTTCGGCGCGGTCGGAAAGAGCGCCCAGGTGCCGCTCTTCGTCTGGCTTCCCGACGCCATGGCCGGCCCGACCCCCGTCTCGGCCCTCATCCATGCCGCGACGATGGTCACGGCCGGCGTCTATCTCGTCGCCCGCTGCTCGGCCATCTTCGTCCTGGCCCCCGACGCGATGACGGTCGTCGCCTGGATCGGCGGCGGGACCGCCATCTTCGCCGCGACGATCGGCCTCGCCCAGAACGACATCAAGAAGGTCCTCGCCTACTCCACCGTCTCGCAGCTCGGCTACATGTTCCTGGCGTGCGGCGTCGGGGCGTTCGGCGCGGGGATGTTCCACGTCTTCACCCACGCCTTCTTCAAGGCCTGCCTCTTCCTCGGCTC
>DIAY01000257.1:14994-22559 GCA_002414905.1 Holophagales bacterium UBA5066 | reverse complement strand
GAGGGTCGTCCTCGCCGGGGGCGACTGGTCACAGCTCTCGGGAATCCTCCTGGAGGCAGGCCTTGCACGCGGCCATGCGCGCGTCCGCGTCGAGTCCGGAACCTCCGACTTCGCCGCATATGGTGTCCTGAACGACGGAGCCACACCCGGGAGCAGGACCTCAGACGGGAGCTACGTCCCGATGACCGCCCTCCACTAAGGTCGTTCTCTCCATCCTCCGCGCGAGAAGAACGGCACGGTTTTCGCTAGAATGCCCTGTTGGTGGCCCCGGCCACCACCGGAGGTAGAGATGAACCAGAAGAAAATCCTCTCGACCGGACTGATTGCGATTCTGCTCGCCGTCAGCGGGCTGGCCCTTGCGGGCCCCCAGGCCAGGATCGTGGGGAAGGTCACGGACGGCAAGGGCGCGCCGATCGAAGGCGCGACCGTGTCGATCACCACCCCGATGCTCGGTAAGTTCAAGGTCGTCCTGACGACCGACAAGGACGGGAAGTGGGGGACGATCCTCAACGACTCGACCTTCAAGTACGACTACCTGTTCGAGAAGAAGGGGTTCATCAGCGTCAACAAGGCGCAGTTCAAGGTCCCGATCGCCACGACGGGCGAGCTCGACATCGAGCTCCTGACGCAGGACCAGGCGGTCCAGAGGGGGGTCGTCAAGGAAGTCGTGGACCCCTACACGCTCGCATTCAACGACGCGGTCGAGAAGTTCCAGGCCGGGGACCTCGACGGCGCGGTCGAAGGGGCGAAGAAGGCGATCGAGCTCGGACCCGGGAAATCCGGCGCGTACGACATGGGCACGAAGGTCGCGGCTGCCAAAAAGGACTGGGACCTCGTGATCCTGTGGGGCGAGAAAGCGCTCTCGATCGAGGCCGACAACAGCTCGCTCTTCGGGTTCCTGATGGAAGCCTACAAGGCGAAGGGGGACAAGGCGAAGGGGGCCGAGTACGAGAAGAAGTTCATCGCTGCCAACCCCGACAAGCCCGAGATCCTCTACAACCAGGCGGTCGACTTCTTCAACAAGGGAAAGTTCAAGGAGGCCGAGCCGATCCTCAGGAAGATCCTCGAAGGGGCGCCCGACTACGCGAACGCACACTTCCTCCTCGGCATGGCGTGCGTGAACCTCAACAAGATCCCCGACATGAACAAGCACCTCTCCGAGTACCTGCGTCTCGAGCCGAAAGGCAAGGAAGCCGCCACGGCGAAGGAAATGATCGAGGCCTTCAAGTGACGCCGGGCGGCGCAGCCGCACCCTCCTCACGGCCCTCGCGCGTGGAGGGTTGCGCGTGACGGCGCCGCCTCTGGTCATCGGCGTCGCCGGAGGGACGGGCTCCGGCAAGACGACCGTCGCCAACGCCATTCGCAACCGCGTGGGAGAGGACCGCATCGCGATCCTCTCCCACGACTGGTACTACCGCGACTGGGTCGACCTCCCGAAGGACATGCTCGACCAGAAGAACTTCGACCACCCCGACTCCCTCGAGACGGACCTTCTCGTCCGGCACCTCAGGGCCCTGAAGGGGGGGGCGACCGTCGAGGTTCCCATCTACGACTTCAAGACCCATCGGCGCGCCCCCGAGGCCCGCCGGATGGAGCCCCGCAAGGTGATCCTCGTCGACGGCATCCTCATCTATGCCGAGCCGGAGCTGAGGAAGCTCTGCGACGTGAAGATCTTCGTCGACACCGACGCCGACGTCCGACTCATCCGCCGCATCCGGCGAGACATCGCCGAGCGCGGACGGACCCTCGAGAGCGTGGTGTCCCAGTACGAGTCCACCGTCCGGCCGATGCACCTCGAGTTCGTCGAGCCGTCCAAGCGTTACGCCGACCTCATCATCCCGGAAGGGGGCGAGAACGCGGTCGCCCTCGAGTTCCTCTTCGCCCGACTCGAGAAGATCCTCGCCTGACCGGGCCCCGGGCGGGCCGATAATCCCGGCGGCACGATTTTCCGCCGGGGGCGGAGGAGGCTTGCATGTCGATCGTCGTTCGCTTCGTCTCCGGTTCCCTCATCGATCGCGAGTTCTCCTTCCCGAAGGACCTCGTCAGGGTCGGCGATGCCGAAGGTGTCGACCTGAGGGTCGATCCGGCCCAGCCGGGAGATGGCGGGGCGCGCGGCCGCGTGATCGAGATCTCCGAGGAAGCAGGCGGCCTGCGAGTTCGCTCGGCGGGCGACCGCGAGCTCTCGGCCCAGGGTGAGCTCCCGCTCGACCACCTCGTCGCCGACGGCAGCGAGGTCCGCTTCGGCGCGTGGGGACCGGTCTTCACGGTTCGCCATTTCGCCTCGGAGGCCTCCCGGACCACGCCCATGCCGGTGTTCGACGACAGCGCCTCCCGGCGGCCCGACGACAGCGCCTCCCGGCGCCGGGTCGAGGACACCGGCTCGAGGAAGGCCCGGAATGTCCTGACCGCCTCCGGCGAGAAACCCGTCGGCCCGAAAACGGTCATGATCATGATCCAGGACGCCCTCTCGAAGGCTCGCGAGCAGGGGGATGCCGGGTTCGTCGAGAAAGGAACCGTCTTCGTCCGCGAGATCGTCGCCGACACCATCCAGAGCGCCACGCGTTCCCTGAAAATCGGCCTCCTCCTGACTGCCGCGGCCCTGGTCGTCCTCGCGTTCGCACTCGGCTTCAACGTCTGGAAGACCCGCCAGACCGTGGAGCGGGTGACGCGGGCCGCCGACGAGAGTGTTCAGGGCGTGAGGAAGGAGCTCGGGACGCGGGTCGAGGAAATGCAGAAGGAGCGCGACGCCCTCGCCGTCGAGTCGACCGAGGTGGCGAAGAAGATCGACGAGCTCGAGAAGACCGCCGGTGTGAGCCAGCAGGCCGTCGGCGAGCTTCGTGGCCGCCTCTCCGACGCCGACGCCCGCCGGAAAGACCTCGAGGGTCGGATGCAGCGCGCCCTGACCGCGCTCGAGGCCGACAAGGCTGCGCTCCAGCGGCAGCTCGAGCAGATGGAGAGGGACCGGGCGGCCGACCGGGCGCACCAGCAGGAGGAGATGGAAAAGTTCCGGCGCGAGTCCTCCGCGCCACCGGCCGAGCCCGTCGTCCCGGCTCCGACGCCTGTTCCGGTCCCACGCTGAAGCAGGTGGAGGCGGTCCGTTCCACGCCGGGCCGCCCCCGCCTCTGAGAAGATGACTGCCGTGATCGTCCGGCCGAACCTCGTCCCGGGCTACACCATCGTCGAGCGGCTCGCTACGGGCGGCCTCTCCGGGGTCTTTCGCGCCATGCGCGACGCCGACGGTCTCGAGGTCGCGCTCAAGGTGACGAGCCTCGCCGACCTCGACCCGGAGTTCCGTCCGCAGGAGAGGTTCGAGAGGGAGGCCGATCTTCTCGTGCGTCTCTCCCACGCGGCGCTTCCGAAGCTGCACGACTGGGGCGTCACGCTCGAGGGGTACGGCTGGCTCGCGCTGGAGCTGGTGCGGGGCGTGCCGCTCTCGCACTTCACCCTCCGCCCCGCCTGGGAGCTGATCCCGATCCTGATCCCGGTCGCCGAGGCGCTCGCGGCGGTGGCGCGGGCGGGAATCGTCCACCGCGACGTCGCCCCCGACAACGTCCTCGTCGCGACCGAGGACGGGCGCTTCGCCCCGAAGCTGATCGATTTCGGAGTCGCCAAGGATCTCTTCGCCGCCGACTCCGCGGGCCTGACCCAGCACGGGGCCTTCCTCGGCAAGCTCGTCTACGCCCCGCCCGAGCAGCTGCTCGGCCTCCCGAAGGGCCAGACGCTCGACTTCCGGGCCGACGTCTACTCCTTCGGCCTCACCGTCTGGGAGCTCTTCACCGGCCGGCCCGCCGTCGAGGGATCGACGCTCCCGGCGATCGTCAACGCCCACCTCGCCCACGCCTGGCCGAGACTCTCCATCCCGTCCGTGCGCGGCGGGCCGGCTCCGGGGCTCGTCGAGCTCGTCGAGCGAATGACCGCGCGCCGCCGCGAGGACCGCCCCTCCTCCTGGGAGGAGATCGTCGGCGGCCTCTGGCAAGCCCTGGACGAGGTCCGTCCCGTTGCGCGCGAGCTGGAGGAGAGACGGGCCGAGCTGGCCCCGTTCGGCGAAGGACCGCCCCCGGAGGCGGTCCACGACACCGATGGCGACGCCGCCTCGTTTCCCCAGGCCGAGGCCCCGCGGGCCGAGCTGGTCCCGTCGCTCGAGCCGACGGCACGCCTCCTCTCGCGGGAGCTCGTGTTCGGACGCGCGGTCCTCATTTTCGGCATCGCGGCGTTCACCGGCGCGCTCGCCTTCGCCCTCAACGTCATCGTCTCGGCCCCGGAGCCGCCGGCGGAAGGGATCGGCACGAAAGCCGTCGCCGCCGCCCCACACTCCGGACGCGGCGCCGGGCGAGCCCCGGCCTCCGGCAGGCCGGGGCTGCTCCTCGTCGCGCTCGTTCCCGACGGAGTCCTCGAGGAGGTCACGAGCATCTCCGGGCGCCGCGTCGCCGGCCCCATGCCCCTCCCCGCCCAGCTCCCGCTCCCCCCCGGACCGTACAAGGCCATCCTCGCGAGCGCGGCGAACGGCTGCGCCGTGACGGTCACCTTCGAGGTCCGCGCGGGCCAGACGACGCGCGTCCTCGAGACCTGTCTCGACGCCGAGTGAGGCGCCCTACCGGAGCAGCGCCGCGAGGTCGTCGGGATGCCCGGCCCTCAGGCGCGCCTCGGCCTCGCTGATCGTCCCGGCCTTCACGAGCCGGGCGAGCGAGTCTTCCATCGTCATCATTCCGAAACGCCGCCCGAGCGTCAGCTCGGTGTGGAGCTGGTGGAACGTCCCCTTTCTCAGGTGCGCTCTCACGCCATCCGTCGCCACGAGGACCTCCGTTGCCACGACCCGCCCCTTCCCGTCGGCTCGAGGGACGAGCTGCTGGCAGACGACGGCCGAGAGCGCGAGAGAAAGCTGCTGTCTCACGGTCGCCTGCTGCTCGGCGGGGAAGATGTCGGTGATCCGGTTCGCCGTCTGGGGCACGTCGTTCGTGTGGAGCGTGGCGAGGACGAGGTGCCCCGTCTCGGCGGCGGTCAGCGCCGCCCGGGTCGTCTCCAGGTCGCGCATCTCGCCGACGAGGATCACGTCGGGGTCCTGTCTCAGCGCCGCAACGAGCGCCGCGGCGAAGGTCGGGGCGTCCACCCCGACCTCCACCTGCTCGACGATCGACGTCCCGTGCGCGTGCTCGTACTCGACGGGATCCTCGATCGTCACGACGTGCCGGCGCGAGGTCCGGTTGATCCGGTCGACGAGGGCGGCGAGCGTCGTCGTCTTCCCGGAACCGGTCGCGCCGGTCACGAGGACGAGCCCCCGCGCCGCCTTCGTCAGGTCGTAGAGCGATTCCGGCAGGCCGAGCTCGGTGAGCGGGGGGATCCGCTTCGGCAGGACGCGGACCGCGGCGGCCGTCCCTCCCCTGGTCCGGTGCAGGTTCACGCGAAAGCGGCCGAGGGTCCCGACGCGCAGGGAGAGGTCGACGGCCCCGCCCTCGGCGAAGCGGCGCCGGCGGTCGGCCGACAGGGAGGGCGCGAGGAGCTCGAACGCGTCGGACGGGCCGAGAGCTTCCCCTCCCGCCGAGGCGACCGGCTCGAGCACACCGTGGAGTCGGAGAACCGGCTCCGAGCGCGGGACCAGGAGAAGGTCGGTCCCGCCGCGGCGGACCGTCTCCGTCAGGAGGGCGGCGAGACGAGGCGCCACGTCACCGTCGGCGAGGAGGGAAGTCGCAGCGAGGCCAGGAAAGACGTTGGGCTGCTCGCCCTCGCGGACGTGCTCGAGGATCGGCGGCTCTGCGCCGGGGCCTTCCCCGGCGGCGTTCAGCGACCGGATCAGCCGGTTCAGCTCGTCGGTCTCCACTTCGGGAGTCTACGGACGGGAAGGCCTTCGCGTCGCGGGCCGGCAGGCGGGGCCACTAGAATCCGCCCGTGCCGAACTTCCTCCCCGTCCCCGAACAGCTCGAGCTCCTCCTCAAGGGTGTCGAGACCTGCGTCCAGAAGGACGAGCTCGCCGCGAAGCTGGAAGCCTCCCGAAAGAGCGGAAAGCCGCTGAGGGTCAAGGTCGGCTTCGACCCCTCCGCCCCCGACCTTCACCTCGGTCACACCGTCGTCTTCCGGAAGATGCGCCACTTCCAGGAGCTGGGGCACGAGGTCGTCTTCCTCATCGGCGACTTCACCGGCCTCATCGGCGATCCGACCGGCAAGAAGACGACGCGCCCGCAGCTCACGAAGGACGAGGTCCTCGCCAACGCGGAGACCTACAAGTCGCAGGTCTTCAAGATCCTCGACCCGAAGACGACCGTCGTCGACTTCAACTCCCGCTGGCTCGGCGCCCTCGGCGCCGACGGCCTCGTCCGCCTCGCCGGGCGCTACACCGTCGCCCAGCTCCTCGAGCGCGACGACTTCTCCAAGCGCTACAAGGCGGGCCAGCCGATCTCCGTCCACGAGCTTCTCTACCCGCTCTGCCAGGGATACGACTCCGTCGCCCTCGAGGCCGACGTCGAGCTCGGCGGCACCGACCAGCTCTTCAACCTCCTCGTCGGCCGCGAGCTGATGAGGAGCTACGGTCTCGCCCCTCAGTGCGTGATGACGACGCCGCTCCTCGTCGGCCTCGACGGCGTCGAGAAGATGTCGAAATCGCTCGGCAACCACGTCGGCATCGACGAGGCGCCCGACGAGATCTTCGGCAAGGTCATGTCGGTGTCGGACGACATGATGTGGACCTGGTGGACGCTCCTGACGGACCTCTTCCCGCACGACATCGAAGCCCTGAAGGCCGCGGTCGCCTCGGGAGCGAAGCATCCCAAACGGGTGAAGATGGACCTCGCCCGCCAGCTCGTCTCCGACTTCCACGGTGCCGAGGCCGCCGCCACCGCCGAGGCCGAGTTCGAGCGGCGCTTCGCGAAGGCCGACGGCCCGGTGAAAGCCGACACCGTCGCCCTCCCCGACCCCGCTCCCGCCGACGTCGCTTCGCTCCTCGCCGCTCTCGGCCTCGCCGCCAGCAAGAACGTGGCACGGCAGAAGGTGAAGGAGGGAGCCGTCTCCCTGTCCGACGACGGTGTCACCTTCGTGAAGGTCGACAACCCCGCCGAACCGTTCGCTCTCGAAGCGGGAGCTGTGCGGTACGTGCGGCTCGGCAAGCGCTTCCTGCGCGTCGCACGGTAAAGCATGGCCCCGCGCGGCGACGCCCGCCGGCGCGCGGGTTCACGAAAGATCCTGATCGTCGGCGGGGCCGGCCGGATGGGCCGGCTCCTCGCCCGCGCATTCCACGCGGCGGGCCACGCCGTCGCGATCCACGACCCTCTCCGGCGGCTGCCCGGCTTCCCCTCGGTCCCGCTCGAGACCGCCGCTGCTGCCGACGCCGTCGTCGTCTCCGTCTCCCTCGAGGCGACGCCCTCCGTCCTCGCCGAGATCCTCTCCCTCTCTCCTCCTGGCCTCGTCCTCGACGTGGCGAGCGTGAAGGGGCCGCTCCTCCCCGTCTACGCCAGGGCCGCGCGCCACGGTCTCTCCGTCGCCTCCGTCCACCCGATGTTCGGCCCCGGGGTTCGTTCCCTGGACGGCCAGAACCTCATCCTCTGCGACGCCGGCGTTCCCGCCGCCACACGCGCGGC
>DIAY01000257.1:8805-14889 GCA_002414905.1 Holophagales bacterium UBA5066 | reverse complement strand
GTGAAGGTGAGGAGCCTCGACGGCCTCGCCTCGACGAGCTTCCGGAGGCTTTGCGAGCTGGCCGCGCCGATCCTCCACCAGGCGCCCGACCTCACGCTCCCGATCCAGGCGCGCAACCCCGCGACGCCTGGTCTCTTCGATCTTCTCGACCGAGAGCTCGCCTCGTGGCGCGCTCTCGTGGAAGCGAACGACCTCGGCGCGTTCGGGAAAAAGCTCGCCGAGGCCCGGTCGGTCCTCACGCCGTCCGTTACCGCCGCGAGGAGCCGGAGGGCTCCACGCCGCCGGCGTCCCTGACAGCCTCCTCCTCGCCAGCCTGCATCGGCCCGCACGGTATGCGGGTCACGTCGAACCCGCGCACGGCCGCCCCGAGCATCTCTCCCGGCGGCCCGTCCGCCACCACCTGGCCGAGGATCCGGAGCGCGACGGCGAGGCTCTCGCGAACGCGCCGCTCGTCGAGAGTCTCGAGGGGCAGCGCCCCGTCGCGCTTGCCGAGCTTGTTCCCGTCGGGGCCGAGAACGAGCGGGAGGTGGGCGTACGCCGGTGTCGGCAGGGCGAGCGCGTGCTGGAGCGCGATCTGCCGCGCAGTGGACGAGAGGAGATCGCCGCCGCGGACGACCTCGGTCACGTGCTGAGCGGCGTCGTCGACGACGACGGCGAGCTGGTAGGCGAACGGACCGTCCGCCCGTTTCACGACGAAGTCGCCCACCACGCGCGAGACGTCCTCCTCGATGCGCCCGCGGAGCCGGTCCTCGAACGCGATCACCCCCTCCGAGACGAGGAACCGGATCGCACGGGCGGCCCGCTCTGGCGCGAGCCCCGCCCGACACGTTCCGGCGTAGACGGCCCCGGCCGCATCCACCGGGTCCGAGACATCGGGCGCGTCCGCGGCGCGGGCAACCTCCGCCCGCGTGCAGCCGCAGTCGTAGGCGCGCCGCGCGTCCCGGAGCCGCGCGAGTGCCTCTTCGTAGAGCGCCGTCCGCCGCGACTGGACCGCGACCTCGCCGTCCCACGTCAGGCCGTACCTCTCGAGCGCGCGCAGGATCTCCCCGGCCGCTCCGGGGACGACGCGCGGTCCGTCGAGGTCCTCCATCCTTACGAGCCACTCGCCTCCGGCGCTTCGCGCCGCGAGCCACGAACCGACGGCGGCAACGAGGCTCCCGAGGTGGAGCGGCCCCGTCGGCGACGGCGCGAACCGGCCGCGAACGCGGGTCTCTGTCACCCGTGCCTGGAGCGGCACGCCTCCGAAACGGCCGCCTTCCGCGTGAAGGAGGGTGCCCTCCCTCCCGGCGTCATCCGGCCGAGAGTCCGGGCGGCCGCAATCTTCGTCACGACGTCGGCCGGGTTCTCGGCCCGGCCCCGCCCGCGGGAAGCGCCCCGACCGCCAGCAGAAGGATCCTCCGTCTCATCCCGGCCTCCCGGCGCCGTCTCCGACACCCAGGATGCGAGGTTATCGCAGCCGACCCCTCGCTTGACGCTGCGGTGCGGGGTCTCCTAGACTCCGCCTTCCGCGCGGGTCTCGCCGCGAGGGTGCTCTTTCGAAAACGTTCCGCAGTAGCTCAATGGTAGAGCATTCGGCTGTTAACCGAAGGGTTGTAAGTTCGAGTCTTACCTGCGGAGCCACTTGATTTTTCCCGCTAACCCGAGCCCGGGATGCGGTTAACGACGAGCGCCGGCTATGCAGCCGGCGTTTTGCGTTGAAAGGGCCAGTGTTGGCTCGGTTTTCGAGGCCGTCTCGTCGCTGACCGCGTTCTCACAAAGCCATCGCTGAGAACTCCGGGAAGCGCAGAGGCCGGCTTTCGGGGGCCGGAAACGCTCTCGGGAGACGATTCGGGGAGAGAACGGTGGAGAGCGGTTTACCGGTTTGTAAACGTCGAACGAGCCCCGTCCTTCCCGACGTCTTCGTCGAGGATCGCTTTTTTCAGCTTCATTCCGAGGCTCTTTGGACCAGGTCGACTGTGCCCCGGGGTTCTCCGGGCGTGGCGTGGCCGGAGCGAAGGGGGATCAGTAGATCAGCACGTCGAGGCCGGGAATCTTCTCGAAGTCCTTCCGGTTCCGCGTGACGAGCGGCACGCCGCCCTCGAGCGCCGCGGTGCCGATGAGGAGGTCCATTGTCCCGATCTGCACCCCGCGCGCTGCATCCGCGCGAGGAAACGCCCGTAGGTCGTGGCGAAGGCCTCGTCGGGGTTCACGGTCTCGAGCGACTCCATGAGCCGCGCGACCCGTTCGCGCTCCCGGGTCGTGTCTCGCGCCAGCTCGGCCCCGGCCGCCAGCTCGCAAAAAACGAAGACCGACGCGCCGAGGACCTCCTCGGGGCGGGACTCGAGGAATCGCGTCGCCGGGCCCGACTCTCCCCGCGCCGCCTCCCGCATCAGGTCGACGAGGAAGGAGGTCTCGACGTGGATCACAGGCCCGGAGCGCGCCGACCTGCCGATTGTGCCGGGCTATGGGCCATCGCCCATCGCCCAGCTCGTCAGTCAGGCACCTCGCCGGAGACACAGGAGATCTCTGTGGCACCTTGCAGCCCTATGCGCTCCTGGCCGCCTTCGCCAATGCGACCCTGATCGCCTCCTCGACGCCCTTCTCGGCCCGGATCTTCTTGACCTGAGCCTTCTGAAACTTAGAGAGCCGACGAATCGCCGACATGTAGCGTCCCTGCGCCTGGAGCGCGGGACTCGGCTTCCGGGCCTCCCTGGCGGCCGCAGGTGGCTTGGCAGGCACCGCAGCAGCCTTCACGGTGAAAGAGGACGCCTTCGACCGTCCCGACTTCCTTCCGGGCTTCTTCTCGGCCGCACTGGTTGCGACGGGGGCGTCGGCTTCCTTGAAGACGGAGGCCAGCCTTGCCATAGGGTCGACAGCGTCCCTCAGCTCCCGGAGGTTCGCCACGATGTCGTCTATGATCTCGGAAATCGGTCGTGCCATGCAGACTCCTTGGGGTCCAGTCTAGGCGGGAGGTGTTTCCCGGTCAGAACTGTCGGGAGCGACCGTCTTCCGACTCTTGCCGACGCTGCGCTTCTAGCGAGCCGCAGGACATGGCTGTCGATTTTACCGACCCTCGTTCGTCGCTACCATGAGAGGCGGCTCGCTGGACACCGGAGAGGGCCTCAAGTCTGGAAAACGCAAGGAGCAGGACGATGCGAGTCATGATTCTGGTCAAGGCCAACAAGGAAAGCGAAGCGGGGGTCATGCCCGGGAAGGAACTTCTCGCCGCCATGGGGAACTTCAACGAGGAGCTCCTCAGGGCGGGAGTGCTGCTCGCGGCCGACGGCCTCCAACGGAGCGCGAAGGGCGCGCGGGTCAGGTTCTCGGGCAGCAAGCGAACCGTCGTCGACGGCCCATTCACCGAAGCCAGGGAGCTCGTCGCGGGCTTCTGGATCTGGGAGGTGAAGACCATGGAAGAGGCGATCGAATGGGTGAAGCGCTGCCCGAACCCCCACGAAGGCGATTCCGAGATCGAAATCCGGCAGGTATTCGACGCCTCCGATTTTGATCCGGAGTACATGGCGGAGCTCATCGAGCGCAGGGAGCGTCTCGCCGCCGAGCTCGTGGCTGCCGGGCGCCCGGTACCAGAACATCTCCAGAAAAAGAGCTGACCGGCCCGCCGCGCCAGCGATTCCGTGATGCTCTAATCGGGCTCCGTGACGGAGCCCGATCCGCATCGCACGATCGAAGCCGTATGGCGGATCGAATCGCCGAGACTCGTCGCCCGCCTCGCGCGTATGCTTCGGGATGTCGGGCTTGCTGAGGATTTCGCACAGGACGCCCTCGTCTCCGCTCTCGAGAGGTGGCCCGAGGCGGGCGTACCCGACAATCCCGGCGCCTGGCTCATGGCTACGGCGAAGAACCGTGCCCTCGATCACCTCCGCCGCGGCAAGCTCCTCGAGAGGAAGCACGAGGCGTTGGGGCGGAGCCTCGAATCCGAGCGGGAGAGCGCCGAGGCGAGGCTCGAAGCGGCGCTCGACGACGACGTCGGAGACGATCTATTGAGGCTCGTGTTTACGGCCTGCCATCCCGTTCTCTCCCCCGAAGCCCGCGTCGCCCTCACGCTCCGGATGCTCCTCGGCCTCACGACGGGAGAGATCGCGCGGGCGTACCTCGTCCCGGAAGCCACCATGGCACAGCGCCTCGTGCGCGCCAAGCGCAGCCTTTCCAAGGCGCGCGTAGCCTTCGCGCTGCCGAGCGGAGCCGACCGCGCCAACCGTCTGACGTCGGTGCTCGAGGTCGTCTACCTGATCTTCAACGAGGGGTACGCCGCGACGGCCGGGAGCGACTGGACCCGCCCGCGGCTCTGCGCGGAAGCGCTTCGCCTCGGCAGGATCCTTGTCGGCCTGACGCCGGGCGAGGCGGAGGTCCACGGGCTCGTCGCGCTCATGGAAATTCAGTCGTCGCGACTCGCCGCTCGCGTCGGCCCGTCCGGCGAGCCGATCCTTCTTTTCGATCAGGATCGCTCACGATGGGACCGCCTCCTCATCCGGCGCGGCCTCGAAGCGCTCGCGACCGCGGAGCGGCTCTTGGGAGCGTGGGGCCCTTACACCTTCCAGGCGGCGATCGCGGCGTGTCACGCGCGCGCCGCAACGTTCGAGGAGACGGACTGGACGCGGATCGCGCGGCTCTATGACGAGCTCGCGAGGCTCTCGCCCTCTCCTGTCATCGAGCTGAATCGCGGGGTCGCCCACGGAATGGCGTTCGGGCCCGCAGCCGGCTTCGCGATCGTCGACACGCTGGCCGCCGAGCCGACGCTCGCGCGATACCACCTTCTGCCGAGCGTGCGGGGCGACCTTCTTCTGAAGCTCGGCCGGCTCGACGAGGCCCGGGCCGACTTCGAGCGGGCCGCGGAGCTCGCCACAAACGAGAGGGAGCGGACGTTCCTTCGGGCACGCGCAAGCGGAATCAGGGGCGGCTCCTTGTGATCGACCATCTCGTCGACGGGGTCGGCGAGCTCCCGCCGGCGGAGTTCGTCCACGCGGCACCGGGGCAGACGGGAACGGCACTGGACTCGATCGTCGCCTGCGGTGTGATCGAGAGCGGCTCCGGCGTTTGCAGCTCGATCACCGGCGGCGGGGTCTACCTCCACAGCTACACGACGGAAGGGCCTGACGACCGTGCCGCTCGCCGGCAGTGACGGCCACATCGTGGTGGTGCCCAAGGGCTTCGTCCTCTGATTCCGTCCGCGGTGTTCTGAAAACTCGCCTCGTCTGGCCGGGCGGTCGCGTTACTTGTCCCGATAGCGTTTTGCCGCCGCGAGGTCCTTCCTCAGCTCCTCGGCGTTGCGCCGTGGCCCGTAGCCGGGTGTATCGCGCTGGATTCGCCAGCCTTCCTTCAGCGCTCCCGCGTCCACCGTGTCGAATCCGAACGCGTCGAGCATCCGGGTGACGGTGCCCTTCGCCGACGGATCGTCGCCCGCGCTGACCAGAGCGCGGCGGTTCGGGGTGCCGGCCGGCTGCCCGTGAGTCGTCAGCTCTGCGGCATAGATGTGGTTGAAGGCCTTGACCACCTTCGATTTCGGAAGGTGTGCCTGCAGGAGCTCCGACGTGGTCGTCGACTCGTCGTCGAGCTCGGGGATCTGCCCGTCGCGCTGCGGGTAGTAGTTGTTCGTGTCGATGACTACTTTGCCCTCCAGCGGCTCGACGGGAACGCTGCCGATGTTCTTGAGGGGGATCGTCACCACAACGAGGTCTCCTGCCGTCGCCGCCTCGAGCGGCGTCGCAGCGCGGGCATTCGTACCGAGCTCCTTCACGAGCGCCTCGAGCGTCTCGGGGCCCCGCGAGTTGCTGATTACGACGTTGTAGCCGTTCGCAACCGCGAGACGCGCGACCTGGCTTCCAATGTGGCCTGCTCCGATGAGTCCGATCGTCTTCATACGCCGGATCGTGTCATGAACGACGATTCGAGCAGGCCGGCCGGAGAGCTTCGGGCCAGCGCCGGCAGCTTCTCGGGGGGCTGGTCCGGCGGTTCTCAGGCCGACAGGAAGCGCGACGCGGCCGTGATCCCGGACACCTCGAGCCGGAACGGACCCACCTGGCCGTCCGCAATCAGGAGCCCCAGGCCCGTCACGCGCGACGGGTCGAAGGTCCCGGACGCCGGCCG